>JADCHE010000147.1 GCA_020248665.1 Burkholderiales bacterium | reverse complement strand
GCTCGACATCGCGCGGCTCGCCCGCGACATGATGGGCGGCAACGGCATCAGCGCCGAGTACGGCGTGGCGCGCCACCTGGTCAACCTCGAGGTGGTCAACACCTACGAGGGCACGCACGACGTGCACGCGCTGATCCTCGGTCGTGCGCAGACCGGCATCCAGGCCTTCAGCTGAGCGGGGCGCGCACCATGTCCGTCATCTTCGACTTCACCGGCCGCCGCGTGCTCGTCGCCGGCGGCAGCCGCGGCATCGGCCGCTCGATCGCGCTCGGCTTCGCGAAGGCGGGCGCCGCGGTGTCGATCTGCGCACGCAACCGCGAGGGCCTCGAGGCCACCCGCGCCGAGCTCGCCGCGGCCGGCGCGAAGACCGCGCACGCGTCGGTCTGCGACCTGTCCGACCGCGCGCAGATCGAGGCCTGGGTGGCCGCCGCCGGCGAGGCGCTCGGCGGCATCGACGTGCTGGTCAACAACGCGTCGGGCTTCGGCGCCGGCGACACCGACGCGGGCTGGGACGCGAGCTTCCACGTCGACGTGCAGGCGGTCGTGCGCGCGAGCCGCGCCGCGCTGCCGTGGCTGGAGAAGGCGAGCGCGCCCTCGGTGGTCAACGTGTCGTCGATCTCGGCGCTGCGCCCCTCGACGCGCACGCCCGCCTACGGCGCGGCGAAGGCCGCGGTGATCCACTACACCGGCAGCCAGGCCGCGATGTGGGCGCGCAAGGGCATCCGCGTCAACTGCGTCGCGCCCGGCTCGATCGACTTCCCCGGCGGGCTCTGGGAGCAGCGCAAGACCTCGGATGCGACGCTGTACGAACGCACCCGCGCGAGCATCCCGTTCGGCCGCTTCGGCGCCCCCGAGGAGGTCGCGGACCTGGTGATGTACCTCGCGTCGGACGCCGCGCGCTGGGTCACCGGCCAGTCGATCGCGGTCGACGGCGGGCAGACGCTCGGGGCCTGAGCGACGGGTCGATGCATCGGGCAGGTCGAAGGGCGCGGACCGCGTGAGCGCCGCGGCCTGCGCGCCGTCGCCGAAGGCGGTCAAGCGCCTCGTCCGCGCCCTGCTGCCCGCGATCTTCCTCGGCGCGATCGACGGGCAGATCGTGCCGGTCGCGCTGCTCACGATCGGCCGCGCGCTCGACGACGTGTCGCTGATCGCATGGGTGATGGCCGGCTATCTCGTCGCCGGCACCGTCGCGACGCCGATCTACGGCAAGCTGTCCGATCTGCACGGCCGGCGGCGCATCCTGCTCGTCGCGCTCGGCGTCTCGACGGTCGGCTCGGTCGCGTGCGCGCTCTCGACCTCGATGCCGGTGCTGATCGGCGCGCGGGTGCTGCAGGGGCTCGGCAGCGGCGCGCTGTTCGCGCTGTGCCAGGCCGCCGCGGCCGACGTGATCTCCGGCCCGGATCGCGGCCGCTACCAGGGCTACTTCTCCGCGGTGTTCGCGACCGCCGCGCTCGCGGCGCCGCTGCTCGGCGGCTACCTCACCGCTCACCTGTCGTGGCGCTCGGTGTTCTGGATCAACCTGCCGCTCGCCGCGTTCGCGGCGTGGCGCGTGACCGCGGTCGTCGCGCGCGCCGCACCCGCGCCGCGCGAATCGAGCATCGACTGGTCGGGCGCCGCGCTGCTCGCCGCCGGGCTCGGCGTCGTGCTCGTCGCGCTGACGCGCGTCGGCCAGGGCGCGGGCTGGCTATCGGGCTCGACGCTCGGCTTCGGAGCGCTCGGCCTCGCGCTGCTGCTCGCCTGGGCGTGGCGGGAGTCCGATGCCCCCGAGCCGATCGTGCCGCTGTCGCTGTTCCGCAACCGCATCGTGCTCGCGTGCTGCATGGTCACCGCGCTGAACTTCTTCGTGCTGATCGGTTGCACGGTGCTGCTGCCGCTGTCGATGCAGGCGGTCGGGGGCGCGCGCGCGGACGAGGTCGCGCTGCGGCTCGTCGCGCTGACGCTCGCCACGCCCGCCGGCGCGTTCACCGCGGGGCGGCTGATGCTGCGCGTGCCGCGGATGGGCGCGATCTCGGCCGCGGGCTGCGCGCTCGCAAGCCTCGCGCTGGCCGCGCTGTCGTGGGCGTCGGTGCCGGGCGCCGCGGTGCCGCTGCCGGCGATGGTGCCGCTCGGCTTCGGACTCGGCATGACGCTGCCCGCACTGATCGTCGCCGCGCAGGGCGCGGTCGGCCCCGCGATGGTCGGCGTGGTGACCGCCCTGGTCTCGTTCTTCCGGTCGTTCGGCGGCGTGATCGGGATCGCGGTGCTGACGTCGCTGGTGATGGCGGCGGCCGACGGCGGCTCGCTCGCCGACGCGCGGCCCGAAGCCCTCGCGCACGCGTTTCGCGTCGCGTTCGGCCTCGCGGCGGGCGTGTCGGCGATCGCCGCGCTCGTCGCGCTGCGGATCCGCCGGGTCAGTCGCGCGGGATCAGCCGCGAGCGGCGGCGCACGATCGTGACCGTCGGCGCGGCCGGCGCGGGCGCGCGCGGCTCGGGCGGTGCATCGTCGGCCGGCAGGCCCGGGTCCGCGAGCGCGCCGCGGGGCGCGTCGCGCGACTCCGCCGGCCACGGGCGGCCGTCGCCGCCATCGCGACGGAAGCCTCCGCCGTCGCCCTCGCGGCGATAGCCGCCCTCGGCTCGCCGCGGCGGGCCGCCGGGGCCGGCCGGACGACGACCACGCTGGCCGGTCGCGGGCTCGATGGTGCTGATGGCGTGCCCGTAGATCACCATCTCGCCGTGCTGGGTCTCGAGCAGCACGGTGTGCACGTCGAACGAGCGGATGCGCCCCGTGAAGCGCGTGCCGCTGAGCAGGTAGACGTGGACCGCGGTCCGCTCTCGCCGATACCGGTTGAGCTGCAGGAACTGCCGATTCTTGGGATCTTCGGGAACTTTCAAGCGGAACTGTGTCGTGATGCGGAACGGCGCGGCGGACGCGACGCCGGCAGCAGGGAGGACCCGTCGGCCGTCGCATTGTAGACGGCGATCGCGATTCGCGCGATGCATCGGCGCGATCGGAACGCGACCTGGCGAGGGCGCGGCGCTCGGCTTGACGCCCCCGGGGGCCGCGCACAGAATCCCCGGGGACCACAAGACGCCCCGCCACGATGCGCGGCGACGACACACCGAGGAGACCCCCGATGCGTTCCCTGCTCCGCCTGTTCAAGACCGCGGCCGTCGGCGTCGCGCTCGCCGCGTCCGCGACCGCGTTCGCGCAGACCTACCCGAACCGGCCGATCACGCTGATCGTGCCCTGGGGCGCGGGCGGCGGCACCGACGCGACCGCGCGCATCATCGGCAGCCTGCTCGAGAAGGAACTCGGCCAGCCCATCAACGTGGTGAACCGCACCGGCGGCTCGGGCGTCGTCGGCCACCAGGCGATCGCGTCGGCGGCGCCGGACGGCTACACGCTCGGCCTGATCACGGTCGAGATCACGATGATGCACCACCAGAAGCTGACCGACCTCACCCACGCCAGCTACACGCCGCTCGCGCTGGTGAACCTCGACCCGGCCGGCTTCCAGGTGCGCGCGGACTCGCCGTACAAGTCGATGAACGACGTGATCGCGGCCGTCAAGGCCAACCCGGGCAAGTTCAAGGCGTCCGGCACGGGCCAGGGCGGCATCTGGCACCTCGCGCTCGCGGGGATGCTGTCGGACCTGAAGATCGACCCCGCCAGCGTGCCGTGGGTGCCGTCGAACGGCGCGGCCCCGGGCCTGCAGGACCTCGTCGCCGGCGGCGTCGAGTTCGTCCCCTGCTCGCTGCCCGAGGCG
>JADCHE010000146.1 GCA_020248665.1 Burkholderiales bacterium | reverse complement strand
GCGGGCCGGCGACGGCACGGCGGCCGCGGGCGGCTTGCCCGGCGGCGTGGCCGCTGCCGGCCGCGGCGGCGTCGCGGTCTGCGCGGCGGCCGGCTGGAGCACGGCCGGCATCGCGACGATCGCGAGGGCCAGCGCAGCGGCGCGGGGCGCCGTGCGGAAATGCGTCGAGGTCATGAGGAGCACGCGGGTGACGGATCGGAGCAGTCGGTGCGGCATCGGTTCCAGCCCTAGCCGGAATCGCGACGTCGCGGTTCTCCGCGAGCGGCAGGCTCGCGGCATGCGCGCCGGGGTCGGCGCGCGGGAGCGCTCACGCGCTCGGCGGACGCAGCGGCCGTTGCAGCGGCGCCTGTAGCGGGCTGGGGTCGGATTCGACCACGATCGTATCGCGCTTCGGCAAGGGCGCCGGGCCGCCCACGACGCGCGGCGGTTCCACCTCCGTCGGATCGCCCGCGCTCTTCGGCAGCTCGCAGCCGATCGTGTCGGCCGCGGGCAGCCCGGTCAGCAGCAGCGCGCGGCAGGTGCCGGTCCCGACGAGCGGAGGCGGCGCATCCGCCAGACCCGAGTTCGCCGCCGCGCGCACCGAGGCCCAGGCGTGCGCGACCGGCGCGGACGGCCGCTCGGCGACCGCGGCGTCGACGAGGCCCGCCGACGCGTCGAACGCGTCGTGGGACTCGACCCACGCGAGCACCTCGCCATCGGTCGCGTGCGACGCGTGCGGCGCCGGCGGCTGCGCGACGAAGGCGGCGAGCGCCGCGACGGTCGCCAGCAGCGCGAGCACGACGCGCGCCGCCCACGACGCGGTTCGCGTCGGAGGCATGCGATCGGCATTTCGGAGGCGGGAGGCGGTCATTCGGATCGGAGGACAGAACGAATGGGATTGTCGACCGGAAGTCGTCGCTGCAGTGCACTAGACCTTACGAAACAACGGCTTCCGATGCGCCGCCGGAACGTTTCCGAGCGTCCGTCCGGCGGCCCGGCCACCGGAGGCGCCGCCCGTCGCCTCAGGTCGACCGCCGCCGCGGGGGCGGCCGGCGCTTCACCCAGTCGTAGTCGGCCGCCGGGTCGGCGACACCGCCCTGCCCGACGTGCGCGGGATCCTCGGTCGCGATCGTCACGAACGACACCGCTCCCCCCTCCTGCCGCAGCCGGCGCAGCGACTCGGCGAACGCGAGCGCCTCGCCGAGCTCGGCGGTCGCGAACGCCCGGCTGCGGGGCGTAGTGTCGTCCATCCAGAACACGCGGTGCATGGTGGCGCAAATCTAGCGCAGAACCGGGACGCTCCGCGGACGACGATGCGATGGACCGTACCCGTGTCCGGTGCGCCCGCGCGACGCGACGCATCGATCCGCGGACCGCGGCGCCATGCGGATCGGAGCACGCCGGCCTGGCGTGGCCGGGCGCCGGATGCGATGCACGACGGCCGCTTGGTAGCGCGTGCAGCGACGGAGCGGACGACGGCGTGCGCGGCGAGCGCGGTGTCGGACCTCCGGGGGCGGCGCACGCCCGAACGCAGCCGACGCGCGGACGCGGGCCCGCCAAGCGCGTACAGTCGGACGCACACACCCCCAGGAGACGCCGTGCATCCCCCTCCGTACTTCGACCAGGGCGCCGACCGGGTGCTCTTCTGCGTGGCGATCGGCGACGCGCTCGTCGATGCCAGCGTCGGCCGCGCGACGCTCCACTATCGCTACCACCCGGGCGCGAACGCCGACGATCCGCTCGCCACCTACGTGCAGCACGCCGCGGAGATCGACGCCGCGGTGCGCCGAAGGATGGAGGCCGGTGCGCGCCCGCCGGTGATGCTGCGGGACGCGGACCTGAAACCGCCGGCCGGTCGCTGAACGAGCAAGATCCGAGTGGAACGGCGCGGACGCGTCGCGAAGAACAGGTCACCCTTCGACTGACCGGCGAACGTCAGCGTGCACTCGCCTCGAGCACGGCATGCAGGCGGGCGTGGCGTCCTGCGGGCAACTGCAGCGCGCAGGGCGCGCTCAGTTGACTGACGCAGAAGTACCCGCCCTGGAACTGCGGCGCTTCCAGCACTTGCGAGATCAACGTCTCGCGCGCCGAACGATCGGCATCGTGTTCCGGACTCGCGGACGCGCGTCCCGGTCTCTTCACGCGTAGCGTTCCAGGCATCGTCCATCGAGGAGTCGGTTCCATGAGGACATTTTCGTACGTGGGTCGTCGCCGCGCTCCCAGCTGGCTCGCGCGCGCCTTCGCGATGGCCCCCGTTGCGGGGTTCGCCACTGCGTCCGGCCGACTCAAGCCGACGTCGGCGGTGACCGTCGGTCCGTTCTATCCCCCTGACCCGATGGGCCTTCCGTTCTTCGGTGCCAAGCCCTTGAGCCCGCTGCCCGAGGGCATCGACCTGACCACCAGCCCCGGTGGGCGGCGCGCCGAAGGCGAGCGCATTCGCCTCGTCGGCCGTGTGCTCGGCGCAGGCGGACAGCCCGTCATGGGCGCCGCAGTGGAGATCTGGCAGGTGGATGCGCGCGGCCACTATGCGGTCGAGACCGCTGCCGACCGGGACCCCGGCTTCTCCGGCTACGGCACGCACGTGTCGGATTCCGAGGGCCGCTACGCCTTCGCGACGATCCGGCCGCGGGGGTATGGCCGCTACGGCGGGCTGATCAAGCGGGCAGCCCACATCCACATGCGCGTGTCGGCCTCGGGCCGGCCGCCGCTCGCCACCGAAGTCTGGTTCGCCGGCGATCCCGGCAACGAGCGCGACAGCTTCGTCGGCAGGATCCGCGATGCGGAACTGCGCGAGCGCATGCTGGTCCGCCTCGCGCCGGGCAGTGATGGCATCGCGGCCGGCGTTTTCGACGTGGTGCTGGCAGACGTGGAGCGTTCGCGGTGAAGCTCGTCGTATTCGGAGCCTCCGGCGCGACTGGCCGCCACCTCGGCAGCCTCGCCGCCGCGGCAGGGTGGTCGGTGCGGGCCTTCCTGCGCTCGGAGGAGGCACGCGGCCGCGTGGGTGGTGCGAAGGAGACCGTGGTCGGAGATCCCACCGACCCGGCCGTCGTCGCGGCCGCGATCCGGGGCGCGGATGCCGTCGCCGTGTGCCTGGGCAATTCGCGCCGGACCCACCCAGGTGCGCGGAACGACGGGCGATTCTTGAAAGCCCGAACCGCCCTGCTCCGACACGATGTCGACATCGATTTTCCGGTGGGTGCACTCCATGCAAGACCTTCCTGTCCTTCTCGCGATCGCCGGCTTCGCCG
>JADCHE010000145.1 GCA_020248665.1 Burkholderiales bacterium | reverse complement strand
CGTCGCCGGCGACCGCGTCGAGCTCGGCGCGCGCGCGCTCGCGCTCGGCAAGCGCGGCGGTGCGCGCGGCCTCCTCGGCGTCGACCGCCTGCCGCAGCTGCTCGATCTCGACCTGCAGCGCGCCGACGTCGGCGGCCTCGGCCTCGGACACCAGCGCGTCGTGCGCGGCGCCGGTGGTCTCGCGAAGCGTCGCCTCGACGTCCTCGGCCTGCTGCTGAAGCGCGCGCCGCTGCGCGCTGCGCGCCGCGGCCTCGTGCAGCGCCGGCAGGCCGTCGACGCCGGCCCGCGCGCGCAGCGCGTCGAGGCCGGCGCGCGCCTCGTCGCGGCGGCGGAGCTCGCGCGCGCGCGACGTCTCGAGCGCCTCGCGTTGCGTGCCGAGCCGCAGCGTCGCGTCTCGCGCGCGCTCCGCGGCGGTGAGCGCCTCGCGGACGCGGTCGACGAAGGCCGGCTCGTCGCCCGGCGCAGGCGCGTCCATGCCGAGCCGGCGCGCGAGCGCGGCGGTATCGGCACGGAACTGCGCGATCGTCGCGGCGCCGAGCCGGCGCTGCCGGTCGGCCGACGCCCACGCGGCGAGCGCATCGCGCAGCGCCTCGAGCGCATCGAGCCGCTCGGCGAGGGCCGCCGCGGGCGCGTCCGGAGGCAGGCCGAGGCCGGTGACCGCGTGCGTCCAGTCCCCGTCCGCCGCGGCCCGCTCCGCGTCGAGCGCGGCGAGCGCTGCCCGTCGCTGCTCGAGCGTGCGGGCGCAGCGCGCGCGGTCCTCGACGAGCCGAGTGCGGCGCGAGGCCGCCTGCCGGTCGGCCTCGAGCGCGCGCCGCGCGACGGCGAGCGCGGCGGCGAGCGTCGACGCGCCGGGCCAGGGCCGGCCCGCAGCGGCGTACGCGTCGCGCAGCTGGCCGAGGTGGCGTGCGGCGTCGAGCTCGGCGGCGCGCAGCTCGGCGTCGAGTGCGTCGCGCTGCGCGAACGCCTCGACGAGCCGTGCGTGACCCGCGGACCAGTCGCGATAGCCGGCCGCGTCGAGCGGCGGCGCGCCGTGAGTCGCGAGCCGCGCGGCCCAGGCGTCCCGTGCGGCGCGTGCATCGGCATCGAGCCGCACGGCCTCGGCGTCGGCCGCGCCGAGCGCGACGGACATCGCATGGATCCGCTGCGACAGCGACTCGATCTGCGCGAGGCGCGACGCGTCGTCGAAGCGCGCGTCGGCGATGCGGTCGGCGGCGCCGATCGCGGGCGCGAGCCGCGGCAATGCCGAGGCGTCGGCGCTGCCGAGCGCATCGCGCAGCAGCGCGTCGCGCGCGTCGCGGGCGGCGTCGAGCGCGGCCCGGTCGGGGACCGTCCGCTGCGCGACCAGCGCGTCGCGCTCCGCGCTTGCTCGCGCGAGGTCGGCGGCGACCTTGGCGCGATCCGAGCGCAGCGTCGCCGCCGCGGTCTCGCGCGCGCGCTCCGCGCCGGCCTCGCGCTCGACCACCGCCGCGGCGAGCGCCCGGCGCCGCGCGAGCGTCGCGGCGTCGGGGCCGCCGAGCGCGTCGGCCTGCCGCTCCAGGGCGGCGTCGGCCGCGTCGCGCCGCGCGCGCAACGCCGCGGTGCGCGTCTCCAGGTCGCCGGCCGTCGAGGCCGCCTCGACCGCAGCCGCGAGCAGTGCCGCATCGACGTGCACGCCTTCTGCATCGAGCGCGGCGCGCGCCTCGTCGTGCGCGTAGGTCGCGTCGGCGAGCGCGGCCGCGGCCGCGGCCGTGCGGGTGTCGACCTCGCGCCGCGCATCGAGCCGTGCGCGCGCCTCGGCGAGCGGACCGCGCTCCGGCACGCGTGCCGACGCCGCGGCAGCCACCGACGCCGGGTCGTCGACCGCGGCGGCGTCGGCCCCGCCCGCTGCGCGCAGCGCGCGGCGCAGCGTCGCCAGCGCCGCATCGGCGTCGCCCTGCAGCGCCGGCACGGCGGTGCGCGCCGCCGCGTGCGCGTCGAGCTGCCCTGCGAGCCGCGCGATGTCGCCGGCCGCGTCCAGGTGGGGCTGCGAGACCGCGGTCGCCGCGAGCTCGGCCGAGCAGCGCGCCAGCGTCGCGTCCGCCTCGGCGATCGCCGCCTCGGACTCGCGCAGCGCCTCCCCCCACGCGGCGACCCGCTCGACCGCATCCCCGGGCAGCAGCGGCACCCCGGCGAGCGCCGCGAGCCGGCCAGCGAGCCCCGAGCGCCGGGCGACCTGCGGCGCGAGGTCGCGGACCCGCTCCAGGCGCGACAGCCGCCCGCGCACGTCGCGCAGCGACGCGTCGAGCCGCGCCACCTCCTCCTCGGCGCGCGCGAGCGCGTCGCGACGCGCCGCCCAGTCGCGCGGGCGCACGCCGGCCGCCCGCTCGTCCTTCTGGCGCTGCTCGAGCTCGGACAGCGTCGCGTTCAGCAGCGGCTTCTGGCCGCGCGGCACGAACAGCGCGTCGGCTTCCTTCTGCAGCGCCTCGCCGAGCTCGCGAAGCCGTGACAGCCCGCTCGACGCCTCGAACAGCAGCGTGCCGAGGTCGCTGCCCGCGGTCGCGAGGGCGGCCCCGCCCGCGCGCAGCCGCGCCGCGTCGAGCCCGTGCATCGCGAGGAAACGGTCTGCGTCGACGCCGCCGAGCAGCGCGTCGATCGCGGCCTGGTCGACCAGCCGCTCGGGCCGCTCCTCGCCGGTGCGCTCGTCGAACTCGAAGAGCGTCTGGCGCGCGCCCTTGCGCCGCATCAACGCAAGGCGGGTCGCGCCGTCGTCGAGCACTGCGCCGACCCGCAGCATCGCGTAGTCGCGCCCGTGGGCGTCGTCGGTGCGCGTCGGGAAGCCGTAGAGGAGCGCCGCGATCGCGCGCATCGCGGTGCTCTTGCCCCGCTCGTTCGGCCCGTGGACGACCTGCAGCCCGGCGGCCGGCCGCTCGAAGTCGAGCACCGCCCCGTCGAACGGGCCGTAGGCCTTCAGCAGCAGCCGCGCGATCCTCATCGCGCGCCCTCGGCGATCCGGTCGAGCAGCAGCGCCTCGGCTTCGCGCAGCAGCGCGGCGAGCGTCGCCGGATCGTCGAGCCCGAGCGAGCCCGGCCCGCTGCGCAGCGCCGACGGCAGCTTCGCGACCATGTCGCGCAGCGACGCGTCGCCGAACGCGCACAGCCGTGCCGGGTCGTCGGCGAGCTCGCCGGCGAGCCGCAGGCACTCGGAAAGCGGATCGTCGGCCGATGGCGCGACCGCGGCCGCCGGTGCGCGGCACAGCAGCCGCACCTTCTCGATCCACGCGTGCCCGCCCGAGGCGGCGTCGGCGATCGAGCGCAGCTCCGTGTGCGCGACGTCGGCGTGCGCGGCGAGCCAGCGGTGCACCGGCCCGACGCCCTCGAGCTGCAGGCGCCACGCCGAGAGCCGGCCGTCGGCGCGCTCGTGCGCCTCGCGGAACGCGCGCTCGGCCGCGCGCAGGACGTCGGAGGCGTCGCGCAGCCCGTCGATCGGCAGCGCGAGCCGCGCCCAGCGGACGACGTCGAGCGCCACCGACTCGGCACGCAGCTCGCCGTCGACCCACTCGACCAGCTCGCAGCCCTTCGGCCCCGTCTCGCCGGCGTGCCGGCCCTGCAGGTTGCCGCAGTAGACGATCCGCGGCTCGCGCTCGCGCAGCACCTGGCGCGCATGCACGTGGCCGAGCGCCCAGTAGTCGTAGCCGAGGCCGCGCAGCGTGTCCAGGGTGGTCGGCGCATACGGGTCGTGCGCGGCATAGCCGGACAGGCTGGTGTGCAGCACGCCGACGTTCAGGCACCCCTCGACGCGCCGCGGATAGGCGGCCGCCAGGTCCTCGGGCACCGCGCGCTCGGGGAAGCTGCGCCCGTGCAGCGCCACCGGCAGCGGGTCGACGCGGAACGTGTGCGCCGCGCGCACCGGGAACTCGAAGACGTTGGACGGCATCGCCAGCACGCGGGTGATCTCGCTCGCCGCGTCGTGGTTGCCCTTCTTCACGTAGACCCGGATGCCCGCGCGGTCCAGCCGGCGCATCTGCGACACGAAGAACAGCCCGGTGTTGATGTCGCGCCAGTCGCCGTCGAACACGTCGCCGGCGATGACGACGAAGTCCACTCGCCGCGAGATCGCCAGCTCGACCAGGTTCTCGAGCGCCTCGCGGGTGGCCCCTCGCAGCGCGTCGACCGGCGCGCCAGGGTAGCGCTCGAGCCCGTCGAGCGGGCTGTCGACGTGCAGGTCGGAGCAATGGATGAACTTCAAGCGGGGGCACCGGGACGGAGGGCCGTCGGGAGGACGACCGGCGACCCGATGATGCCACGGTGGTGGCTCATGACCTGAGCCACCCGGGCCGGGGTCGGCCCTCAGCCGGCGGGCGCGTCGATCACGCGCCGCAGCTCCCGCCAGAGGTCCTCGGCGCGGAACGGCTTGGCCAGGTACCCCTCCATGCCCGCGGCCCGGCACAGTGCTGCGTCGCCGGTCATCGCGTTCGCCGTGACCGCGACGATCGGCATCGTCGCGCCGGCCTCGCGCAGAGCCCGCGCGGCCGCGAGGCCGTCGACCCCCGGCATCTGCAGGTCCATCAGCACGACATCGAACCCGCCGGCGCGGCCCGCCTCGATCGCCGCCGCGCCGTCGCCGACCAGCGTGCACGCGTGTCCCGCGCGGCGCAGCAGCGTGTCCACGAGCAGCTGGTTGACCGGGTTGTCCTCGGCGACCAGCACCCGCAGCGGACGGATCGGCGCCGGTGTCTGCCCGGGACCGGCGGCCGCCCCGCCGATCTCGCCCCGCGCCCGGCCGAGCCGCAGCTCGACCGCGAAGCACGCGCCGCGGCCCGGCGCGCTGCGCACGGTCGCGTCGCCACCCATCAGGCGCGCGAGCTGTCGCACGATCGCGAGCCCCAGCCCGGTGCCGCCGAAACGGCGGTTGACCGAACCGTCGGCCTGGGTGAACGACTCGAACACCGCGTCGAGCTTGTCCGGCGCGATGCCGATGCCGGTGTCCTCCACCTCGTAGCGCAGCGCCATCGACTCGCCGTCGGGCCGCGCCGACACGCGCAGCACCACTTGGCCGGCGGCGGTGAACTTCACCGCGTTGCCGAGCAGGTTCAGCAGCACCTGGCGCACCCGCGCCGGATCGCCGCGCGCCAGCGGCGGCGGGCGCGGCGCCTCGATCCGCAGCGCGATCCCCTTGTCGCGGGCGGCCGGCAGGACGACATCGAGCGCGCCCTGCGCGACCGACACCGCGTCGAAGTCGAGCTCGTCGAGCTGCAGCCGCCCGGCCTCGATGCGCGAGAAGTCGAGGATGTCGTCGATCAGCGCGCGCAGGTGGCCGGCGCACTCCTGCACGATCCGCAGGTACCGGGCCTGCTCGTGCGGCACGCCCGCGGCCAGCACGAGGTCGGTCATGCCGACGATGCCGTTCATCGGGGTGCGGATCTCGTGGCTCATCCTCGCGAGGAACTCGCCCTTGGCCCGGTCCGCTGCGACCGCGGCCTCCCGGGTGCGCTGCAGCTCGTCGACGACGCGGCAGTCCTGCATCGCGCGCGCGAGCTTCTGCGCGAGCGGCACCAGCTCGGCGAGCAGCGCCGCATCGAGCGGCTCGGCGCGCGCGAGCACCAGCGCACCGGACGGCGGCAGGGCGAACGCGTGCAGGTGCAGGCCTGCGGCCTCGTCGAGCACGGTCTTCAGCGGCCGCGACGACCCCATCGCCGCGCGCGCGGCGGCAGCGGCGGCCGTGTCGCCGCGCCGCGAGCGCGGCACGACCGCGAGCTCCGCGCCCCCCTGGACCGACGCGTCGTGCACCGACGCGCCGGCGAGGCTCATCGCGCGCGTCATGGTCGACAGCGCGCGGCGACACATGTCGGCGAGCACCACGCCCTCACCGATCGACAGCGCGATTTCGTAGAGGATCGTGGTGTGCCGGTCGTCCATGGTCGCGTCAGTCCGCCAGCAGCGCGACCACCGCCGTCTTGTTGTGGAACTCCACGCAGCTGCGGCCGCGGTTGGCGATCTCGCCCAGCGTCAGCGCGCCGATCGTGCGCTCGCCGGGACGGGAGATCGCGCGCAGCTCGTCGCTGAAGCCCTCGCCCAGGAACAGCACGCGCGAGATGCAGTCGATCACGAGCGCGCAGCGCACGCCCGCGCCGGGCGGCAGTGCCTGCTGCGCGTCGCGCCGCGCCGCGGCCGCCGCCTCGACCAGCGCTTGCGGACGGCCCTGCAAGATCCGCACGAACGCGCCCTGCGGCACCTCGCCGACGCAGACCAGCCGGTGGCCGTCGCGCGCGATCGGGTCGCGGACGACCAGCTCGCCGCCGACGCGTTCGATGCCGAACGGGAAAGCCTTGGAGACCTCGAAGAAGTCGGGGCCGTCGACCGGACCGCCGCCGTGCCGTTCGAGCACCTCGCGGTAGACGTCGAGCGCCGGGCGCCAGTCGAGCGTCTCGATCACGTTGCGCCGGGACTCGGTCACCCGGTACGCGTCGCTGATCGGCTGCCAGCCGTGGCGCACGCCCAGGCCGGCCTGCACCGCCAGCCGGGCGACGACCGCGGCGTCCGCGAGCAGTCCGTCGCGCGTGAAGACGCACGCGGACGGCTTCAGGCTGAGCGAGCCCGCGCCGCCGCCGACGTAGTGCACCCCCAGGCCGTGGACGTCGAACAGGCCGTCGACCAGCCCGGCGAGCCCGCTCGACAGGCCGTCGGCGAACGCGACGACGGTATCGCCCGGGGCGCCGCCCTCGGCGGTCGGCTCGACGGTGTCGGCCAGTTCGTCCGACCTGACGCTCGACAGCGCGCTCACCGTCGCGACGCGGGCCGGGCGGCGCAGCCCGGCGACCACGAGCCCCGATTCCAGGCGGTCGGCGCCGTGCAGCAGCTGCGGGAAGACCCCGCCGACGATCGGCTTTGGACACGCCCGCAGCGCGGCGTCGGCGCTTTCGGGGGAGTGCCCGTCGGCGTCGCACCCGAGCAGCATCACCAGGTGGACGTCGGGGCGGGCGGCCATTGCCGACAGCGCGGCCGGCAGGGCCTCGCGGGGATGCTCGGTGATCAGGTCGACGTGCACGGAACGCTCCTCTTGCCTCGTGACAGGCCGCTCGGCGTGCGAGGATAGCAACGGTGACGGCGGTCGCCCTGCGGCCGCCCCCGGTCGGCGGATCGACGGTCGAGCACGACCGATTCCCGTCGCATCCGCCTACGAACCCCGCCCCTCGAGCGACTCCATGGACGTCCGGTCCCTGATGCAGCACCACGGCGACGGCGTGTTCGCCGTCGACTCCGGCTACGAGCGCCCGCGCTTCGACGCGGTCCACCTCGTCGTCGAGAGCGACCGCGCCGCGATCGTCGACACCGCCCACCGCGACGCGGTGCCGCGCACGCTGGCCGCGCTCGACACGCTCGGCATCGCGCCCGAGCGGGTCGACTGGGTGATCCTCACCCACGTGCACCTCGACCATGCGGGCGGCGCCGGGCACCTGATGCGCGCGCTGCCGAACGCCCGCCTCGCGGTGCACCCGCGCGGGATGCCGCACATGGCCGATCCGTCGAAGCTCTGGGCCGGCACCGTCGAGGTCTACGGCGCGGAGCGCGCCGAGGCGATCTACGGGATCCCGGTGCCGGTGCCCGCCGAGCGGATCGTGCCGCTGCCCGACGGCGCGACGCTGACGCTCGCCGGGCGCACGATCGAGGCGCTCGACGCGCCCGGCCATGCAAGGCACCACGTCGTGCTGCGCGACCACGCGACCGGGCACCTCTTCGCCGGCGACACCTTCGGCATCTCGTACCGCGAGCTCGATGTGGGCGGCCGGCCGTTCGCGTTCCCGTCGTCCACGCCGGTGCAGTTCGACCCAGGGGCGCTGCGCGCGACGCTGCGGCGGATGCTCGCGCTCGAGCCGGGTGCGATCTACCTGACACACTGGTCGCGCGTGGAGGACGTGCGGCGCCTCGGTGCGACGCTGCTGCGGCTCGTCGACCGCTATGAGGCGATCGGCCGCGAGGCGCTCGCGGCCCACGGCGACGATCCGGCGCGGCTGCAGGCCGTGGTCGAGCCCGCGATCGACGCGCTGCTGCTCGGCGAGATCGCGGCGCACGGCTGCACGCTGGCGCCCGACGCGGTGCGCGCGCTGCTCGCGATCGACATTCCACTGAACGCGGCGGGGATCGTGGCCTGGTTGCGTACCGGCGCGCGCACTGCGAGTTGACGCACGTCAGCGTCGTGCCCGTCGGGACGCTCTATCGTGAGACGCATCCGCAACGGGAGGACACGATGGGCTACACCTTCGGCAAGACGGTGGACATGGGCTTCGAGCGCGCGGTCGAGCGGGCGACCGAGGCGCTCGCCGCAGAGGGCTTCGGCGTGCTGACCGACATCGACGTCGCGGCCACGCTGAAGAAGAAGCTCGGCGAGACGGTGCCGCCCTACCGGATCCTCGGGACGTGCAACCCGCAGTTCGCGCACAAGGCCCTGCAGGCCGAGCCCGGGATCGGCGCGCTGCTGCCGTGCAACGTCGTCGTGCGCGAGGACGCGTCAGGGGCCGTGCACGTCGAGTTCATGGATCCCGACGCGGTGCTCGGGCTGGTCGGACGGCCGGAGATCACGCCGATCGCTGCGCAGGTCCGCGGAAGACTGCAGCGCGCACTCGACGCGATCTGAGCCGGCGGTCGCATCCGCGGGCAGGCCCCCGGACGAGCGCCACCGCGGCCGCACGACCGCCCTACGTCGGCAGCGCCACCCGCCGCGCCCGCGCCATCAGCACCGCCACCGCGCACGACGCGAGCCGTGCGCGCACGCCGTCGGCGCGGCTCGTCAGCACGATCGGCACGCGCGCGCCGACGACGACACCGGCCGCGTCGGCGCCGGCCATGAAGGTCAGCTGCTTGGCGAGGATGTTGCCGGCCTCGAGATCGGGCACCAGCAGGATGTCGGGGTCGCCCGCGACGTCGGAGCGGAGGCCCTT
>JADCHE010000144.1 GCA_020248665.1 Burkholderiales bacterium | reverse complement strand
CGGTCGCGTGCACGATGACCTCCTCGAGCAGCAGCAGCATCCCGACCGTGGACATCAGCGTGGCGAGCGGCTTGTCCAGCGGCAGGAGGCGGAAGCACACGTAGTAGATCACCGCGCCCAGCACGCCGCCGAGCAGCGCGGCGGCCAGGTACACCAGCGGCGTCGGCGCGACCTTCACGAGGATCAGGCTGAGGTACGCCGCGCCGACCGAGGCCGCGGCGTACGACAGGTTGATCTTGTGCATCACGCCGAAGATCAGCGTGAAGCCGATGCCGATCAGCGCGTAGGTCGTGCCGAACATCACGCCGTCGAACACCGACTGCAGCAGGTCGACCAGGTCGGTCGCGTTCATGGCCGCACCGTCACTTGGGCGTGTGCGCGACCGTCCATGCGCCCTTCTCGGCGCGCACGAACAGGAACGGCTTGTCGGCCTCGCGGTCTTCGGTGCGGATCACCTTGCCGAGCAGTCCGGTGGTCTCGCGCATCGACGCGAGCGCCTCGCGCATCTTGCGCCGGTCCTCCTGGATCGTGTCCGGGCGGGCCATGATCTTCGCGCGCTCGATCTGCTCCTTCAGCGTGAAGACGTTCTCCCACGCGGCGGCGTTGTGCAGGTCCATGCTGGCGCCCGCGGCACCGACCAGGTCGGCGGCCCGCTTCGCGTCGGGGTTGACCGGCGCGAAGCTGGTCGGGATGAGGATCCCCTCGGCCTGCGCGGCGCATCCCTGCAGTGTCTCGAGGCTCGACGAGCTGGTGAGGCCCACCAGCATCTTGGGCTTGACGCCCTGGCGCTGCATCTCCTTGAGCACGCCGCAGGTGGTGAACGGGTGCGCGGAGATCATCACCAGGTCGGCCTCGCCGCGGCGCATCTCGCGCACCTGCGTCGCGAAGCTGGTGTCGGCGAGCAGCCACTCGCTCTGGCCCTTGACCTCGAAGCCGGTCTTCTCCGCGTGCATCTTCATCGCGTTGAAGGTCGCGTTGCTGTGCGCGAAGTCCTTCTCGACGCCGCCCCAGACGGTCTTGACCTCGGGGCGCGTGGCCTTGATCCACTCGAACAGGCTCTTGTACATCGCCGACTCGTTCGGCACGTTGCGGAACGACCACTGCGAGATCGACGCGAGGCCGCCCTTGGCGGCGACGTCGGTGTAGAGCGGGAACTGCAGGCCCGAATCCGACGCGTCGCCCGCCTTCTTCTGCAGGATGCCGAACACCGGCTCGGCGACGTTGCTGCAGGTCGGCCCGATCGCGACGAAGGCGTCGGGCTGAGCGGCGATACGCCGCATCACGTTGATGCCTTCCTCCGCGTTGCAGCGGTCGTCGTAGTACTCGATGACGATCCGGGCCTTGGCGCCGTCGCCGAGGGTCACGCCGCCGGCCTTGTTGATCTGCTCGGCCGCGGCCTTCATCGCGGCCTCGCTGTTCAGGCCGAAGATGCGCACGACGCCACTCTTGGCGCCGAAGCCGTAGATCTTGACGGTGCGCTCCTGGGCGGCGGCGCTGCCGCAGGCGAGCGCGGCGGCGAGCGCGATGACGCAGGTTCGGGCGAGCTTCGGCATGGGTGTCTCCTCGTGGGCCGTGGCGTGGGGGCGTGGTGGCGGACTCTCGCGCCGCGGCGGTGCACTGACAATTCCAAAGTCGTTCAAGCTGCGTTGCCGCCTCCGCAACGGTCGGCTTGCCGGGCGTTCAATGCTGGATTCGCGCAAAAGCAATTCAGCGCGGCGGGCACCCTTTCGACAATGGACGCTCGTTCGCCGATGGAGACGCCATGCCCCGCCCCGCCCCCCGACCCGCCGCGACGCGGGGTCGCCCCCTCGATGGCCTGCTCGTCGTCGCGCTCGAGCAGGCGGTTGCCGCGCCGTACTGCAGCAGCCGGCTCGCCGACGCCGGGGCCCGCGTGATCAAGGTCGAGCGCCGGGAGGGCGACTTCGCGCGAGGCTACGACCGCGCCGTCCACGGCGAATCGTCGTACTGGGTATGGATCAACCGCGGCAAGGAGTCGGTCGCGCTCGACCTGAAGTCCGACGGCGACCTCGCGCTGCTGCAGCGCATGATCGCGAAGGCCGACGTGTTCATCCAGAACCTCGCGCCCGGCGCCACCGACCGCATGGGCATCGGCTCGGCGATGCTGCGAGAGCGTCATCCGCGCCTCGTCACCTGCGACATCAGCGGCTACGGCGACGACGGCCGGCTCTTCGGGCTCAAGGCCTACGACCTGCTCGTGCAGGCCGAAAGCGGACTGGTGTCGGTCAGCGGCGCGCCCGGCGAGTGGGGCCGCATCGGCGTGTCGCTGTGCGACATCACCGCGGGCATGAACGCGCTGATCGGCATCCAGCAGGCGCTGATGCAACGCGAGCGCACCGGCCGCGGGTCCGCGGTCAAGGTGTCGCTGTTCGGCTCCGCGGCCGAGCTGATGAGCGTGCCGTACCTGCAGGCGCGCTACGGCGGCAAGGCGCCGGAGCGCGTGGGCCTCGCGCATCCCTCGATCGCGCCCTACGGCGCGTTCACCTGCGCCGACGGGCGCGACGTCGTGATCTCGATCCAGAACGAGCGCGAGTGGGCCGACTTCGTGCGCATCGTGCTGCGTCGGACGGAGCTGCTCGACGATCCGCGCTGCGCGGGCAACGCGGCGCGCGTCGCGCACCGTGCGTTCGTCGACGGCCTCGTCGCCGAGGTGTTCGGCGCGCTGACCGGCGCGGAGCTGGTCGACCGGCTCACCGAGGCGCAGACCGCGTTCGGCAACGTGAACTCGGTCTACGACCTGATCGAGCACCCGCAGCTGCGCACGCGACGGATGACGGTGCGCGGCCGCGGGGTCGAGGTGCCGGCCTCCCCGTGGGGCGTGGAGTGGGACGCGGGCGAGTTCGCCGAGGCGCCGGCGCTCGATGCGGACGGGGTGGCGATCCGGGAGGAGTTCGGCGCGGCGGAGGCGCCCAGGAAGGCGGCGATATCCGGGGGCACGTGATCCGCGCGCGCAGCGCGCCCCGCAGGCCGAGCGAGGCGGACGGCCGGAACGTCGCACCCGTCGACGTGCACGCGGCCCGCACGCGTGAGATCCTCTCGGCGCGCTACCGGGCCGTCGCCTGCGCGTCGTGCGGGCCGACCGGGTGCCGCGCGCGAGCCGGGCATCACGCTCGTCCTGCTGGTCATCGCGCTGATGCTGGCGGCCGTGGCCCTGCTCGCGTTCAGCGACGAGTCGGTGGTGTTCTCCCGCGGCTCGGGACGGGTGGTGATCCGGTCCCGTCATTCGCTGCGGTGCACGCCGCGGTCGATCCCGCTGCGCGAGGCCGTTCCGCAGACTCGCCTCGGGAACGCATCCGAGATCGGGTACCGGGGGCACGGCGCCACGCGGCCGGTGCTCGTGCGGCGCGGCAGCGACGAGGCGATTCCGCTGGCCCCGCGCTACGCGGCCCCCGAGGACACCCTGGTCGTCGTGCAGGCGATCAACGACTGGCTCGGCGTCCGACCGTCGAGGCGGGCGCCGCGATCCTAGGCCGCGCGCGCAGCGGCCGCGCCGGGGCCGCTCACCGGCCCCGACGCGTCACTCCTCGATCGTCAGCGCCAGGCTCTCCTTGATCTCCTCCATCACCACGTAGCTGCGGCTCTCCCGCGCCCCGGGCAGCCCGAGCAGCATGTCGCCGAGCAGGCGTCGGTACGCGTTCATCTCCGGGATCCGCGCCTTGATCAGGTAATCGAAGTCGCCCGACACCAGGTGGCACTCGAGGACGTTCGGCAGCTTCAGCACCTCGCGCTTGAACTCCTCGAAGATCCGGCCGGACTTCGCCGACAGCCGGATCTCGACGAACACCAGCAGCGACTGGCCGAGCGCCTGCGGCGAGAGCCGCGCGTGGTAGCCGGTGATGAAGCCGTCGCGCTCGAGGCGCCTGACGCGCTCGCTGCACGGCGTGGCCGACAGGCCGACCTTCTCGGCCAGCTCGACCATCGGAATGCGCCCGTCGGCCTGCAGCGTGCGCAGGATCTTCCGGTCGATCCGGTCGGGTGCGCGGGGGGTCGCGCCGGGGGTGTGCTCCTGTTTCGCCATGCTTTCGCTCCGATCAGGCCAATGGACCCGAATTTCTCCTGTCTATCTCCAATACTTTGGTCACATTCGCTGACCGGATAGCCATAGATTGGAGGATATCGCTTCGGAGGTTTCCATGCGCATCCTCGTTCTCGGCAGTGGCGTGATCGGCGTGACCAGCGCCTGGTACCTGGCCCGCCAGGGCCATGAGGTGACGGTCGTCGACCGGCAGCCCGGCGCGGCGCTGGAGACCAGCTTCGCGAACGCCGGCCAGGTCTCGCCCGGCTACTCGACGCCGTGGGCCGCGCCCGGCATCCCGCTCAAGGCGATGAAGTGGCTGTTCCAGCGCCACGCGCCGCTCGCGATCCGCCCGGACGGCACGCTCTTCCAGCTCTCCTGGCTCGCGCAGATGCTCGCGAACTGCACCGAGGAACGCTACGCGGTCAACAAGGAGCGGATGCTGCGGCTCTCCGAGTACAGCCGCGACTGCCTGAAGGCGCTGCGCGCCGAGCTCGACCTGCCCTACGAGGGCCGCCAGCTCGGCACGCTGCAGGTGTTCCGCACCGACGCGCAGATGGCCGCGGTCGACAAGGACGTGCGCGTGCTGCGCGAGCAGGGCGTGCCCTTCGAGCTGCTGGACCGCGACGCGCTCGCGCGCGTCGAGCCGGCGCTCGCGGCGGTCTCGGACAAGCTGATCGGCGGGCTGCGCCTGCCCGGCGACGAGACCGGCGACTGCCGGCAGTTCACCACCCGGCTCGCCGAGGCCGCGGGCCGCGCGGGCGTCACCTTCCTCTACGGCACGACGATCGACCGCATCGAGCAGCGCGGCGGCGCGATCGCGTCGGTCTGGGTCCGCGGCCCCGAGGGCCGCCGGCAGCTCGCGGCCGACCAGTACGTGCTCGCGCTCGGGTCCTACTCGCGCGAGCTGCTCGCGCCGCTCGGCCTGGACCTGCCGGTCTATCCGCTGAAGGGCTACTCGCTGACCGTGCCGATCACCGACGCCGACGCCGCGCCGGTGTCGACGGTGATGGACGAGACCCACAAGATCGCGATCACCCGCTTCGACGACCGGATCCGCGTCGGCGGCATGGCCGAGGTCGCGGGCTTCGACCTGCGGCTGAACCCGCGCCGCCGCGAGACGCTGGAGAAGGTGGTCACCGACCTGTTCCCGCGCGGCGGCGACGTGCGCGCGGCGACGTTCTGGACCG
>JADCHE010000143.1 GCA_020248665.1 Burkholderiales bacterium | reverse complement strand
CATGGGCCGGCTCGGCATGGTCAGCTTCGGGCACGGCGCGTTCCTGGGGATCGGCGCGTACGCGTCGGTGCTGCTGTGGAACTCGGTCGGCCTGTCGCCGTGGATCGGCGGGCTGGTCGCGGTCGCGATCGCGGTGGCGCTCGCGATGCTGATCGGCTGGCCGTGCTTCCGCTTCCGGATCGTCGGGCACTACTTCGCGCTGGTGACCCTGGCGCTGTCGGAGGTCGTGCGGCTGGTGATCGTCGCGATGCGCGACCTGACCGGCGGCTCGCTCGGGGTGACCCCGAAGTCGGCGCTGACCGACGGCGCGACCGTGTCGGTCGGCGCGCTGCAGTTCTCGAACAAGGTCGTCTGGTTCTACCTGGTCGTCGCGTGCTGGCTGGCGGCGCTGTGGATCTGGCGGCGCGTCGACCGCAGCATGGACCGGCTCGCGCTCGAGGCGATCAGCGAGGAGGAGGACGCGGCGGCATCGGTGGGCATCGACGTCTCGCGCACCAAGCTCAAGGTCACGGTGCTGTCGGCGGCGATGACCTGCGTCGGCGGTGTGCTCTACGCGCAGTACCAGCTGTACGTGAACCCCGAGACGGTCTCCGGCATCGGCATCTCGCTGCAGATGGTGTTCGGCGTGATCGCGGGCGGGATGTTCGTGATGCTCGGCCCGACCGTCGGCGCGGTGTTCCTGCTCGCGCTGTCGGAGACGCTGCGCATCGCGATCGGCAACCAGATCCACGGGCTGGACCTGCTGATCTACGGCGTGCTGCTGATCCTCTTCATCATCTACCTGCCCAAGGGCATTCTTGGAACGCTGCTCGAGCGCACCGGAGGGCGGCGGGCCTGAGTCCCGCCTCGTGAGCGCTCGCATCCCCCGAACGGGGGATTAACATCGCCTCCAGGCCGGCGCCCCCGAGCCGGCCAGGGAGACGACATGGCGACACTGAACGTGAACGGCCGCGCGGTCAGCGTGGACGTCGCGCCCGACACCCCCCTGCTGTGGGTCCTGCGCGACCACGTCGGGCTCACGGGCACCAAGTACGGCTGCGGCATCGCGGCCTGCGGCGCGTGCACGGTGCACCTCGACGGCCAGCCGATGCGCTCGTGCGTGCTCCCGGTCTCCGCGGTGGCGCCCGAACAGAAGATCGTGACGATCGAGGGCCTGTCGCCGAACGGCACCCATCCGGTGCAGGTCGCCTGGCGCGAGCTCGACGTGCCGCAGTGCGGCTTCTGCCAGTCGGGGATGATCATGGCCGCGGCGGCGCTGCTCGCCGAGAAGCCGAATCCCACCGACGCGGACATCGACGCGGCGATGACCAACATCTGCCGCTGCGGCACCTACAACCGCGTGCGAGCCGGCATCAAGCAGGCCGCCGGCGCGGCCAAGGGCTGAGGGAGGCTGCGATGACGCCCCGGACCCGTTCCCGCGCCCCGTCCCGCGAGCGTGCCGCCGGCGGTGCGCGCCGCGGCTTCCTCAAGGCCTCGGCCGGCCTCGTCGTCGGCTTCCACCTGCCGCAGAAGGGCGCGCTCGCGCAGCAGGCCGCGGCGCCCGCCGCGCCGCCGGCCGCGCCCACCGAGCCCGAGATCAACGCCTGGGTCGCGATCGCGCCCGACGACACCGTCACCATCCGGATGGCCCGCTCGGAGATGGGCCAGGGCACGCGCACCGGCCTCGTGCAGCTGGTCGCCGAGGAGCTGGAGTGCGACTGGTCCCGGATCCGGACCCAGTACGTGACGCCAGGCCAGTCGCTGGCGCGCAACCGGGCGTGGGGCGCATTCCTGACGGCCGGCAGCCAGGGCATCCGCCAGAGCCAGGACTACGTGCGCCGCGGCGGCGCGGCCGCGCGGACGATGCTCGTGCAGGCGGCGGCCGACGCGTGGGGCGTGCCGGCGGCCGAGTGCGCCGCGCGCCAGGGCACCGTCGTGCACGGCCCGTCCGGGCGCACGGTCCGCTACGGCCAGGTGGCCGCGGCGGCCGGGCGGCTCGAGCCGCCCAAGGACGTGCGGCTGAAGGATCCGAGGGACTGGAAGGTGATCGGCCGCTCGATGCCGCGGATCGACACCGCCGACAAGACCACCGGCCGGCTCGTCTACGGCGCCGACCTGAAGATGCCGGGCATGCTGGTCGCGGTGCCGCGCGAGTGCCCGGTGTTCGGCGGCAAGGTGAAGTCGTACGACGCGGCCGCGGTCGCGAAGCGCCCTGGGGTGCGGCACGTGCTGCAGGTCGGCGAGACCGCGGTCGCGGTGGTCGCCGACACCTTCTGGCAGGCCAGGACCGCGCTCGACGCGCTGCCGCTCGAGTGGGACTTCGGCCCGAACCGGGGCGAGTCGTCGGCGACGATCGAGGCGCGGCTGCGCGAGGGGCTGGACGCGGCCGAGGCCTTCGTCGGCAACCAGTCGGGCGACGCGCGCGCCGCGATCGCGGGCGCCGCGAGGAAGATCGAGGCGACGTACGCGTATCCGTTCCAGAACCACGCGCCGATGGAGCCGATGAACGCGACGGTGGTCTGGACGCCGACGCGCTGCGACGTGTGGTGCCCGACGCAGAACGGCGAGGCCGCGCTCGCCGCGACCGCGCAGGCCGCGGGCCTGCCGCAGACCGCGTGCGACGTGCACCGCGTCGACCTCGGCGGCGGCTTCGGACGGCGCACGACGCACGACTGGCTGATCCAGGCGGTCAACGTCGCGAAGCAGCTGCCGGGCGTGCCGGTCAAGACGATGTGGACCCGCGAGGAGGACATGGTCCAGGGCCGGTACCACCCGGTCACGATGGCGAGGATGACCGCCGGGGTGGATGCGCAGGGTAACGTGACCGGGCTGCACGTGCGGATCTCGGGGCAGTCGATCCTGTCGTACGTGTTCCCGAACGCGCTGCAGAACGGCCGCGACCCGGTGCAGTTCCAGGGCCTGAACCCGGGCGGCGCCGAGAGCGCGTTCGGCTACACGTTCCCGAACCTGCTGATCGACCACGCGATGCGCAACACGCACGTGCCGCCGCATTTCTGGCGGGGCGTGAACCACAACCAGAACGCGATCTACGTCGAGTGCTTCATGGACGAGATCGCGCACGCGCTGAAGGTCGACCCGCTCGAGTTCCGCCGCCGCCACATGGCCAACCACCCGAAGCACCGCGCGGTGCTCGACGCGGTGGCCGCCCGGATCGGCTGGGGTACGCCGCCGCCGGCGGGCCTCTTCCGCGGCATCGCGCAGCAGATGGGCTTCGGCTCGTACGTCGCGGCCGCCGCCGAGGTGTCGGTCGACGACAAGGGCGTGCTCAAGATCCACCGGATCGTCGCGGCGACCGACTGCGGCCACGCGGTCAATCCGCGGCAGATCGAGATGCAGGTCGAGGGCTCGTTCTCGTACGGGCTGTCGGCGCTGCTCTACGGCGCGTGCACGGTGAAGGACGGCGCGATCGAGCAGCGCAACTTCGACACCTACAACGTGCTGCGGATGAACGAGATGCCGAAGGTCGATACGATCGTGATGCCCTCGGGCGGCTTCTGGGGCGGGGTCGGCGAGCCGACGATCATGGTCGCGGCGCCCGCGGTGCTGAACGCGATCTTCGCGGCGACCGGCAAGCGGATCCGCTCGGTGCCGCTGAAGGACCAGGACCTGCGGCGCGCGTGAAGACGCGGGACGTCGCCGTGCTCGCGACCGCCGCCGCGCTCGCCGCGACCGCGACCGCGGCCGGCGCGCAGGTCGCGCGCTTCGTCGTCTCGGGCGACGCGATCGACGCGCCGCTCGACGGGCGCGTCGGCGACCGCGCGCGCGGGGAGGCGATCGTGCGCGACCGCGAGACCGGCAACTGCCTCATCTGCCATGCGATCCCCGAGCCCGCCGAGCGCTTCCAGGGCGAGATCGGGCCGCCGCTCGCCGGCGTCGGCACGCGGCTGTCCGCGGCGCAGCTGCGGCTGCGGCTGGTCGACCTGACGCGGCTCAACCCGGCGGCGATCATGCCGGCCTACCACCGCGTCGACGGGCTGCAGCGCGTCGATCCGCGCTGGGCGGGCCGCCCGGTGCTCGACGCGCAGGCGATCGAGGACGTGGTCGCCTACCTGTCGTCGCTGAAGGACTGACGCGATGCGCCGCCCCGTCGCCCGCCGCCGATTCGTCGCGACCGCGGTCGCGCTCGCCGCCGCGCCTGCGCTGCCCGGGCGATCGGCCGCGCAGTCGGCACCGGCGTCCGACGGCGCCGGCTTCGACGACGCGCGGCGCGCGATCGCCGCGGGCCGCGCGGCGCGCGCGGGCGGCATCGAGATCGAGATGCCCGCGCTGTCCGAGAACGGCAACGCGGTCGACCTGACGGTGCGCGTCGACAGCCCGATGACCGCCGACGACCATGTCCGCGCGATCCACGTGCTGTCGCCGCGCAATCCGTCGGCGCTGGTCGCGAGCTTCCGGCTGACGCCGCGCTCGGGCCGCGCGCAGGTGTCGACCCGGATCCGGCTCGCGACGACGCAGCGGATCCTGGTGCTCGCCGAGACCAGCGCCGGCGCGCTGCTGTCGGCCGAGCGCGAGGTGATCGTCGTGCTCGGCGCCTGCGTCGACGGAGGCTGAGCGTGGAGCCCGCCCTCGCGAGGATCACGCTGCCGCCGGGTGCGCGCCGCGACGAGGTCGTCGAGGTGCGGGTGCTGGTGCGCCATCCGATGGAGCGTGCGGTCGACGCGCCCGGCTCGATGCCGTCGCTGCGCCGCATCGTGCACACGCTGCGCGCCACCTACGGCGGCGAGGAGGTGTTCCGGATGGCGCTGTCGACCGGCATCGCGGCCAATCCGTACGTCGCGTTCTTCGTGCGCGCGGTCGAGTCGGGCGACGTGGTCGTCGAGTGGATCGAGGACGGCGGCGCGGTCCACCGGCAGGCGGCGCGGCTGAACGTCGGGTGAGGGGGGCGGTGCGGGGTCCGGCGGCGGCCGTGCATGCGGCTGGCGCGGCTGGCGCGGTCGGTGCGGCGTTCCGCGCCGCGGTGCGCGCGGCGACCGGCGTCGCAGCGGCGCTCGCCTGCGCGGCCTTCGCGCCGGCGTCGGCTGCCGACGCGGTCCGGCCGTCGCGCGACTTCCTCTCGCCCGAGCTGCGCGCCCAGCAGGACGACCCCTCGCGCCACCCCGGCTGGCTCTGGGTCGACCAGGGCGAGGCGCTGTGGCGCCGCGCGCCCGCACCCGGCACGCCCTCGTGCGAGGGCTGCCACGGCGGTCTCGACGCGATGCGCGGCGTCGCGACGCGGCTGCCCGCGGTCGACGCCGACGGTGCGCTGACCAACCTCGAGGGCCGGATCAACCGCTGCGTCGTGCAGCGCCAGGGCCGGCCCGCGCTCGCCTGGGAGAGCGACGCGCTGCTCGCGCTGACCGCCGCGATCGCGCAACGCTCGCGCGGGCTGCCGATGGCGGTCGCGGTCGACGGTCCGGCCGCGCCGTTGCTGGAGCGCGGCCGCGAGCTCTACCGCACGCGGCAGGGCCAGCTGAATCTCTCCTGCACGCAGTGCCATGACGAGCGGGCGGGGCTGCGGCTGCGCGGCGACCGGATCTCGAGCGGGCTCGGGACCGGCTATCCGGCCTACCGGCTCGAGTGGAACGGCATGGGCTCGCTGCACCGGCGGCTTCGGGCCTGCTCGCTCGGCGTACGCGCGACGCAGTTCGCGCCGGGCTCGGAGGAGTACCTCGCGCTCGAGCTTTGGCTCGCGTACCGCGCACGCGGGCTGCCGGTCGAGGCGCCCGGGTTGCGGCGCTGAGGCGCTGAGCCGGCGCCGCGCGGCGTCCTGCCGCCGCGCGACCTGCGGGCAGCGAGCGACCGAAGGCGGCGCGCCCCGTCAGCGCCGCGGCCGCGGCGCGTCCTCCCAGATCATCGGCTGCGCGCGCTCGCCGCCGAGGAATTCGATCGGGTCGTGGTTGTCGACGTGGCCGTACTGCCCGTGCCAGACCGACCAGCCGCACAGCTGCTGCAGCCGCCGCGGCATCCGGCGCACGTCCTCGACGCGCAGCCCGATCTGCTGGTTCTCCTGCTGGCGCATCCAGCCGACGCAGTAGTAGCAGGCGATCGCCCAGCGTCGCGCGTCGGTGGTGTTCGCGCCGCCGCCGTGCCAGAGCGCGCTGTCGAACAGCAGGATGCTGCCGGCGGGCATCTCCGCGGCGACCGTCGGGTGCTCGGCGCCGTAGCGCGGCGGCGCGTCGAAGCGGTGGCTGCCCGGCACGATGCGCGTCGCGCCGTTGGCCTCGGTGAAGTCGGACAGTGCCCAGATCGCGTTCAGCGCGATCGGCGCGCGCGGGCGCGCCAGCGGGATGCGTTGGGTGTCCTCGTGCAGCGGCTGAGCGGCCTGGCCCGGCGCGAGCGTGATCGCCGACAGCGAGGACAGGAGCAGCTCCGGGTCGAGCGCGCGCTCGGCGACCGCGAGCACGGTCGGGTGCAGCGGCACCGGCCAGAACGCCTCGCCCCGCGCGAGCAGGTTGTAGATGCGCACGGTGCGCGTGCCCTCGAAGCGCGTGCGCGCGAACCCCAGGCCCTGCTCGGCCTCGAGCCGCGTGAGCGCGTCGCGCAGCCCGTCGCGGACCTCGGGCGCGATCGCGTCGCGCAGCACCGTGAACCCGTCCTCGCGCAGCCGCGCCACGTGACCGTCGAGATCGGCCTCGGAGACGGTGCGGTCGTCGGCGCCCATGCGGTCCAGTATGTCACGCGATGCGTGGGCGGCGCGGTCGCCGCGCTCGGGCGCCGGAACGAATTGCGGTATAACCGGGCGGCACGGATCGGACGGAGCTCGGATGAAGCGTTACGGGATGGCGGTGATCGGCCTCGGTGTGGTCGGGCGGCGGATGCTCGAGCAGGCCGCCGCGAGCGCCGGCATCCAGGTGGTGTCCGCATGGGACGCCGCGGCGCCGGTCCGCGCGGCCGCGGCCGCCGACTTCCCCGGCCTGCCGCTCGCGGCGAGCGCCGCCGACGGGATCGAGCGCCTCGACGTCGACGTGGTCTACGTCGCGGTACCGCCGCTCGCGCACGCGCCGCTGGTGCGCGCCGCCGTCGCCGCCGGCAAGGCGGTGTTCTGCGAGAAGCCGCTCGGCGTCGACGTCGCCGAGAGCGAGGCGCTGGTCGCCGAGGTCGAGCGCAGCGGCGTGCGGCAGGCGGTCAACTTCCCGTTCGCGTCGTCGGCCGCGGTCGACGCGCTCGCGCGCACGGTCGCGGAGCCCGCGTTCGGGCTGCGCGGCATCGAGATGCGCGTGCGCTTCCACGAGTGGCCGCGTGCGTGGCAGGCGGGCGCGACCTGGCTGTCGCGCGCCGACCAGGGCGGCTTCACGCGCGAGGTGCTGTCGCACTTCGTGTACCTCGCCCACCGGCTGTTCGGCGGCGAGGTGGCACTGCAGGGCGCTGCGGTCGCGCACCCGCCGTCGCCGGCCGGCGCGGCCGAGACCGCGGTCGCCGCGGTGCTCGACTGCGCGGGCGTACCGGCCACGGTGTCGGGCACCGTCGGCGGTGCCGCGCCCGACCGGATCGAGGCCCGCTTCGTCGGCGCGCGCGCCGAGCTCGTGCTCGCCGACTGGTACCGGCTCGACGTGGTCGACGCCAGTGCGCCGCAGGGCCGGTCGATGCCGGGCCTGCCCGAGGACCCGCGCACCGCGGCCTACCAGGGCCAGCTCGCGCAGCTTCACGCGATGCTGTCGGGCGATCCCCATACCCTTCCCGGCTTCGCCGACGCGCTCGCGGTGCAGCGTCGGATCGAGGCGATGCTGACTCCCCCAGGACGACACGGATGACGATGCCTTCGACGATGCGATACGTGGACCACGGGACCGGCGGCGGTCCCGAGGTGCTGCAGGTGAAGACCGGCCCGGTGCCCGAGCTCGGCGCCGGCGAGGTGCTGATCGAGGTCGCGGTGGCCGGCGTGAACCGGCCCGACGTGCTCCAGCGCAGCGGCCGCTACCCGCCTCCGGCCGACGCATCGCCGCATCTCGGCCTCGAGGTCTCCGGCCGCATCGTCGCGCTCGGGCAGGGCGTCACCGAATGGTTGATCGGCGATGAGGTCTGCGCGCTGACCAACGGCGGCGGCTATGCGGAGTACGCGATCGCGCCGTCCGGCCAGGTGCTGCCGGTGCCGAAGGGCCTGACCCTGCTGCAGGCCGCCGCCTTGCCCGAGACCTACTTCACCGTGTGGGCGAACGTCGTCGAGCGCGGCCGCCTGGCGAAGGGCGAGTCGATCCTGATCCACGGGGGCTCGTCGGGGATCGGCATCACCGCGATCCAGGTCGCGAAGGCGCAGGGCGCGAAGGTGTTCTGCACCGTCGGCAGCGCGGAGAAGGCGGCGGCCTGCGTCGAGGTCGGCGCCGACGCCGCGATCGACTACCGACGCCAGGACTTCGTCGCCGAGACGATGCGCCTGACCGGCAACCGCGGCGTCGACGTCGTGCTCGACATGGTCGGCGGCCCGTACATCGAGAAGAACCTCAAGATCCTCGCGATCGAGGGGCGGCTCGTGCAGATCGCGTTCCTGCAGCCGTCGCGGGTCGAGGTCGACTGGCTGCCGCTGATGGTCAAGCGCCTGACCTACACCGGCTCGACGCTGCGGCCGCGGCCGCCGGCGGAGAAGGCGCGCCTCGCGCAGCAGCTGCGCACGCACCTGTGGCCGCTGCTGGAGCGCGGCGAGGCGCTGCCGAGGATCTACCGGACGTTCCCGCTCGAGCAGGCCGCGCAGGCCCACGCGCTGATGGAGAGCTCCGAGCACATCGGCAAGATCATGCTGCTGGTGCGGGCGCGCTGAGCGGGGCGTCGCGACGCCCCCGATCGCGCGGCCTTCGACAGCCGCGTCAGCGGCCCGTCAGCCGGCCGCCTTCGGCTGCGGCCCGTCGCCGCCGCGCTTCAGCGCGCGCCAGCCGAGCAGGAACATCACCAGCGCCGCGACGCCCTGCAGCACCCGGTCGAGGGTGACGTTGTCGAACACGTAGGCGTCGAACAGAGGGTCCTTGACCAGCATGCCGACACCGGTGAGCGCGAGGATCGCTGCGCCGATCGCGGCGATGACCGGCCAGCGGTCCATCAGCTTGGTCACGAAGCTGCTGCCGTAGACGACCAGCGGGATGCTGATCAGCAGGCCCAGGATCACCAGCTCCCAGCGTCCGCCGGCCGCGCCGCCGACCGCCAGCACGTTGTCGACGCCCATCAGCGCGTCGGCGATCACGATGGTCTTCATCGCGCCCCAGAAGCTGTCCGCGGCCGCGTGCTCGTTGCCGCCATCCTCGATCTTCGGCACCGCGAGCTTGTAGGCGATCGGCAGCAGCAGCAGGCCGCCGATCAGTAGCAGCCCGGGAATCTTGAGGAGCCAGACCACGATCAGCGTCATCGCGGTCCTGACCGCGATCGCGCCGATCGAGCCGAAGATGATCGCCTTGCGCCGCAGGTCGGGCCGCAGGCGGCTCGCCGCGATCCCGATGACCAGCGCGTTGTCGCCGGCCAGCACGAGGTCGATCAGGATGATGGCGGCGAGGGCCGCCCACCATGCGCTGCTGAAGAGTTCCATGGGTTCCCTGGAGAGAGCACGTCGCTGGTCTCGCACTCGGCGCTGCGCGCCGCCGTCACCCCCGGGGCGCTCGTGGGCGCCCGTCCTGACGGGGGTGGGGCCGGCGCACGGTGCGCCGGGGCTACTCCCCAGAACCGCCGGAGGGTAGGCGAGCGGACCGGGCACCGTCCAGGAAGACCCCTGTGGCCCGTGCGTCTTTCGTGCGCCCGCCCGGGCTCAGGTCTGCACCAGCGTGCGGTGACGGTGGATGCTCATCATGATCCCCGCCCCGAGTCCGAGCGTGACCATCGCGGTCCCGCCGTACGACATCCAGGGCAGCGGCACGCCGACGACCGGCAGGATGCCGATCACCATCCCGATGTTGACGAAGCAGTAGGTGAAGAAGCTCATCGTGATCGATCCGGCCATCAGCCGGCCGAACACCGTCGCGGCGCTGCCGGCGATGACCAGCCCGCGCGAGATGATCGCCAGGTACAGCAGCATCAGCACGCCGATGCCGAGCAGCCCGAACTCCTCGGCGAAGACCGCGAGGATGAAGTCGGTGGTGCGCTCCGGGATGAACTCGAGGTGGGTCTGCGTGCCGAGCATCCAGCCCTTGCCCCACAGCCCGCCCGAGCCGACCGCGATCGTCGACTGGATGATGTGGAAGCCCTTGCCGAGCGGGTCGGAGGTGGGGTCGAGCAGCGTCATCACCCGCTGGCGCTGGTAGTCGTGCAGCACCGACCACAGCAGCGGCATCGAGGCCAGGGCGAGCGCGCCGAGACCGAAGATGATCTTCCAGCTCAGCCCGGCGAAGAAGATCACGTACGCGCCCGCGGCCAGCACCAGGATCGACGTGCCGAGATCGGGCTGCTTGGCGATCAGCAGCACGGGGAGCGCCAGCAGCACGGTCGCGACCAGGAAGTCGGTCCAGCGCAGCATGCCCTCGCGCTGGTTGAAGTACCAGGCGAGCATCAGCGGCGTCGCGATCTTCAGCATCTCCGACGGCTGGATGCGGGTGAAGCCGAGGTCCAGCCAGCGCTGCGCGCCCTTGTTGATGATGCCGAACAGGTCCACGGCGATCAGCAGCGCGATGCCCAGCAGGTAGAGCGGCAGCGCGAGGCGCATCAGGATCGCCGGCGGCACGATCGCCGCGAGCCACATCACCGCGGCCGCGACACCGAGGTTGCGCGCGTGGCCGGCGAAGCGGCCGGGGAAGTCGAACGCGGCCGAGTACATCGTCGCCACGCTGATCAGCACCACCAGCGCCATGGCGAGCAGCAGGGTGCCGTCGAAGACCATCACGTACTGGCGGATCGCCTGCCACGGCGAGCGGCGGTCCATCGAGGCGGCGGCGGTGCCGATCATGTGAGTGCCCTCAGTTCCGCGCGGCCTGAGCTGGCGTCAGCGGCTCGGGCTCGGTGCTCTCGGGCACGTCGCGCAGCTCGGACTCGTCGATCTCGGGCCGGGCCGGGAACGGCTTGGGCGTGTCCTTGGGCAGCTTGCCGAGCAGCACGTAGTCGAACACCTTGCGGGCGATCGGCGCCGCGGCCTGCGCGCCGAAGCCGCCGTTCTCGACGATCAGCGCGAGCGCGACCTTCGGGTCGTCGACCGGCGCGAATGCCATGAAGAGCGAGTGGTCGCGGAAGCGCTCGGCGATCTTCTTCGCGTCGTACTTCTCGCCCTGCTTGATGCCGATGACCTGCGCGGTGCCGGTCTTGCCGGCCGCGACGTACTCGGCGCCCGCGAAGGCGATGCGCCCGGTACCGACCTTGTTCACCTCGACCATGCCCTGCTTGACCAGTGCGAGGTATTCGGGCTTGAGCGGGATCGTGTAGCTCTCCTTCGGCACGGTCGGCACCTTGCTGCCGTCGCGCGGATCGTGGATCGCCTTGACCACGTGCGGGCGCATCACCTTGCCGCCGTTGGCGAGGATCGCGGTCGCGTGGGCGAGCTGCAGCATCGTGAACGTGTTGTAGCCCTGGCCGATGCCGATCGACGGGGTCTCGCCGGGCAGCCACTTCTGCTTGTATCGCTTCATCTTCCACGCCGACGACGGCAGGATGCCGGTCGTCTCGTTGTTGATGTCGATGCCGGTCAGCTGCCCGAAGCCCCAGGGCTTCATGAAGTCGTGGATCTTGTCGACGCCCATGTCGTAGGCGGCGCTGTAGTAGTACGTGTCCGAGGACACGACGATCGACTTCTTCAGGTCGACGAGGCCGTGGCCGGTCGGCTTGGAGTCTCGGAAGCGGTGGCCGCCGAGCAGGAAGTAGCCGGGGTCGCTGATCGTCGCGTTGGGCGTACGCGTGCCGCTCTCGAGCACCGCGAGCGCCATGAAGGGCTTGTAGGTCGAGCCCGGCGGATACGTGCCCCGCAGCGGCCGGTTCAGCAGGGGCTTGTCGGGATCGTCGTTGAGCTCCTTCCAGGTCGTCGGGTCGATGCCGTCGATGAACAGGTTCGGGTCGTAGGTCGGCTTCGAGACGAAGGCGAGCACGTCGCCGGTCGAGGGCTCGATCGCGACCAGCGCGCCCTTGCGGTCGCCGTACCACTCCTCGACCAGCTTCTGCAGCCGCGCGTCGACCGCGAGGATCAGGTTCTTGCCGGGCGCGGCGGGGTTGCGCGACAGCGAGCGCACCGCGCGCCCGCCGGCCGACACCTCGACCTCGTCGAAGCCGGTCTCGCCGTGCAGCACGCGCTCGTAGCTCAGCTCGACGCCGACCTTGCCGATGTGCGTCGAGCCCGCGTACAGCGAGGCGTCGTCGCTCTCGTCGATCTTCTTCTTCTCGTCGGGCGAGATGCGGCCGATGTAGCCGATCACGTGCGACGCGGTCTCGCCGAGCGGGTAGTTGCGGAAGAGCCGCGCCCGCACGTCGACGCCCTCGAAGCGGAAGCGGTTCGCGGCGATCTTCGCGACCTCCTCGTCGGTCAGCCGCGTCTTCAGCGGCAGCCACTCGGAGTTCTTGGTGTCCTCGTACAGGCGCTTGAAGCGGCGGCGCTCGCGCGGGCCGATCTCGATGAGCTGCGCGAGCTCGTCGATCGTCTTCTCGAGGTTGGCGATCTGGCGGGGCGCGAGCTCGAGCGTGTAGGCCGACACGTTCTCGGCGAGCAGCACGCCGTTGCGGTCGTAGATCAGGCCGCGCGCGGGCGGTACCGGCACCACCGCGATCCGGTTGTCCTCGGCCTGCGCGTGGAACTCGGCGTGCCGGTACACCTGCAGCCACACCAGCCGCGCGACCAGGATGCCGAAGAACACGACGACGAAGCCGATCGCGAACACCAGCCGCCAGCGCAGGCGCGCCAGCTCGAGCTCGGAGTTGCGGACCTCAACCATGTCCGGACTCCGGCCCGTCGGTGCGGCAGGACCGTCGCGCGGCACCCGGCAAGGCCCGCGGCCACGACGCAGCCGGCGCCGCCGGGCCGTCGGCGGCGCCCCCTGGGAGGAGGCGCCGAAGGCGCTTCGGGAGGTGCTTCATATGGGCCGGTTGTCGTCGCGGTCGACGGCGCTGCGCTGAGGCGCGAGCAGCAGCACGTCGGCCAGCGGCCACAGCAGCGTCGACGACAGGCTCTGCAGGAAGTAGCCGACGCCCGGGAACGGGCCGCCGACGGCCATCCGCACCGCGACCACGACCAGCTGCGCGAGCAGGAACAGCGGCAGCACGTGCAGCATCTGGCCGCCGAGGCGGTACCACGGCACGCGCCGGTGCATCGACATCGCGCCGTACGACAGCAGGCTGTAGGCGAGCGCGCGCTCGCCCAACAGCGCCGAGGCGTGCACGTCCATCAGCAGCCCGACCAGGAACGCGATGCCGATGCCGACCTTGCGCGGCTGGTGGATGTTCCAGAACACCAGCACGATCGCGAGGAAGTCGGGTACGCCGTACATCCGGCCCCACGGCATGATGTTCAGCACGAACGCGACCAGGATCGTGAACGCGATGAACGCGCGGCTGGCAGGCAGCAGCAGGTACTCGGGACGCATCTGCATCGTCGCGCTCCCTCAGTCCCGCCGCGCGACGCGCTTGCCGCGCACCGTCTCGGCCGCGTCCGCGGGCGGCGGGGGCGGCGGGATGCCGGTGCGATCGACCCGCAGCACCAGCAGCAGCCGCGAGCGGTCGACGCCGGCGACCGGCTCGACGACCACGCGCGCGAAGTTGCCGGTGCGGCCGCGTTCGACGGTGACGATCCGCCCGACCGGCAGGCCCGCGGGGTAGAGGCTGTCGAGCCCCGAGGTGACGACGGTGTCGCCTTCCTTCAGGTCGGCGTTGACCGATATGTAGCGCAGCTCCATCCGCCCGGGGTCGGGGCCGCCCGAGGCGATCGCGCGCAGCCCGTTCCTCTGCACCTGGACCGGGATCGTCATGTTGCGGTCGGTCACCAGCGTCAGCTCGGCCGACAGCGGGAACACGCGCGTGATCTGCCCGACCACGCCCTGCGGGTCGACCACCGGCTGGCCGATGCCCACGCCCTGCTGCAGCCCCTTGTCGAGCACCAGCTTGCGGCTGAACGGATCGCGGGTGTCGTAGAGCACCTCGGCGACCACGCTCTTCACCGCGGTGCGGTCGCGCGCGCCCATCAGATCGCGCAGCTGGCGGTTCTCCTGGGCGAGCTGCTCGACCTGCAGCAGCTGGCGCGCGTTGGCCGTCTCGACGCGCTTCAACTCGGTGTTCTCCGCGCGCAGCCGGTGGATCTCGGTCAGGTAGTCGGTCGACATCGAGACCGCGTCGCGCGGCACGAGCAGCGTGCGCTGCAGCGGGTACAGCACGGTGCCGATGCCCTGGCGCATCGCGTTCAGCAGCCCGGTGCGCGAATCGATGACGAGCAGCGAGATGCCCAGCAGCGCGAAGAAGGCGAGGCGGGCGTTGGAGGAAGGACCCTGCTTGAAGAAGGGCGGCGGACTGCGATCCATTGCCCCGCCTTCAGGTCATTCGCTGGTGAAGATCGTCCCGAGCTTGTCCATCCGCTCCAGCGCCAGGCCGCAGCCGCGCACGACGCAGGTGAGCGGATCGTCCGCCACCAGCACCGGCAGGCCGGTCTCTTCCATCAGCAGGCGGTCGAGGTCCCGCAGCAGCGCGCCGCCGCCGGTGAGCATCATGCCCCGCTCGGCGATGTCGGCGCCCAGCTCGGGCGGAGTCTGCTCCAGGGCGATCTTGACCGCCGACACGATGTTGTTCAGCGGGTCGGTCAGCGCCTCGAGGATCTCGTTGGACGAGACGGTGAACGCACGCGGGATGCCTTCGGAGAGGTTGCGGCCCTTGACCTCCATCTCCTTGACCTCGGAGCCCGGGAAGGCGGAGCCGATCTCCTTCTTGATCGCCTCGGCGGTCGTCTCGCCGATCAGCATCCCGTAGTTGCGGCGGATGTAGTTGATGATCGCTTCGTCGAACTTGTCGCCGCCGACCCGCACCGAGCCGGAATAGACCATGCCGCCGAGCGAGATCACGCCGACCTCGGTCGTGCCGCCGCCGATGTCGACCACCATCGAGCCGGTCGCGTCGGACACCGGCAGGCCTGCGCCGATCGCGGCCGCCATCGGCTCCTCGATCAGGAACACCTGCGAGGCGCCTGCGCCGAGCGCCGACTCCCGGATCGCGCGGCGCTCGACCTGGGTCGAGCCGCAGGGCACGCAGATGATGATCCGCGGGTTCGGCGCGAACAGCGACCCCGGGTGCACCATCCGGATGAACTGCTTGAGCATCTGCTCGGTGACCGTGAAGTCGGCGATCACGCCGTCCTTCATCGGGCGGATCGCCTCGATGTTGCCGGGCACCTTGCCGAGCATCTGCTTGGCTTCCTTGCCGACCGCGGCGATCGTCTTCTTGCCGTTCGGTCCGCCTTCCTGGCGGATCGCGACGACCGAGGGCTCGTTCAGCACGATGCCCTTGCCCCGGACGTAGATCAGCGTGTTGGCTGTCCCGAGGTCGATCGCGAGATCGTTGGAGAAGTACTTTCGAAAGAATCCGAACATCGTCGGTTCCGTATCATTGTGATGGACGGGGGCTCCGGGAGGTCGCGGCGAGAGCGATCGATCGACCTCTTCGTCCGGCCCGGATCTCCTCAGAAACGACGCGAATCATACCTTATAATTCCTTCACTTCACTACGAAAATCGGGGTTTTCCACTGGCTCTCACCCCCTCCGACGTGGCGCGGATCGCAGACCTCGCCCGACTCGAACTGACCCCCGACGAAGCGGACCGCACCCTCGGGCAGCTCAATCGCGTCCTCGAGCTGATCGAGGCGCTGCAGGCCGTCGACACCACCGGGGTGGCGCCGATGACCCACGCCGGCGACCTGACCCTGCGGCTGCGTCCCGACGAGGTCACCGAGCCCGACCGTCGCGACGACTACCAGCGCGTCGCGCCGGCGGTCGGCCACGGCTTGTACCTCGTGCCACGGGTGATCGAATGACCGCCCCGACGTCCGCCCCCCTGCATGCCCGTCCGGTGTCGGCGCTTCGCGCCGCGCTCGACGCCGGCGAGGTGTCCGCCCGGTCGCTCGCCGAGCACTACCTCGCCCGGATCGCGACCTCTACCCTGAACGCATTTGTCGACGTGCGCCCCGAGTCGACGCTCGAGCAGGCCCGTGCGGCCGACGAGCGGCTCGCCCGTGGCGAGCGCGCACCACTGCTCGGGATCCCGGTCGCGCACAAGGACATCTTCGTGACCCGCGGCTGGCGTTCGACCGCCGGCTCGCGGATGCTGGCCGACTATGTGAGCCCCTTCGACGCGACGGTCGTCGAGCGGCTGGCCGCGGCCGGCGCCGTCTGCCTCGGCAAGACCAACTGCGACGAGTTCGCGATGGGCTCGTCTAACGAGCACTCGCACTTCGGTCCGACCCGCAATCCCTGGGATCCGGCCGCGATCCCTGGCGGCTCGTCGGGCGGCTCGGCGGCCGCGGTCGCCGGCGGCCTCGCCCCGATCGCCACCGGCACCGACACCGGTGGCTCGGTGCGCCAGCCGGCCGCGATGTGCGGCGTCACCGGCATCAAGCCGACCTACGGGCGGGTCTCGCGCTTCGGGATGATCGCCTTCGCCTCGAGCCTCGACCAGGGCGGCGCCTTCGGGGGCTCCGCGGCCGACTGCGCGGCGCTGCTGAGCGCGATGGCCGGTTTCGACGCGCGCGACGCGACCAGCCTCGAGCGCCCGGCCGAGGACTACGTCGCCGGCATGGCCGCCCCCCCGGTGCCGGCCGGCCGCGGCGAGGCCACCACCGCGTCCCGGCCGCTCGCCGGGCTGCGGGTCGGCGTGCCGAAGGAGTACTTCGGCGAGGGCCTCGCGCCCGACGTCGAGCACGCGGTGCGTGCCGGGCTCGCCACGCTGGAGTCGCTGGGCGCGGCGCTGGTGGACGTGTCGCTGCCGCGCACGCGGCTCGCGATCCCGGCCTACTACGTGATCGCGCCGGCCGAGGCCTCGAGCAACCTGTCACGCTTCGACGGCGTGCGCTACGGCCACCGCGCGAAGGACCCGACCGACCTGAAGGACCTGTACCGGCGCACGCGCGCCGAGGGCTTCGGCGAGGAGGTCCGCCGGCGGATCATGGTCGGCACCTACGTGCTGTCCCACGGCTACTACGACGCCTACTACCTGCAGGCGCAGAAGCTGCGGCGGCTGATCGCCGACGACTTCGCCGCCGCGTTCTCGACGGTCGACGTGATCGCCGGGCCGGTCGCGCCGACGGTCGCCTGGGACCTGGGCGATCACTCGTCCGACCCGGTGCGCGACTACCTCGCCGACGTCTACACGCTCGGCGCCTCGCTCGCCGGCCTGCCCGGGCTGTCGATGCCGGCGGGCTTCGGTGCGAAGGACCGCCCGGTCGGGCTGCAGCTGATCGCCGACCGGTTCGGCGAGTCGCGGCTCCTCGCCGTCGCGGACCGGTTCCAGCAGGCGACCGACTGGCACCTGCGCCGGCCGGCGGCCTGACGCGATGGCGGCGCGGGTCCGGTCCGGCGCGCGGCGCGCGTCGCGCGCGAGCCTGGCGGCCGCGGCGCTGCTCGCGGCGCTCGTGGCCGCCGGCT
>JADCHE010000142.1 GCA_020248665.1 Burkholderiales bacterium | reverse complement strand
GCCGTGCACGCGCAGCACCGCGTGCCGGCCCGACGCGTAGTTGGTCATCTCGGCGCGCATGTGGTGCACGCCGGCGATGACCTCGCGGGCGAGCTTGAGCAGGTGCTCGCCGGCCGGCGTCAGCTGCAGCCCGCGCGAGTGCCGCTCGAACAGCTGCGCCTTGAACTGATGCTCGAGCAGCGACAGGCGGCGGCTCGCCGCGGGCACGGTGATGTGGCTGGCCTCGGCCGCGCGGGTCAGGTTGCGCAGCTCCGCGGCCTGCACGAAGAGCGCTAGCGAATCGATGTCGGGCAGCATGGCGTGGGGCGGGGGGCACGGCCGCTCGCATTGCGCGCGGCGCAACTCGCCGTTGACCGTTTTCCAATTCCCCGCGGGCGGGCGACTGCCTACAGTGCCACGGCAGTGCACGGATTGGAAGACGAGGGCATCCCGACATGAAGCAGATGTACATCGGCGGCCGCTGGATCGGCGCCCGCGACGAACGCACGATCCCGGTGGTGTCGCCGGCCGACGGCGAGGCCTTCGAGCGCGTGCCGCGCGGCGGCGCGCACGAGGTCGACCTCGCGGTGGCCGCGGCGCGCGCGGCGCTCGACGGTCCGTGGGGGCGGGTGACCGCGACCGAGCGCGGCCGGGTGCTGGTGCGGATCGGCGAGGCGGTGCTCGCGAACGAGGACGAGCTCGCGCGGCTCGAGGCGCGCGACACCGGCAAGCCGATGGCGACCGCGCGCAACGACATCAGGGTGCTTGCCCGCTACTTCGAGTTCTACGGGACCGCAGCCGACAAGGTGCACGGCGAGACCATCCCGTTCCTCGCCGGCCACCAGGTGAGCCTGGTGCGCGAGCCGCTCGGCGTCACCGCGCACATCATCCCGTGGAACTACCCGGCGCAGATGCTCGGGCGCACCGTGGCGCCCGCACTCGCGATGGGCAACGCCGCGGTGCTCAAGCCCGCCGAGGACACGCCGCTGTCGGCGCTGCGCGTGGCCGAGCTCGCCGCAGCGGCGGGGCTGCCGGAGGGCGCGTTCAACGTCGTCACCGGGCTGGGCGAGGAGGCGGGCGCCGCGCTCGCCGCGCATCCCGGCATCGACTTCGTCTCGTTCACCGGCTCCAACGAGGTCGGCACGCTGGTGCAGCAGGCGGCCGCGAAGAACGCGGTCAAGTGCGTGCTCGAGCTCGGCGGCAAGTCGCCGCAGATCGTGTTCGACGACGTCGACGTCGAGCGCGCGGTGCCGATCGTCGTGCGCGCGATCGTGCAGAACGCCGGCCAGACCTGCACCGCCGGCAGCCGCCTGCTGGTGCAGCGCTCGATCCACGACGCGTTTGTCGCACGGGTCGCCGAGGCGTTCGCGAAGGTGCGCGTCGGCACGCCCGAGATGGACCTGGACTGCGGTCCGGTGATGAACCCGGCGCAGCAGCGCCGCGTGCAGCGCTACGTCGACGGCGCGAAGGCTGCCGGCATCCCGGTGATCGCGCAGGGTCGGATCGCCGACGGCGTGCCGCCCGGTGGCTACTGGGTGACGCCCACGCTGTTCGGGCCGGTGCCGCGCGACGCCGCGATCGCCCGCGAGGAAGTGTTCGGCCCGGTGCTCGCGGCGATGAGCTTCGAGGACGAGGCCGACGCGATCCGGCTCGCCAACGGTACGGACTACGGGCTGCTCGCCGCGGTGTGGACCGGGAACTCGGGGCGCCTGCACCGCGTCGCGAAGGCGGTGAGGGCGGGCCAGGTCTTCATGAACTGCTACGGCGCAGGCGGCGGCGTGGAACTGCCGTTCGGCGGCACCAAGCGCAGCGGCCACGGCCGGGAGAAGGGGCTGCTCGCGCTCGAGGAACTCAGCACGACGAAGACGCTCGTGCACTGGCACGGCTGAGGGGAGGCGACGATGGGGCAGCTGCAGGGCAAGGTCGCGATCGTCACCGGCGGCGCGGCGGGCTTCGGCGAGGCGATCGTGCGCCGCTACGTCGAGGAGGGCGCGCGCGGCGTGGTGATCGCCGATCTCGACGAGGCGAAGGGCCGCGCGCTCGCCGACGCGCTGGGGGCGAAGGTCGCCCGCTTCGTCGCGTGCGACGTGGCCTCGGGGCCGGCGGTGGCCGCGGTCGTGCGCGCGTGCGCCGACGTGTTCGGCGTGCCCGACGTCGTCGTCAACAACGCCGGCACCACCCATCCGAACCGGCCGATGCTCGAAGTCGACGAGGCGGCGTTCGACCGCGTCTATGCGGTCAACGTGAAGTCGATCTTCCACATGGCCCACGCGGTCGTGCCGCTGATGCGTGCGCGCCGCAGCGGCACGATCCTGAACGTCGGCTCGACCGCGGGCATCCGGCCGCGGCCCGGCCTCACCTGGTACAACGGCTCTAAGGGCGCGGTGAACCTGCTGTCGAAGTCGATGGCGGTCGAGCTCGGGCCGGACGGCATCCGCGTCAACGCGATCTGCCCGGTGATCGGCGAGACCGGCCTGCTCGAGAAGTTCATGGGCGTGCCGGACACGCCGGAGAACCGCGCGAAGTTCGTCGCGACGATCCCGCTCGGGCGGCTGTCCAGGCCGGACGACGTCGCAGCGGCCGCGGTGTTCCTCGCGAGCGACGCGGCGGCGTTCATCTCGGGGGTGGAGTTCCCGGTGGACGGGGGGCGTACGGTCTGAGCGGTCGTTCGTCGTTGGCGCTGTCGTTCGACGGTTTGCGCGCGGCGCCGGTGCAGGGGGGGCGATGCCTGCTCCGAGGGCCGCACCCCTCGGGCCGGTGGCCCGAGGGGTGCCCGCCGGCGTTCGCGAAGGCGCAGGGAACCCTCCAGTGCCCGCCAGTGCCCTGGAGGGTGGGGACGCAGCGAAGCAAGACCCACCCCGGGGCGACGGCCTCGCGCAAACCGACGAGCGAATCCAGTCCGTCGAGCCCTCGCGCGTCGGGAAGCGACATCCATCGAAGAGATCCGCCGGATCGTCACGTTCGTGACGACCCGGTCCTCCGTGTCAGTCGATCGTCGCCCCCGACGCCTTCACGATCCCCTGCCACAGCTTGAGGTCGTCGCGCAGCAGCGCCGCGAGCTGCGCCGGCGAGCTCGGCGCGGGTTCGGCGCCCTGTCCCGCGAGCCGCTCGACGAGCGCCGGGTCGGCGAGGACCTTGTTGCCCTCGGCCGCGATCCGATCGACCACGGCCTTCGGCGTGCCCGCCGGCGCGAACAGGCCGTACCACGAGTTCGCGTGGAAGCCGGGCAGCGTCTCGGCGAGCGTCGGCAGGTCGGGGGCGAGCTTCGTGCGCGTCTCGGTCGCGACGCCGATCACCTTCAGCTGCCCGGCCTTCACGAACGGGAAGACCCCGGGGAAGCTGCCGAAGGTGATCGGCACCTGGCCGCCGACGACGTCGGTTGCGGCTGCCGCGGCGCCGCGGTAGGGGATGTGGACGAGGTGCAGCCCGGCGCGCTGGTTCAGCATCACGCCGAGCAGGTGGTTCAGCGTGCCGTTGCCGGCCGACGCGTAGTCGATGCGGCCCGGTCGCGTCTTCGCGTAGGCGATCAGGTCCTTCAGGTTCGAGACCGGGAACTGAGGGTTCGCGACCAGCAGGTAGGGGGCGGTCGCGACCGACATCACCGGCTCGAAGTCCTTCACCGGGTCGAAACCGGTGTTCTTGTAGAGCCACGGGTTGATCGTCTGCGCGCTCTGCGCGGTCAGCATCAGCGTGTGGCCGTCCTTGGGTGCGCGCGCGACCAGCGCGGTGCCGACGTTGCCGCCGGCGCCGGCGCGGTTCTCGATCACGACCGGCTGCCCGAGCGCGGTGGACAGGCGCGCGCCGAACGCGCGCGCGACGGTGTCGTTCGCGCCGCCGGCGGCCTGCGGGACGACGATCGTCACCGGCTTGGTCGGCCAGGCGTCCTGGGCGAGCGCGCGGCTCGCCGCCGAGGCGAGCGCGGCGGGGACGAGCGGGGCGATCAGGCGGCGGCGGTCGGGGGCGGGGCGGGTCACGGGGGTCTCCTCGATCTCGTTGGATAGCGCGCGATTGTAGGCGGGCATCGTCACACTGCGATCGCCCAGGTCTCCTTGACCTCCTCCATCACCGCGTAGGTGTGCGTCTCGCGCACGCCGGGCAGCGACCAGATGCCGCTCGCGACCAGCCGCCGGTAGTGCCGCATGTCCTGCACGCGGACCTTCAGCAGGTAGTCGAAGCCGCCGGCGACCATGTGGCACTCGAGGATCTCGGGGCGCGACTGCACCGCCGCGCGGAAGCGCTCGAACACCTCGGGCGTGGTGCGCTCGAGCGAGACCTGCACGAAGACCAGCATGCCCGCGTCCATCCGCAGCGGGTCGAGCCGCGCGTGGTAGCCGGCGATGCGGCCGTCGGCCTCGAGCCTGCGCACGCGCTCGAGGCAGGCAGGCGGGCTCAGGTGGACGGACGCGGCGAGCGCGGCGTTGCTGATGCGGCCGTCGCGCTGCAGCGTCGAGAGGATCGCGCGGTCGATGCGGTCGAGGGGGCGCATCGCGGCGGAGGCCGGCGATCGCGCCGGCGCGGCCGGAGCCCACGGGTCGTCGGCGCGGGCGGTGGTCGACCGGGCGGGCGGGCGGGAGGGTGCGGCCGACGACCGCACGTTCGTTCGGTCGGGACGCGCCCGGGTGGGCGTCGGCCTTGCTTTCTTCGGTGCAGGGGCCATGATTCCGAATGAAGTTCGGTTCGGGATGCTGGAGGATCTCCGGTCATGACGCAAGCCGATCCGTCCCCCCCGCCGTCGCCCGGGGCCGCCGACCGCGCCGCGCTGCGCGCCCTCGCGATCCGCCTCGTCGAGGCCGAGCGTGCGCAACGTGGCCACGCGCTCGACCTCGCGCGGATGCTGCAGGTGCTCCCGCTCGAGCGAGAAGGCGGCACGCGCCTGATGCGGCTCGCCGAGGCGTTGCCGCGCACGCCGGATGCGCCGACCCGGATCGCGCTGCTCGCCGACAAGCTCGACCCGGTCGACTGGAGCGAGGCCGCCGGCGAGCACGCGGGCGCGCTCGGCGCCGCCGTCCGCGCTGCGATGCCCGCCGCTCGCGCGATGCTGCCGGACGCGCGCGACGCCGCCGCCGGCACCGCGTCGTCGCCGCTCGCCCGCGCGCTGGTGATGCCCGCCGCGCGCGCGGTGCTCGAGCGGATCGGCGCGCAGTTCGTCCACGCGAACGACATCGGCACGGCGCTCGACCGGGCCGGGCGCGAAGCCGCGCTGCACTCGTTCGACATGCTCGGCGAGGGCGCGCGCGGCTGGCCCGACGCCGACCGCAACCAGCGCCGCTACCTCGACGCGATCGCGGCGGTCGGCGCGGTCGACCGCGACCGGCCCTGCCACGCGCGCCAGGGCGTGTCGATCAAGCTGTCGGCGATCCATCCGCGCTTCGAGCTGCCGCGCTTCGGGCGTGAGCGTGGCGCGCTGCTCGAGCGGCTGCGCGCGCTGTGCGGGCGGGCGGCCGACGCGGGCATCCCGCTCAACGTCGACGCCGAGGAGCACGACCGGCTGTCGATGACGCTCGAGCTCTTCGACGCGCTCGCGCGCGACGCGTCGCTCGCCGGCTGGCCCGGGCTCGGCATCGTCGCGCAGGCCTACCAGCGATCGTCGGCCTCGACGGTCGCGACGCTGGTGTCGATCGCGCGCTCGCGCGTCGCCGCGGGCGGCGCGCCGATCGCGGTGCGCCTGGTGAAGGGCGCGTACTGGGACGCGGAGGTCAAGCGAGCGCAGGAGCTCGGGCTCGACGACTACCCGGTGTTCGTGCGCAAGGCCGACACCGATGCGAGCTACGCGCGCTGCGCGCGTGCCCTGCTCGGTGCGACCGGCGTGCTGCGTCCGCAGTTCGCGACGCACAACGCGGTGACCATCGCCTGCGTGCTGCGCGAGGCCGCGACGCGCGGCGTCGCACCGGACGCGTTCGAGCTGCAGCGGCTGCACGGCATGGGCGCGGCGCTGCACGCGGCGCTCGGCGCGCTGGCGACGGACGGGGCGCTGTCCGGGGGCCTGCCGCTGCGCCGCGTCTACGCGCCCGTCGGCGAGCAGCGCGACCTGCTCGCCTACCTGATCCGGCGGATCCTCGAGAACGGGGCGTCGACGTCGTTCGTGCGCCGCTTCGCCGATCCCGAGCTGTCCGCTGCCGAGCTCGTCGACGCCGAGCTCGACGCGTTCGTCGCGCCCGAGGAGACCGCCCCGTGAACGCACCGATCCCCGCGCCCCGCGCGATCCTGCCCGACGGCCGCCGCGTGGCGGCCGGCTGGGACCTCGGCCGTCCGGGCGACCTCGCGCGCTTCGTGCGCGCGGCCGCGGAACGGCGCGGGCCGTGGCGCGCCGCGCCGATCGTCGACGGCATCGAGCCCGGCGGCCGCAGGATCGCCGACGACGGTCCGCGCAGCGGCGCGCGACGCGCGCCGCCGCCGACCGCCTGCGCACCACGCACGGTCTTCTCGCCCGCCGATCGCCGCCGCGCGATCGGCGAGGTGCTCGACGCCGACGCGTCGACCGTCGCGGTCGCGATGCGCGTCGCGCTCGACGCGTTCCCGGACTGGAGCCGCCGCGACGCCGACGCGCGTGCCGCGTACCTGGACGCCTGGGCCGACGCGCTGGAAGCCGACGTCGACGAGCTGGTCGCGCGCTGCGTGCACGAGGCCGGCAAGACCCTCGCCGACGCGATCGCCGACGTCCGCGAGGCGGTGGACTTCTGCCGCTTCTACGCGGCCGAGGCGCGGCGGCTGTTCGCGGCGCCGATGCGACTGCCGGGGCCGACCGGCGAGCGCAACGAGCTGTCGCTCGCCGGGCGCGGCCCGTTCGCCTGCATCGCGCCGTGGAACTTCCCGGTCGCGATCTTCGTCGGGCAGGCGGCCGCGGCGCTCGCGGCGGGCGACGTCGTGCTCGCCAAGCCCGCGCCGCAGACGCCGCTGGCCGCGCACCGCACGGTCGAGCTCGCGCTGCGCGCCGGCGTGCCGCCCGGCGCGCTCGCGCTGCTGCCCGGCGGCGCCGAGGTCGGCGACGCGCTGGTCGGCGCGCGCGGGCTGGCCGGCGTCGCGTTCACCGGCTCGAACGCGACCGCCAAGCGCATCCAGCGCCGGCTCGCCGACGCGCACGACGCGATCCTGCCGCTGATCGCCGAGACCGGCGGCGTCAACGCGATGATCGTCGACTCGACCGCGCTGCCCGAGCAGGTGACCGACGCGGTGGTCGCGAGCGCCTTCCGCTCGGCCGGCCAGCGCTGCTCGGCGCTGCGCGTGCTGGCGCTGCAGGACGAGATCGCCGAGGCGCAGCTCGCGATGATCCGCGACGCGATGGCGACGCTGCTGCCGGGCGATCCGGCCGACCCGGCCACCGACCTCGGCCCGGTGATCGACGCCGCCGCCCGCGACGCCCTCGAGCGCCACGTCGAGGCGATGCGCGCGGCCGGGCACGCGGTCGAGCGGCTGCCGTTGCCTGCGGACTGCGTGCACGGCCACTTCGTCGCGCCGACGATCGTCACGCTCGATACGATCGCGCAGCTGCCCGGCGAGCGCTTCGGCCCGATCCTGCACGTCGTGCGCTGGCCGCGCGACGGGCTGCCCGCGCTGCTTCGCGAGATCGCGGCGACGGGCCACGGCCTGACGATGGGCCTGCACACGCGCCTCGATGCGCGGATCGAGCTGGTGCGGCGCGAGGCGCGGGTCGGCAACCTCTACGTGAACCGCAACATCGTCGGCGCGGTCGTCGGCGTGCAGCCCTTCGGCGGCGAGGGCCTGTCGGGCACCGGCCCGAAGGCGGGCGGGCCCTGGACGCTGCACCGCTTCGCGACCGAGCGCTGCTTCACCGAGAACACCGCGGCCGCCGGCGGCGACGTCGCGCTGATCGCGGGGGCCTCGCGGGGCTGATGGCGAGCGGCGCGCAACCGGCGCGTCGCGCGGATAATCACCGGATCGCCGCTTCCCCGCGCGCCCTGCGCGCCCCCGACCGATGCCGACCCCGTCCGAGATCGAGGCCGAGCGCCTCGACGCGAGCTTCAAGGGTTTCCCGCCCGAGCGCGCTCCGTTCCGTGTCGCCGAAGCCGGCGCGCAGGGCCTGCACCTGCTGCGCGGCGACCTGCCGATGCCGGTCGCGGTGCTGCGCGAGTCGGCGCTGCGGCACAACGCGCGCTGGCTGATGCGCTTCGTCGGCGAGACCGGCGCGAGCCTCGCGCCGCACGGCAAGACCACCAACGCGCCGCAGCTCTTCGCCGAGCAGCTGCGCGACGGCGCCTGGGGCATCACCGTCGCGAACGTCCACCAGGGCCGCCTCGCGGTCGAGGCCGGCGCGCCGCGCGTGCTGATGGCGAACCAGCTCGCGACCGAGGCCGACGCGCGGCGCTGGGGGCTGCTCGCCCGCGCACACCCGGCGGTGCGCTTCATCACGCTGGCCGACTCGCCCGCACAGCTCGCGACGCTCGCGCGCGGCCTCGCCGCCGCGGCCGCGCCGCCGCTCGACGTGCTCGTCGAGCTCGGCACGCCGGGCGGGCGCACCGGTTGCCGCAGCGTCACCGACGCGCTCGCGCTGGCGCGGGCGGTCGCCATCGAGCCCGCGGTGCGCCTGGCCGGCGTCGAGGCCTTCGAGGGCCTGAACGTCGTCGACGACGACGCGCGCGACGGCGCGTTCGTCGGCGGCTGGATGCACGGCCTGGTCGAGCTCGCGCGCGCCTGCGAGGACGAGGGCCTGTTCGCCGCGGTCGACGAGGTGCTGCTGTCGGCCGGCGGTTCGGCCGCGTACGACCTGGTCGTGCGCGGGCTGCGCGACGCCGGCCTCGAGCGACCGACCCGGATCGTGCTGCGCAGCGGCTGCTACCTCAGCCATGACGACGGCATGTACCGCCGCCACGTCGCCGCGATCGCCGCGCGAGGCCTGGAGCCGAGCCTGCGCGAGGCGCCGCCGACCGGCGCGCTCGAGGTCTGGGCCGCGGTGCAGTCGCGCCCCGAGCCGGACCGCGCGATCGTCACGCTCGGGCGCCGCGACGTCGGCACCGACGCCGATCCTGCGCTCGCGAAGTGGACCTTCCGGCCCAGCCGCGACGCGGCGCCGCGGCCGGCGCCCGCGCACTGGGCGGTCTTCGGGCACAACGACCAGCACGGCTACCTGCGGGTCGACCCGGGCGACGACGTCGCCGTCGGCGACCTGGTCGGCTTCGGCGTCTCGCATCCGTGCACCACCTTCGACAAGTGGCGACTGGTCTGGGGGATCGACGACGACGCGCGGGTGACCCGCGCGCTCCGGACCTACTTCTGACCGGGGACCGGCTCGCCGCGCAGGAAGCGCAGCGCGTCGGCCGCGGTGGCCGTCGGGTCCTCCTCCATCGGCAGGTGACCGAGCTTCGGATACACGACGAGGCGCGAGTCGCGGATGTCGTTGCGGAACCGCTCGGCGTGCTCCAGCGGCACCCAGGTGTCCTGCGCGCCCCACATCACCAGCGTCGGCACGCGCAGCTCGGGCAGCCGCTGCCAGCCGACCGGCCGTCGCTCGGCGCGCGCGCGGTCGCCCATCGCCTGCCGGTTGCCGGCGCGCAGCATCAGCGACTCGTAGCGGTCGACGAGCTCGGGCGTGATCTTCGAGGTGTCCGCGTAGACCTCCCTGAGGCTGCGCTCGACGGCCCAGCGGATCGCGGTGAAGCGCATCAGCTCGCTGACGATCGGCATGCGCGACAGCTGCAGCGCCGCTGCCTGCGAGGCACCTCCCTGGATCGGGTAGCCGACCGCGTCGATCAGGATCAGCCCGGTCACCCGCTCGGGGTGCCGCAGCGCGAAGCGCCACGCGTAATAGCCGCCGAGGCTGTTGCCGGCGATCGCGAAGCGCTTCATGCCTGCGGCATCCACGAAGCGCTCGAGGAAGTCGACCGTCGCCGAGCCCGAGTAGTCGCCCGACGGATGCGGCCCGGTGAGGCCGAAGCCCGGCAGGTCGAGCCGCACCACGCGCATCGTCGGGCTCAGCTGCTTCGCCCAGCCGTCCCAGGTGTGCAGCGAGGAGGCGGTGCCGTGCAGCAGCAGGATCGTCGGCGGATCACCGGCGCGGATCACCGCGGGCGCCGCGCCGCCTGCGGGCGCGGCCGGCGACGCGGTGGTCGCGGACGGCACGGCCGGCGTGGCGGCGGGCGTGGGGGCCGTGCCCGCCGCAGGCGCGACCGCGGCCCGCGCCTCGGCGCGCTCGGCCGCGCCCGGCCCCTCGTCGCGCCAGTGCACCTCGATGCCGTCCATCGGCAGGAAGCGCGACGGCGGCGCGCCGTACTTCTCCTTCAGGTCGACCAGCGGAAGGTCGGTCTGGCAGCCGGCGAGGGCCAGCGTCGCCGCGAGCAGCGGCGCGAGGAACCGTCGGAGCGGTACGGGTCGCATGGCGTCAGCCCTGGCCTTCCTCCACCGCGTGGCAGGCGACCTGCGCGCCGTCGTCGAGACGGCGCAGCACCGGTCGCTCGGCCTTGCAGCGCTCGTTCGCGAGCGGGCAGCGCGGGTGGAACGTGCAGCCCGTCGGCGGGTTCAGCGGGTTCGGCACCTCGCCGGCGACCGGCGTGCGGGCCTTGCCGGTCATCTGCATGTCGGGGATCGCGTCGAGCAGCATCCGCGTGTACGGATGCCGCGGCATCGCGAACAGCGTACGCTTCGGCGCGAGCTCGACGATCCGGCCGAGGTACATCACGCCGACCCGGTCGCTGACGTGGTGGACCACCGCGAGGTTGTGCGAGATGAACAGGTAGGTGAGGCCGTCCTCGCGCTGGATGTCGCGCATCAGGTTCAGCACCTGTGCCTGCACCGACACGTCGAGCGCCGAGGTCGGCTCGTCGCAGACGAGGAACTTCGGCTGCGAGGCGAGCGCGCGTGCGATCGACAGGCGCTGGCGCTGCCCGCCCGAGAACTGGTGCGGGTACTTCTCGGCGTCGGCGGGCGCGAGCCCGACGTGCTGCAGCAGCTGGCCGACCCGCGCGCGGATCGCGTCGTCGCCCGAGATCAGCCGGTGCACGCGGATCGGCTCGGCGATGATGTCGGCGACCTTCCAGCGCGGGTTCAGGCTCGCGTACGGGTCCTGGAAGATCATCTGCAGCTTCGAGCGCAGCGGCCGGCCGGCCGCGCTGCCGAGCGTCGCGATGTCGGTGCCCTCGAAGGTGATCGAGCCGCGCGACGGCGCGTACAGCCCCACCAGCATCCGCGCGACCGTCGACTTGCCGCAGCCCGACTCGCCGACCAGCGCGAGCGTCTCGCCGCGCGCGATCTCGAAGCTCACGCCGTCGACCGCGCGCAGCAGCGTGCGCGGCTTGCGCTCGATCACGCGGTTGAGCCACGGCGGCGACACGTCGAACAGCTTGGCGATGTCGTTCACGACGACCATCGGCTCGCCGGCACGCACCGGCGTGGCGACCTCGCCCTGCGGCCTGTCCACCGCACTCACGCAGCCTCCTTCGCCACCGACGCGTCGTGCAGCCAGCAGGCGGCGAGCGACGTACCCGCGGGCATCAGGTCGGGCCGCCGCTCGCGGCAGGTCGCGAAGACCTTCGGGCAGCGCGGGTTGAACGCGCAGCCCTTCGGGATCGCGTTGAGGCGCGGCATCGCGCCGTCGATCTGCGCGAGCCGCTCGCGGTGCTCGCCCACCGACGGGATCGAGCCCATCAGGCCGACGGTGTACGGATGGCGTGGCCGGTGGATCACGTCGGCCACCGGGCCGATCTCGGCGATGCGTCCGGCGTACATCACCGCGACCCGGTCGGCGGTCTCGGCGATCACGCCCATGTCGTGCGTGACCAGCATCACCGCGGTGCCGTGCTCGCGGCACAGTCGCTTGATCAGCGCGATGATCTGCGCCTGGATCGACACGTCGAGCGCGGTGGTCGGCTCGTCGGCGACGATCAGCCTCGGCTCGGCCGCGAGCGCGAGCGCGATCACGACGCGCTGGCGCATGCCGCCGGAGAACTGGTGCGGGTAGTGGTCGATCCGCTGCTCGGCGGCCGGGATGCCGGTGCTCTTCAGCAGGTCGATCGCGCGCGTGCGCGCCTGCGATTCGGTCAGGTCCAGGTGCGTGCGGACCGTCTCGACGATCTGCCGCCCGACGGTGTAGAGCGGGTTCAGCGAGGTCAGCGGATCCTGGAAGATCGCACCGATCTCCTTGCCGCGCACGCGCCGCATCCCCGCCGGATCGAGGTCGTCGATGCGTCGGCCGTTCAGCCGGATCTCGCCGCCGGCGATGCGCCCGGGCGGTTCGAGCAGGCCGATGATCGCGGCGCCGGTGATCGACTTGCCTGCGCCGGACTCGCCGACGACGCCGAGCACCTCGCCGGGCGCGATGTCGAAGGACACGTCGTCGATCGCGACCAGCGTGCCGCGCCGCGTGGGGAACTCCACGCGCAGGTTGCGGACCTCGAGCAGGGGGGCGGTCATCGTGTCTGGCTCACTGCAGCTTCGGGTTCAGCGCGTCGCGCAACCAGTCGCCGAGCAGGTTCACCGACATGCACAGCAGGATCAGCGCGGCCCCCGGGAAGATCACCAGCCACCACTCGCCCGAGTAGAGGAAGTTGTTGCCGTTGTTGATCATCGTGCCGAGCGAGGGCGAGGTCGGCGGCACGCCGACGCCGAGGAACGACAGCGTCGCCTCGGTGATGATCGCGGTGGCGACGTTGATCGTGCCGATGACCAGCACCGGGCCGAGCACGTTCGGCAGCACGTGGCGCAGCATGATGGTGAGCGGCCCGACGCCGATCACGCGCGCCGCCTGCACGTACTCCTTGTTCTTCTCCACCATCGTCGAGCCCCGCACCGTGCGTGCGTACTGCACCCAGTTGGCCAGGCCGATCGAGCCGATCAGCACCGCGAGCGCCATCGCATCGATGTTCGCGTCCGACGGCAGCACCGCGCGCGCGACGCCGTTGATCAGCAGCGCGATCAGGATCGCGGGGAACGACAGCTGCACGTCGGCGACCCGCATGATGAACGCGTCGAGGCGCCCGCCGAGGTAGCCCGACAGCAGCCCGAGGCCGATGCCGAGCACCATCGCGAACGCGACCGACGCGATGCCGACCAGCAGCGAGATCCGCGAGCCGTACAGGATCGTCGACAGCACGTCCCGGCCCTGGTCGTCGGTGCCGAGCGGGTAGGCGGCGTCGCCTTGCGCCGTCCAGGCCGGCGGCACCAGCGAGTTGTTCAGGTCGAGCGTCTTCAGGTCGAACGGGTCGTGCGGCGCGATCCAGGGCGCGAGCACCGCGCCCAGGATCATCACCGCCGCGACCAGAGACGCGCCGACCGCGACCGGGCTGTTGCGGAAGCTGTGGAAGACGTCGCCGTCGAGGAAGCGCGCGAGGGCCGAGGTGCTCATGGATGCGGGGACGTGTGGGTCACTCGACGGTCGCGTAGCGGTACAGGATGATGTTGTCGGCGCGCTGCACGATCGACACGGTCTTCCGGGTCGCCCACGCGAGCGCCTGCTGGTGCAGCGGCACGTGGCCGAAGTCCTCGGCGTGGATCCGCATCGCCTCGGAGATCATCGCGTTGCGCTTCGTCACGTCGGTCTCGGTGCCGATCTGGGTGGTCAGCTCGTCGAAGCGCGGGTTCGACCAGCTGCCGAGGTTGAACACGCCCTGGCCGCCCTGCGGCGTGGCCATGATGTTGTAGAGCGTGTTGTGCGCGTCGTAGGTCGTCGGGGTCCAGCCGAGCAGGTAGAACGAGGTGTTGCGCGACAGGATCTTCGGGAAGTAGGTGTTCTTGGTCTCGGCCTCGAGGTTCACCTTGACGCCGACCCGCGCGAGCATGCCAGCCACCGCCTGGCAGATCTCGCCGTCGTTGACGTAGCGATCGTTCGGGCAGTTCATCCTGACCTCGAAGCCGTTCGGGTAGCCGGCGTCCGCGAGCAGCCTGCGCGAGGCCTCGGGGTCGTACGGCGCGCGCTTGTTGAGCCCGGCATCGAAGCCGTTGACGCCCGGGGCGATCATCAGGTTGGTCGGCGTCGCCGCGCCGCGCATGATCCGCGTGCGGATCGCCTCGACGTCGATCGCCTGGTAGAACGCCTGGCGCACGCGCCTGTCCTTGAACGGGTTCTTCCCCTTGACGTTCGAGTGGAGCAGCTCGTCTCGCCGGCTGTCCATGCCGAGGAAGATCGTCCGCAGCTCCGGCCCCTGCATCACCCTGACGTTCGGATCCTGCCGGAGCCGGTCGACGTCCTGCACCGGCACCGGCTGCATCAGCTGGATCTCGCCCGACTTGAGCGCCGCGACGCGGGTCGCGTCGTTGCCGATCGGGGTCCAGACCACCTCGGTGACGTTGCCCTCGACCTTGCCCCAGTACTGCGGGTTGCGCACCAGCACCGTCCGTACGCCCGGCTCGCGCGATCGCAGCCGGTACGGGCCGGTGCCGTTGGCGCGGACGGACGCCGCGTTCTCGACGCCCTTGCGCTTGTCGACCGGCTTCGCGGCGCCGTTCGCCTCGCACCAGGCTCGGCTCATCATGTAGAAGCTGGTGAGCGAGTCGGGCAGGATCGGCTGGGGCGTGGTGGTGACGATCTCGACGGCGAAGTCGTCGACCTTGCGCACCTCCCTGACCGGACCGACGACGCCGCGCATGTCCGAGCCCGGGTCGGCGGCGCGCTGGAACGAGAACACCACGTCGTCGGCGGTGAACGGCGAGCCGTCGTGGAAGACGACGCCGCGGCGCAGCCCGAAGCGCCAGACGGTTGGCGAGACCTGCTTCCACGCGGTCGCGAGCGAGGGCGCGAGCTTGAGCTGCGCATCGCGCGTCACCAGCGGCTCGTAGACGTTGCCGGTGAATCCGAGCTGGGTGGTCTCGTTCAGCGAGTGGGGGTCCATCGACACCGCGTCGCCCTGGTCGGCGGTGCGCAGCGTCTTCGCCTGCACGGCAGGCACCGAGAGCGCGGCGGCGAGCACGGCGACGCTCAGGGTGCGGAGCAGCAGGACGGGACGGGGGCTCATCGGGGCTCTCTCGGGAGACGGGCGGCGCGTCGCGTGCGCCCGGTGCGCACGGGCCTCACGGCGGCATCGCCCGCTCGGCGAGCCGGACGAACAGCGCCGCGCCGAGCGGCAGGATCTCGTCGTTGAAGTCGTAGCGCGGGTTGTGCAGGAAACATCCGGATTCTGCGCCGCCCTGGCCGATGCGGAAATAGGCGCCGGGGCGCTTCTCCAGCATGAACGCGAAGTCCTCGGCGCCCATGCTCGGCTCGAGGTCGCGGATCGTGCGCTCGGCGCCGACCAGCTCCTCGGCGACCTCGGCGCCGAACAGGGCCTCGGCGCGGCTGTTGACGGTGGCCGGGTACATCCGCTCGTACTCGACGCGCGCCCGCGCGCCGAAGCCCGCGGCGACCTGCTCGGCGAGCTGGGTCAGCCGCGCCTCGATCATGTCCTGCGTCTGGGCGCGGAACGAGCGCACGGTGCCGGTGACGACCGCTTCGCGCGGGATCACGCTCATGGCCTGCGGGTGCCCCGCCTGGATCGAGCACAGGCTCACGACCGCCGAGTCGAGCGGGCCGACGTTGCGCGAGACGATCGTCTGCGCGGCGGTGATCACGTGCGCGGCGACGACCACCGGGTCGATCGCCAGGTACGCGTGCGCGCCGTGGCCGCCCTTGCCCTCGATCGTGATCGTCACGCGGTCGGCGGCGGCCATCATCGGGCCGGGCTTGACCGCGATCGTGCCGGTGGGCAGCCCCGGCCAGTTGTGCATCGCGTAGACCGCGTCGCAGGGGAAGCGCTCGAAGAGGCCGTCCTGGATCATCGCGCGCGCGCCGGCGTAGCCCTCTTCGCCGGGCTGGAAGATCAGGTGCACGGCGCCGTCGAAGCGGCGCGTGCGCGCGAGCCAGCGCGCCGCGCCCAGCAGCATCGCGGTGTGGCCGTCGTGGCCGCAGGCGTGCATCCGGCCCGGCACCGTCGAGCGGTGCGCGAACCCGTTCTCCTCGGCGAGCGGCAGCGCGTCCATGTCGGCGCGCAGCCCGATCGTGCGGCCCGAGCCGTGGCGCTCGCCGCGGATCACCCCGACGAGCCCGGTCTGGCCGATGCCGCGGTGGACCTCGTCGACGCCGTAGGCGTGCAGCTGGCGCGCGACCAGCTCGGCGGTGGCGTGCTCCTCGAAGCCGAGCTCCGGCGTCGCGTGCAGCGTGCGGCGGATCGCCGTCAGCTCGGCCTGCCAGGCGCGCAGGCCGGCGACCGCGGGGTGATCGGCGAGGTACATGGGACGGGTCAGTGGCCGGCGGTGGAGCGTTCGACGCGCAGCCGCGGGTCGACGACGAAGTAGAGCAGGTCGACGACCAGGTTGATCGTCACGAAGATCAGCGCGATCAGGCACAGGTAGGCGGCCATGATCGGTATGTCGGCGACCTGCACCGACTGGATGAACAGCAGCCCCATGCCGGGCCACTGGAACACCGTCTCGGTGATGATCGCGAACGCGATGATCGCGCCGAGCTGCAACCCGGTGATCGTGATGACCGGCACCAGCGTGTTCTTCAGCGCGTGGCCGAAGTAGACTGCGCGGTCGGGCAGGCCGCGGGCGCGCGCGAACTTGATGTAGTCGGTGCGCAGCACCTCGAGCATCTCGGAGCGCACCAGCCGCATGATCAGCGTCATCTGGAACAGGCACAGCGTGATCGCCGGCAGCACCAGGTGCGACCAGCCGTCGCGCGTGAGCAGCCCGGTCGACCACCAGCCGAGGTCGACGGTGTCGCCGCGGCCGAACGAGGGCAGCCAGCCGAGCAGCACCGCGAAGACGAGGATCAGCAGGATGCCGATCAGGAAGGTGGGCAGCGACACGCCGATCAGCGAGACCGCGAGGAACACGTTCGCGAGGACGCCCTTGCGCCGCAGCGCGGTGTAGACGCCCATCGGGATGCCGACCAGCAGCGCGAGCGCGGCGGCCGCGAGGGAGAGCTCGAGCGTTGCCGGCAGCCGCTCCTGGATCAGCGTCGAGACCTTGCGGCCCTGCCGGTACGACAGGCCGAAGTCGCCCTGCGCCGCGTTCTTGACGAAGGTCGCGAACTGGATCGGGATCGGCTCGTCGAGGCCGAGGTCGCGGCGCAGGTCGGCGCGCTGCTCGGGCGTCGCGTCCTGGCCGAGCATCGCGACGACCGGGTCGCCGACGAACTGGAACAGCGAGAACGACACGAACGCGACGACCAGCATCACCACCACCGCCTGCACGAGGCGGCGCACGATGAAGGCGAGCATCATCGCCGGCCGGGCTCCATGCGGGCGGGGCGGGGCGGGGTCACGCCGTCGCGGGCAGGAAGCGCTGCACGAGCTTGACCCAGAAGCTGCCGCCGAGCGGGATCAGTTCGTCGTTGAAGTCATAGCTCGGGTTGTGCAGCATGCACGGCCCCATGCCGTGGCCGCCCTCGCGGTGCGAGCCGTCGCCGTTGCCGATGAACGCGTAGCAGCCGGGCTTGGCGAGCAGCATGAAGGCGAAGTCCTCCGAGCCCATCGTCGGCTCGCAGGCGGCGTCGACGTTGTCGGCGCCGACCAGCTCCTTCATCACCTCGACGGCGAACGCGGTCTGCTTCGGCTCGTTGATCGTCGGCGGGTAGTTCCGGTGGAAGTGCAGCGAGCCGGTCGCGCCGAACGCCGGCGGCAGCTGCTCGGTCAGCGCCTTCATCCGCGACTCGATCAGGTCGAGCGTCTCCATCGTGAAGGTACGGACCGTGCCGCGCACGATCGCGCTGTCGGGGATGATGTTCGTCGCGTCGCCTGCGTGGATCTCGGTGACCGACAGCACCGCCGCCTCGACCGGCTTCTTGTTGCGGGTGATGATCGACTGCAGCGCCTGCACCAGGTGCGTCGCCACCAGCACCGGGTCGATGCCGTTGTGCGGCAGCGCGGCGTGCGCGCCCTTGCCGCGGATCGTGATCTCGAACTCGTTCGACGAGGCCATCATCGGGCCGGGCGTGACCGCGAACTGGCCGACCGCCATGCCGGGCCAGTTGTGCATGCCGAACACCGCCTCGCACGGGAAGCGCTCGAAGAGCCCCTCGTCGATCATCTTCTGCGCGCCGGCGCCGCCTTCCTCGGCCGGCTGGAAGATGAAGTGCACGATGCCGTCGAAGCCGCCGTGCCTGGAGAGCCAGCGGGCGCCGGCCAGCAGCATCGCGGTGTGGCCGTCGTGGCCGCAGGCGTGCATCTTCCCGGCGTGCCTGGACGCGTGGGCGAACGCGTTGTGCTCCTGCAGCGGCAGCGCGTCCATGTCGGCGCGCAGGCCGACCGCGCGGGTCGAGGTGCCGCGGCGCAGCGTGCCGACGAGGCCGGTGCCGCCGATCCCCTCGGTGACCTCGAGCCCCCAGGCCCGCAGCCTGGCCGCGACGACGCCCGCGGTGCGGTGCTCCTCGTAGCGCAGCTCGGGGTGGGCGTGCAGGTCGCGCCGGATCGCCTGGATCTCGGACTGCAACTCGAGAATGCCTTCGGCCAGCATCATGGCGGTGTCTCCTGCATCAAAACGATTAGCTTAACATCGTGCCCATGGCCGCCAACCCCATCGCCCGCCCCGCTTCCGGCACCGAGACCGTCGTCCGAGGCGCCTGCCCGCACGACTGCCCCGACACCTGCGCGCTGCGGGTCACCGTCCGCGACGGCGTCGCGATCCGGGTCGCCGGCGACCCGGACCACCCGCCCACGAACGGGGTGCTCTGCACCAAGGTCTCGCGCTACCTCGAGCGCACCTATTCGACCGACCGCTTGTCCCGGCCCTTGCGGCGCGTGGGCCCCAAGGGCGCCGGGCGCTTCGAGCCGGCGTCGTGGGGCGAGGCGCTCGACGCGATCGCCGGGCGGCTGGCGGCGATCGCCGCGCGCGACCCGCAGCGCATCCTGCCCTACAGCTACGCGGGCACGATGGGACTGGTGCAGGGCGACGGCATGGGCCAGCGGTTCTTCAATGCGCTCGGCGCCTCGCTGCTCGACCGCACGATCTGCTCGTCGCCGGGCATCCACGGGCTGACCTACACGCTGGGCGGGCCGGTCGGCATGGACGTCGAGCGCTTCGCCGACGCCGGGTTGATCCTGATCTGGGGCTCGAACCCGATCACCTCCAGCGTGCACTTCTGGGCGCTCGCGCAGCAGGCGAAGCGCCGGGGCGCGAAGCTGGTCGCGATCGACCCGTACCGCACGGCCACCGCCGAGCGCTGCGACGTGCATCTCGCGCTGCGGCCGGGCACCGACGGCGCGCTCGCGCTCGGCCTCGTGCAGCAGCTGGTCGCGCAGGGCCGGGTCGACCGCGCCTGGGTCGACGCGCACACCGTCGGCTTCCCCGAGCTCGCCGCGCGCGCGGCGGCGTGGACGCCGGAACGGGTGGCGGCCACCTGCGGCATACCGGCCGACGCGGTCGTCGCGCTCGCCCGCGACTACGGCACGATCGCCCCGGCCGCGATCCGGCTCAATTACGGCATGCAGCGCGTGCGCGGCGGTGCGAACGCGGTGCGGCTGGTGGCCGGGCTGCCCGCGCTGGTCGGGGCGTGGAAGCACCCGGCCGGCGGCGTGCTGCTGTCGGCGAGCGGGCACTACAACCTCGACGTCGCGACCTGGCAGCGCAGCGACCTGCTCGCCGGCCGGCGGCCGCGGACGATCAACATGTCGACGATCGGCGACGCGTTGCTGCGCGCCGACCCGCCGGTCGAGGCGCTGGTCGTCTGGAACTCGAACCCGGTCGCCGTCGCGCCGCACGGCGACGAGGTGCGGCGCGGCTTCGCGCGCGAGGACCTGTTCACCGTCGTGATCGAGCAGTTCATGACCGACACCGCCGACCACGCCGACTGGGTGCTGCCGGCCACCACGCAGCTCGAGCACTTCGACGTGCACAAGACCTACGGGCACCGGTGGTGGGTGGCGAACAGCCCTGCGATCGCGCCCGTCGGCGAGTCGCTGCCGAACTCGGAGATCTTCCGGCGGCTGGCCGCGCGCATGGGCCTCGACCATCCGGCGCTGCGCGCCTCCGACGAGGAGGTGGCCGCCGACGCGCTGCGGCTCGACGACCCGCGGATGCCAGCCGAGCTCGCCATGGCCGCGGCCGCGCACGGCGGCGTCGGCCCGCACGCCGCGCGCGCCGCGATCGAGGCGCTCGTCGAGCGGGGGTACGCGAAGCTCTCGGTGCCCGAGGCGCCGTACGCGCACGGCGGCTTCCCGACGCCTTCGGGCAAGGTCGAGTTCGTCTCGGCGCGGCTCGCCGCGCAGGGGCTCGACCCGCTGCCCGACTGGCTGCCGCCGCACGAGTCGCCCGAGACCGACCCGGCGCTCGCCGCGCGTTATCCGCTCGCGATGATCTCGCCGCCGGCGCGGCACTTCATGAACTCGACCTTCGTCAACGTCGAGAGCCTGCGGGCCGCGGAGCGCGAGCCCTACGTCGACCTGCATCCGGTCGACGCGGCCGCGCGCGGCCTGGTCGACGGCTCGGCGGTGCGGGTCTTCAACGACCGCGGCGACTTCGTCGCGCGGCTGCGCGTGTCCGACCGCACCCGGCCCGGCGTCGCGACCGCGCTCGGCATCTGGTGGCCGAAGCTCGCGCCCGGCGCGCGCAACGTCAACGCGGTCACCAGCCAGGCACTGACCGACCTCGGGCGTGGGCCGACCTTCTACGACTGCCTGGTCGAGGTCGAGGCGGCGCTCCTGGGTGCGGATGGCGCGCGCGCGTAGCGGGCCGGGGCACGGCCGGGCCGCGGGCGGCCGGAGCGCGGGTCGCCTCGGGACGGCGGCCAGGGCGGCGGTCGTCGCAGCCGGGGTCGCCGCGCTGGGCGGCTGCGCGTCCCATTCGGAGGGGCCCGGCTACTACTGGCAATCGGTGGTCGGGCACCTGGACGTCGTGCGCCGCGCGCGGCCGGTCGAGGCGCTGCTCGCCGATCCCTCGACCGACCCGGCGCTGCGCGCGCGGCTCGAGCGGGCCCGCGAGATCCGCGCG
>JADCHE010000141.1 GCA_020248665.1 Burkholderiales bacterium | reverse complement strand
GCCGCCGTCGACCGGCGCGCCCTCGGGCGCCTCGCCGCCGGCGGGCCCCACCGCCTCGCCCGGCGGGCGCCAGCGGATCTCGACCGGGTAGGTCCGACCCGACACCTCGATCACCGGCGCCGGGCCCGCGGACCCCGCGAAATGCCGCGCGAAGCGCTCGGCGTCGATCGTCGCCGACGTGATCACGAGCTTGAGATCGTCGCGCCGCGGCCCCTCGACCAGCTGCTTCAGGTAGCCGAGCAGGAAGTCGATGTTGAGGCTGCGCTCGTGCGCCTCGTCGATGATCACCGTGTCGTACTGCCGCAGCAGGGGGTCGCCCTGCGTCTCGGCGAGCAGGATACCGTCGGTCATGAGCTTGATCCGGGCGGTCTTCGAGACCCTCTCGTTGAAGCGGATCTTGAAGCCGACGTCGGTGCCGAGCGGCGAGCCGAGTTCCTCGGCGATGCGGCGGGCGACGCTGGTGGCCGCGATGCGGCGCGGCTGGGTGTGACCGATCAGGCCCCGCGTGCCGCGCCCCGCGGCGATGCAGATCTTGGGGAGCTGGGTGGTCTTGCCGGAGCCGGTCTCGCCGCCGACGATGACCACGGGATGCGCGGCGATCGCGGCGGCGATCTCGTCGCGCCGGCCGCAGACCGGCAGAGCATCGGGGAACTCGAGCCGCACCGGCAAATTATAATCGGTCGATGCCCTACCATTCCGAGCCCGAGCAGTTCGTCGCGTGGCTGCGCGCGGTCGCGCCGTACATCCACGCCTTCCGCGGCCGCACGATGGTCGTCGGCTTCGCCGGCGAGCTGGTCGTCTCCGGGCGCCTGAACGCGCTGGTGCAGGACCTGTCGCTGCTGCACGCAATGGGGATGCGCCTCGTGCTGGTCTTCGGCTCGCGCCCGCAGATCGACGAGCAGATGACGCTGCGCGGCGTGACCAGCCGCTACCACGCGGGCATCCGGATCACCGACACGGTCGCGCTCGAGTGCGCGAAGGAGGCGGTCGGCGAGACCCGCCTGGACATCGAGGCCGCGTTCTCGCAGGGCCTGCCGAACACGCCGATGGCTCACGCGACGGTGCGCGTCGTGTCGGGCAACTTCGTCACCGCACGGCCGGTCGGCATCGTCGACGGCGTCGACTTCGAGCACACCGGCCTCGTGCGCAAGGTCGACGTGCAGAGCGTGCGGCTCGCGCTCAACAGCGGCGCGCTGGTGCTGCTGCCGCCGCTCGGCTTCTCGCCGACCGGCGAGGCGTTCAACCTCGCGATGGAGGACGTCGCCTGCGCGACCGCGGTCGCGCTCGACGCGGACAAGCTGATCTTCGTCACCGAGAACGGTGGCGTCGTCGACCGCGACGGCCGGTTGCTGACCGAGATCACCGAGGGCGAGGCCCGCACGGTCCTCGAGGCCGGCTACCTGACGCCCGACGCGGCCGACTACCTGCGCTATGCGCTGAAGGCCTGCGACGGCGGCGTCGCGCGCGCGCACATCGTGCCGCTGTCGATGGACGGCTCGGTGCTGCTCGAGCTCTTCCTGCACGACGGCGTGGGCTCGATGGTCGTCGAGGAGACGCTCGAGGCCCTGCGCGAGGCGACGCTCGACGACGTCGGCGGCATCCTCGCGATCATCCGCCCGCTCGAGCAGGACGGCACCCTGGTCAAGCGCGACCGCTCCCTGATCGAGCGCGAGGCGCCCAACTTCACCGTGATCGAACACGACGGCGTGATCTTCGGCTGCGCCGCGCTCTACGCGTTCCCCGAGGACGGCATCGGCGAGCTCGCCTGCCTCGCGGTCAACCCGAACGTGCAGGGCCAGGGCGACGGCGAGCGGCTGCTGCGGCGCATCGAGCAGCGGGCGCGGGCGGCCGGGCTACAGCGCCTCTTCGTGCTGACCACGCGCACCGCACACTGGTTCCTCAAGCGCGGCTTCACGGTCGGCACCGTCGACGACCTGCCCGGCGCGCGCAAGAACCTCTACAACTGGCAGAGGAAATCGCAGGTGCTGCTGAAGTCTCTGTGACGATGACGGCCCGGCGCGATCCCAGCCCCCCCAATCATCCCCGTGCGGCCCAGACGGCCGCCGCCCCCCGACCCCGGAGTGCCGACCATGGCGAGAACCGTCCAGTGCGTGAAGCTGCAGCGCGAGGCCGAAGGCCTCGACGTCCCCCCCTATCCCGGTGAGCTCGGCAAGCGGATCTGGGAGAACGTCTCGAAGGAGGCCTGGCAGGGCTGGCTCAAGCACCAGACGATGCTGGTCAACGAGAACCGCCTGAACCTCGCCGACGCCCGCGCGCGCAAGTACCTGGCGCAGCAGATGGAGGCATGGTTCTTCGGCGGCGGCCAGGTCGACCAGGCTGCCGGCTACGTGCCGCCCCCGGCCTGAACGACCGGGCGTCCGGTCAGCGGGCCGCGCCGGCCGGCGCCCCGCGCGAGACGACGAGCATCAGCACGACACCCGCCGCGAGCACCGCGACGCCGACCCAGGCCGCGTTCACGCCGAGGAAGGTGTTGCCGCCGACGTAGCCCAGGCTCGACCACAGCATGTAGGCGCAGGCGCCGCAGAACACCAGCGGCAGCACCGGGTAGAGCGGCACGCGGAATGGCCGCGGCGTGTCCGGCTCGCGTGCGCGCAGCACGAAGAGGCTCACCCCCGCGAGCAGGAAGAAGAGCCAGAACACCGGCGCCGTGTACTCGACCATCGTCGAGAAGCCGCCGCCGGTCGCCAGGCCCAGCAGCATCAGCAGCAGCGCGAAGCCGCCCTGCAGCAGCATCGCGTTGACCGGCGTCCCACGGTCGTCGACCCATTCGCCGAGCTTGCCGAGCGCAGCCCAGTCGCGGCCGGCCGCGAAGTTCGAGCGCGCACCGACGATCATCGTCGCGTTGATCGAGGTCAGCGCCGCGATCGCCACCATCAGCGAGATCAGCACCTCGCCGGTCTTGCCGAACACGATGCGAAGCAGGTCCGCGGCGACCGCCTTCGACTTCGCCATGCCGCCCAGCCCGAGTCCGGCGAGGTAGGCCCAGTTCGCCAGCAGGTACAGCAGCGTGACCAGCCCCAGCGAGCCGATCATCACACGGACCATGTTGCGCTGCCGGTCGCGCAGCTCGGCACTGATGTAGGCACCCTCGTTCCAGCCGCCGAAGGTCAGCAGCACGAACACCATCGCGAAACCGAACGCGGGCAGCGAGAAGGCAGCGGCGGGTGCCGCGGGCGCGGCCGCAGCGGCCGGCGCCGACGCGCCGAGCCCGGCGGTCGCGGCGACCACGCCGGCGACGAACACCAGCAACAGCCCGCCCACCTCGAGCGCCGTCAGCACGACCTGCGTACCCGCGCCCTGCCGCACGCCTCGCACGTTCAGCCAGGTGAGCGCGAGGATCGACGCCGCGCCCCAGATCGCCGCCGAGTACGGTCCGAGCGGCAGCACCTGCGTCATGTAGTCGCCGAACACGAACGCAAGCAGCGCGATCGAGCCGGTGGTGATCACCGAGAAGCGGCTCCAGGCGAACAGGAACGACACGTGCCGGCCGAACGCGCGGTGCAGGAAGTGGTAGTCGCCGCCGGCGCTCGGGTAGGCGGTGGCGAGCTCGCAGTAGCACAGCGCCCCGATGATGGAGACCACCCCGCCGAGCAGCCACGCGAACATCATCCAGCCCTCGCTCGCCGAGTTCATCGCGACCAGCGACGGGGCCTTGAAGATGCCCGCGCCGATCACGATGCCGACGACGATCGCGATCGCCTCGCGCGGGCCGAGCGTCTCGCGCGGCGCGCCTTTCGGGGTGGGCTGCGTCATCCTGTCTCCTGGAGTCGGAGCGCCGGTCCGACCGCCGGCGCGCGGCCCGCAGTATGCCTGCGCGCCGGCCGCCGAGGCGGACACGGGGTCTTGGCCGTCGCCCTCAGCGGGTCTGTGTGCGCACGCCCGCCGGATCGGCGACCAGCACCAGGTCGGCGCCGCGCCGCGCGAACAGGCCGACCGTCACCACGCCCGGCCACTGGTTGAGCTCGGTCTCGAGCCCGACCGGGTCGTCGATCCGCAGGCCGTGGACGTCGAGGATCGGGTTGCCGTTGTCGGTCAGGTAGCCGGCGCGGGGCCGGGCGTCCCCGCCCATCTGCGCGAACCAGCGGGCCACCAGCCCCTGCGCCATCGGGATCACCTCGAGCGGCAGCGGGAAGCGCCCGAGCACCGGCACCTGCTTGCTCGCGTCGACGATGCAGACGAAGCGGTCCGCCGCCGCAGCGACGATCTTCTCCCGCGTCAGCGCGCCGCCGCCGCCCTTGATCATCCGCAGCCCCGGATCGATCTCGTCGGCGCCGTCGACGTAGACCGGGATCGGACCGGCCTCGTCGATCGTCAGCACGCGGATGCCCTGGGCGCGCAGCAACTCGCTGCTCTTCTCGGAGCTCGACACCGCGCCCGCGACACGGTCGCGGATCCGGCCGAGCTCGGCGATGAAGAAGCCGACGGTCGAGCCGCTGCCCACGCCGACGACGGCGCCAGGCACGAGGTGGTCGACGGCCGCTCGTGCGACGGCCTGTTTGAGGGTGTCGTGGTTCATCGGGGATCGGGGTCGAAGAAGCGGGTGGACGGCAGCGTGGGACCGTGGCGCGGGATCGCTCAGACGTAGATCGCATCGACCGGATCGTCGCCCGGGCCCGTCTTCGCGCCGGGGCGGCCGCGACCCGCGCCCGGCCCGCTGCGGGCCGCCGGCGGCGGCGTGCCGTCGAAGCGCTGCCACCAGCCCTGCAGCTCGCGCGGCGGCATCGGCCGAGCGTAGAAGTAGCCCTGTACCTCGTCGCAGCCGAGCGCGCGCAGCGAGTCGAGCTGCTCGCGCGTCTCGACGCCCTCGGCGACGGTCGACAGGCCGAGCGCCTGAGCGAGCGCGGTGATCGAGCGCACGACCGCGCGGCTCTGGCCGCTCTCCCCGAGCTTGTCGACGAAGGAGCGGTCGATCTTCAGCGTGTCGATCGGCAGCTGCGTCAGGTAGGCGAGGGACGAGTAGCCGGTACCGAAGTCGTCGAGGGCCAGTCGCACGCCGAGCTGCTTCAGGCCCTGCAGCGAGTCGAGCGAGCGCTTGATGTCGCGCATCACGCCGGTCTCTGTCAGCTCGAGCTCGAGCGTCGAGGACTCCAGGCCGGTGTCGTCGAGCGCCTGCGTCACCGAGCGGGCGAGCTCGGGCTGTTCGAGGTGGCGCGCGTGGATGTTGACCGAGACGGTCGGCACCGGCAGGCCCTCGTCGCGCCAACGGCGGACCTGCTTCAGCGCCTCGCCGACCGCCCACTCGCCCATCCGGTAGACCAGCCCGGTCTCCTCGGCGATCGGGATGAACGCGCCGGGCGACAGCAGCCGGTCGTCGCGCTGCCAGCGCATCAGCGCCTCGACGCCGGCGAGCCGCCGCGTGCGCGGATCGACGATCGGCTGGTAGTGCAGCACCAGCTCCCGGCGCTCGAGCGCCTGGTGCAGCGCCGCCTCGAGGTCGAAGCGCTCGCGGTCGGCATGGCCGAGCTCGGCCTGGTAGCGGCGCGCGCAGTTGCCGCCGACCGACTTGGCCGCGGACAGTGCCTGGCCGGCCTGCGCGAGCATCGGCTCGACGCGGGCCTCGACGGTCGCGGTCGCGATGCCGATCGACGCGCGGACAACGCACTCGAGGCCGCCGCAGGTCAGCGGCCGGCGCAACTCGGACTGGACGATCTGCGCGGCGCGCTCGGCGGCGAGGCTGCTGCGCATCGTCGGGAACAGCAGCGCGAACTCGTCGCTCGCGAGCCGCCCGAGCGCGATCAGCGGCAGGTTGCGGAACGCCTGCTGCAGCCGGCGGGCGACCTGCTGCAGCGTCTCGTCGCCGGCGGTCGCGCCGAGCGAGTCGTTGAGCCGCTGGAAGCGGTCGAGGTCGATCAGCAGCAGCGCGGCCGGCTGGCCCGGGTCGGCCCTCGGCTCGTCGAGCAGCGCCTGCGCAGCCGACAGGAAACCCTTGCGATTCAGCAGCCCGGTCAGCGGATCGCGGTTGGCGAGCTCGCGGGCGCGCCGCGCGGTCTCCTGCGCGAGCAGCGCGAGGCCCTTCGCGCGATCGAGCCGGCGCTGGCTGCTCGCGAGCTCGGTGCGCATCTGCGCGGTGCCGACCAGCTGCGACAGCCGCTCGGCGAGCAGCTTCCACTGCAGCGACTTGACGAAGTAGTCCGACGCGCCGGCTGCGAACGCGCGCTCGATCGAGGCCTCGTCGTCGCGCCCGGACAGCACCAGGATCGGCACGGGTCGCTCGCCGATCCGCCGCCGCAGCCGCACGCAGACCTCGAAGCCCTCTCCGTCGGGCAGGATCGCGTCGAGCACGACCGCGTCCGGCCCGATCTCGTCGAGCGCGTCGACCGCGCGCCCCGCGCTCGGCGTGGCGTGCACGTCGATGCCGTGTTCGGCCAGTCCGGTCGAGACGAGGTGCTGCCACGCCGGGTCGTCCTCGACGAGCAGGATGCGCAGTCGCCTCGGGGGCGGCGAGTGTGAGGACAAGAGCGGTCGCGGTGGGAATCCGGGCCCGATGCTACCGCACGAGGCCGGCGCGCGGGCCCGCGGGCCCCCCGGATATCCCCTAGACGTAGTCGAACAGCGTCATCCGCGCGACCTGCGCATAGGTCTTGAGGGCCGCCTCGAGCGAGGTCTGCTGCTGGATCATGTTCGACGCGCCCCGGGCGAAGTCGACGTCGACCAGGTCGGACAGCCTCGACTGGTTCTCGATGCTGCCGTCGGCGAGGGCCCGCTCGTGTGCGTCGAGCGCCCGCAGCCGCTCGCCGACGACGGTCCGGGTCACCCCGAAGCGGTCGATCGCGCGGTCCACCGCGCTGATCGCGGTGCCGGCCGCGGCCGCGGCGGCGGCCGGGGTCGTCGCCGGGTTCGACAGCGTCGCGATCGCGGTGTCCAGGCGCTCGAAGATGCTCTCGGTGCCGGTCGGGGTGCGGATCGCGACGAAGTTCTCGCGCCCGTCGAACGACACCGGATTCTGCTGCTCCTGCCCGACCACCTGCGTGCCCGCCTGCGCGAGGTAGGCGGTGCCCGACGGATCGACCGGCGCCGACAGCGCGCCCTGCCCGCCGAACACGTAGCCGCCGGTGCCGTCGCCGCGGTTGGCGACCGCCAGCAGCTGGCCGCGGATCTGGCGCAGCTGCTCGGCCTGCATCGCCCGGTCCTGAGCGTTCGCGGTCGCGTTGGAGGCGGCCAGCAGCGTCTCGCGGGCCGCCTGCAGCAGGTCCGTCGCGTCGCCGAGCGCGCCGTCCGCGCTCGACAGCATCTGCCGCGCGTGCGTGGCGGCCCGCTGCTCCGCCTCGATCCGGGCCTCGCGCGAGCGCAGCTTCTCGGCCTGCGCGGCGGCCATCGGATCGTCCGAGGGCTTCGAGACGCGCTTTCCGGAGGCCAGCTGCTGCTGGGCCTCGATCAGCCTCGCCTGCCGCTCCGAGATACCGTCGACGGCGAGCTGCTGGGCGAAGGCGGTGGCGATCCTCATGCTGGTCTCCGAGTACCGGGTCAGCCCGCGGCCTGCAGCAGCGAGCGGAACATCTCGTTGGCGGTCGCGATGACCTTCGCGGCCGCCTGGTAGGCCTGCTGGTACTGCAGCAGCCGCGCCGCCTCCTCGTCGAGGTTCACGCCCGACATCTCGGTACGCGCACGCTCGGCGTCCTCGTGGATGCGCTGGCTCATGTCGCCGGCGGTCTTGGCCGACTGCGTGCGCGTGCCGATGTCGCCGACCAGCGCCGCATAGCGGTCGATGACCTTCTGGCCGTCGACCATCGCCGCGTCGCCGAGCGCCTGCATCGCGCGCGCGTTGCGGTTGTCCGCCGCGGGGCTCGCGGTCTGCGCGATGCGCAGCGTGTCGCCGGCGGCCGGCGTCCCGGCGAGGGTCATCGACCAGCCGTTGAAGGCGAGCGTCATCCCCGGTGTGAAGGACAGCCCGGATGGGTTGCCGGTGCCCGCCCCGACCACGTCGAACGTGTTCGGGCCGGTGAACGTGATCGTCACCGTCGCCACGGTGGCCGGGACGATCGCGTTGACCTCGAGCGAGGCCGCCCGGACGTCGCCGGCGTTCGAGGCGCCGGTCTCGGCGGTGACCGGCACCGCGGTGGCGATCCGGTCGGGGTTGGTCAGCAGCGAGCGGGCGCCCGCGGCGAAGGCGCTCGCCGAGCGGATCAGGAACCGATCTCCGGCCGCGGGCGTGCCGCCGGCGGACGACAGCTGCAGCCCCTCGACCGTCGCGGGCAGGCCGGGCAGGGTCTGCACGACGTTGTCGGACAGGCGCCGCAGCGAGTACTGCGCACCGTCCCACGACAGCTCGTAGTCGCTCGCCTTCAGCACCGACGGATCGGCGACCGCGACCGCGAACTGGCCCGTGCCGGCGTTGGCGGGCGCGCCGGTGGCGACGGGCGCGCCGAGCGCGAACATCGGCTGGCCGGCCTGCCCGGTCGCGTCGATTCCGAGCGACTGCTGCCCGTTGAACGCGCCGGCGACCGAGGCGACCAGCCGGCCGACCTCGTAGCGCGCCGCGTCGACGTCCTGCGTCGCGAAGCGCATCAGCCCCGCGAGCCGGCCGCCGACCTCGGTGCCCTCCATCGGCAGCGTCACGCCGTTGCCGCGGACCACCGCGATCGACAGCTTCGACGGGTCGAGGGCGTCGGCCGAGACCGACAGGCGCGAGGCGGCCGCGCCGACCACCAGCGGCTCGCCGCGCTGCGAGGTCACCGTGACCGTGCCATCCTGCGCGATCGTCGCGTTCGCGCGCAGCGTACCGTTCAGGTCGGCGAGCAGCTTGTCGCGCTGGTCGAGCAGCGCGTTCGGCTCGCCGCTCGCGCCGCGCGCCTCGCCGATGCGCCGGTTGACGAGCGCGAGCGAGGCGAGCTTGTCGTTCGCCTTCTGTACTTCGGCCTGCAGCTGACCCTGCGCGGAGTCGCGCAGCTCGACCAGCCGGCCGTCGAGGACCGCGGCGCGGGTCGCGAACGCGTCGGCGCGCGCGAGCACCGCGGAACGCGCCGACGGATCCGCGGGCTTCGCCGACAGGTCGGTGAACGCGGAGACCAGGTCGTCGAAGCCCGCGCCGAGCCCGCCCTCGCCGTCGGCGAACAGGCGGTCGAGCCGCGCGAGGGACTCGCTGCGCGCCGCATCCTGGGCCGCGCCCGCCTTCGTCGCGACCGACTCCCGGACCAGGAACTCGTCGTAGATCCGGCGCACCGCGACCGCATCGACGCCGCGCCCGGTCCAGCCCTGCGGGCTGTCGTCGCCGGCCTCCTGCAGCACCACCTCGCGCCGTACGTAGCCGGGCGTGGCGGCGTTGGCGATGTTCTGGCCGGTCGTCTGCAGCTGCGCGTACGCGGCGTTCATCGCGCTCCTGCCGATCCTCATCAGGTCGCTCATGGCGCCCTCCTCCCCGTCAGGTGTCGGTGCGCCGCAGCGACAGCGCCGTCGTGATCGTGCGCGTCAGCTTCGACGCGTAGTCGGGGTCGGTCGCGTAGCCCGCACGCTGCAGACCCTGCGCGAACGACTCGACGCTGCCGGCGCCGCGCAGCACGCCCGCATAGCGCGGGCTCGACGCCATCATCCGCGCCCAGTCGGCGAACGACTCCTCGTAGCTGCCGTAGGCGCGGAAGCGCTCGACCGACTTCACCGCGCGCCCGTCCACGAACTCGGTGGTCGACGCCTCGACGACCTCGCCCCTCCAGCCCGGGCCCGCCTTGATGCCGAACAGGTTGTGCGACGACCGGCCGTCGGCGAACCGCGGCTCCTGCCGCCCCCAGCCCGACTCGAGCGCGGACTGGCCGACGATGAACGCGGCCGGCACGCCGGTGCGCTGCTGGGCCGCGAGCGCCGCGGGCCACATCCGGTCGACGAAGTGGGCCTGCGGCCTGCCGGCGCGGGGCATCTCGGCGCCCGGCCCCGCGGCGCCGCCCGCCGCTCCGAGCGTCGGCATGACGTCCGCGGCTTCGCGGCGCACGCCGGCGGCTCGCGCG
>JADCHE010000140.1 GCA_020248665.1 Burkholderiales bacterium | reverse complement strand
CCTCGGCGAAGCGCTCGGGGTCGCGAGGCGCCTTCGGGTCGAGCGCGACGTCGAGGACCTCGGGCGCGTCGGTCTCGCCGCGGCGCCACGCATCGAGCGGCGCCATCGCGAAGCCGTCCTGCAGCGCGTGCACCGTGGGCAGGTCCTCCGGCCCCTCGACCATGATCCGGCCGATGATCCAGACCGCGTCGGTCGGCGACGCGACGCGCGTCATGCCCGCGGGTACCTCGCCGCGCCAGCGCGGACCGGTCACCAGGAAGGAGCCCTCGCCGGTGCCGGTCGTACGCCGGCCGACGTGGGCGAACGGGTTGGTCCACGCGTCGAGGAACCCGAGCACGTAGTAGCGGTCCGCGGTGTCCGGCACGCGGATCGCGACCGGCCCGCGCGACAGGTCGAGCCACGCGTTGGTGTAGAGCGTGTCGTGGTTCGGCGTGACCACCCGGCTGCCGCCCGCGCCGAGCAGCCTGCGGGCGTGGACGAAGGTGTTCACCCAGCGCTTCGTGGTCGCCGGATCGGCGTCGACGAAGCGGCCGCGGGCGTCGCGACGCGGCGAGGTCGCTGCCCGCATCCGGGCCATCTCCCAGAGCGGGTACAGGTAGACGACCGCCTGGACAGCGAGCGCGTCGCCCCAGGCGCGCAGCGGGTCGTCGGGCGGAACGGTCGCGCTCATCGAGGGCCCTCCGGGCCCGCCGCGCGGCCGATCACCACCGCGTCGAGCGCAAGCGCCGACGCGCCGCCCGGCCCGGCGCCGCGCGCGAACACGACGAACGGATTGACGTCGATGCTCTCGAGCGTGCCGCGCGCATCCATCGCGAGCCGCGCGAGCGCGAGCAGCGCGTCCGCGAGCGCCTCGAGGTCGCAGCGCGGCCGGCCGCGCGCGCCGTCGAGCAGCGGGAACGCCCTCACCTCGCGGATCATCGCGAGCGCGTCTTCGCGCGTGATGGGCGCCACGCGGATCGACACGTCGCGCAGCACCTCGACGAACGCGCCGCCGAGGCCGAACATCACCACCGGCCCGAACACCGGGTCGACCCGCGCGCCGAGGATGCACTCGACGCCACCGGCCACCATCGGCGCGAGCAGCGCGCCGTCGATCCGCGCGTCGGGGCGCGCGTCGCGCGCGGCCGAGGTCACGGCATCGAAGGCCGCGGCCGCGTCGCCGGGCGCGACGCCGAGCTTCACGCCGCCGACGTCGGTCTTGTGCAGCAGGTCGGGCGACACCACCTTGATCGCCCAGCGCGCGCCGGTCCCGACCGACACCGCGATCCGCGCGGCCTCGGCCGCATCGCGCGCGACGCGCGCGTCGATCGTCGGTACGCCGTGCGAGGCGAGCAGCGCGAGCGAGGCCGGTTCGTCGAGCGCGCCGGGCGCGAGCCGCAGCGACGCGGGCGGCGCGTCGCCGATCGCGGGCGGCACCGGGCGCGAGAGGGCCGCGCCGATCCGCGCGAGCGCACCGATCGTGCGCACCGCGTCGGCCGGCTCGGCGAAGCTCAGGCAGCCGAGCTCGGCGAGCCGGTCGCGCCGCTCCGGCGAGAACAGCGTCGAGATCGCGATCAGCGTGCCCGGATGGTCCCGCCGCAGCCCTTCGGCGAGCGACTGGAACACCGGCCACAGCGCATTGCCCGCGCCGGCCGCCGCCATGAAGCCGAGCCACGCGCCGTAGTCCCCCGCGCCCAGCACGGCGCGGGTGGCGCGCTCGATCAGCGACGGATCCTGCGACACCTGCCCGGTGATGTCGATCGGGTTGCGCGGCGCCGCGAACGGCACCCACGACAGGATCTCGGCCTGCACCGCGGGCGCGGTCTCGGCGACGTCGAGGCCGACCGTCGCGGCCTCGTCGGCCATGAACGCGCCGACGCCGCCCGAGAGCGTGAACAGCGCGATCCGGTCGTTTCGCGGCAGGCCCGCGACCGCGGCGCCGTGCGCGACGTTGAAGAACTCCTCGATGTCGCGCGCGCGGTAGACCCCGTACTGGCGGAACAGCGCGTCGTAGACCGCGTCGTCGCCGGCGAGCGACGCGGTGTGGGACGCGGCCGCCTGCGCGCCGAGCGCGGTGCGCCCGACCTTGACGACGACGACCGGCTTCCTCGCCGCGTGCGCGTCGGCCAGCGCACGGCGCATCCGGTCGCCGTCGCGCACGCCCTCGATGTAGGCCATGATCACCGAGGTGTGGGGATCCCGTGCCATCCACGCGATCACGTCGGCGACCTGCACGTCGGCCTCGTTACCGGTCGACGCCCACACGGACAGCCCGATGCCCCGGTCGCGCGCGAGCGAGTACGCGTACGCCCCGAACGCACCGCTCTGGCTGACCAGCCCGATCGAACCGGGGCGCGCGACACCGATGCCGGGGGCCGGGCTGAAGGTCGCGTACATCCGCTCGCGGCAGTTCATCACGCCCAGGCAGTTCGGCCCGACGACGCGGATGCCGGCCTCGCGCGCACGGGCAGCGAGCCGCGCCTGCGCGGCGACGCCGTCGCCGCCCACCTCGGCGAAGCCCGCGGTGAAGACCACCGCCGCGCGCACGCCCGCGGCGACCGCGTCGTCCATCGCGGCGTCGATCGCCGACTGCGGCACCGCGAACACCGCGAGGTCGATCGGCTCGCCGACGTCGCGCAGCGATGCGAAGGCGGGCAGCCCCTGCACCGTCGCCGACTTCGGGTTGATGGGCAGCACGCGACCCGCCCAACCCATCCGCTTGAGCAGGTCGACCGGCACGCCGCCGATCCGCGACGGCGTGTCGGAGGCCCCGACGATCGCGATCGAGCGCGGCGAGAACAGGGGATCGAGGGAGGCGTCGCTCATCGGGTCAGTCCGGCTTCATGCCCGTCGCCTTCGCGACCTGGCTCCACTTGTCCACTTCCGCGGCGACGAACGCCGCGAACTGTTCGGGCGTGCCGCCCGACACGAAGGTGCCCGCCGCCTCCAGCGGCGTACGCACGTCGGGCTGCGCGAGCACCGCGCTCGCGTCGCGGGCGATCCTCGTGGCGAGTTCGGCCGGCAGGCCTGCCGGCGCGACGAGGCCGAACCAGGCGAAGCCGTCGACCGCGGGGAACCCGGCCTCGGCGAGCGTCGGCACGTCGGGCGCGCTCGTGAAGCGCCGGTCGGACGACACTGCGAGCAGCCGCACGCGACCCGCCTCGAGGTGCGGCTTCATCACCGCGAGCCCGGTCACGCCGACGTCGACGCGGCCGGCGACCGTCTCGACCGCGAGCGGCGCGTCGCCCTTCATCGGCAGGTGCTCGAAGCGCGCTCCGGTCTTCCAGTTCCACAGCTCGATCACCATGTGCGGGCCGCTGCCGTTGCCGGGCGATCCCGCGAAGAGCCTGCCGGGCTGCGCGCGGGCCGCGTCGGCCAGCTCCTTCATCGTGCGGTACGGCGCAGCCTGCGGCACGAAGAAGCCCACCGGCGAGACCGTCGCACGCACGATGTGCACGAAGTCCTTCAGCGTGTCGTAGGGCAGCTTGTGATCGTAGAGGCCCGGGTTCGCGCCGTGCGGCGCGGCCGCCAGCATCAGGTGGTACCCGTCGGGCGCCGCGCGGGCCAGCTCCTGCGTCGCGATCCGGTTGTTCGCGCCGGGCTTGTTCTCGACGTACACACGCTGGCCCCACAGCTCGCCGAGCTTGGCCGCGAGCACCCGGGCGACCTGGTCGTTCGAGCCGCCCGCCGGATAGGGCGAGACGATCCGGACCGGCTTCGCCGGCCAGCCGGCCGTGCCCTGCTGGGCGTGCGCGCCGGACGCCACCAGTGCGATGCCGGAGGCCGCCGCGCGGAGCAGCGTGCGTCGCGTGTCGCGACGCGTGCCGCCGGCCTCCCGTCCGCGGAACGATTCGCTCCGATCCGCCTCGCCCACACCCGTGTCTCGTTCGTCGCTCATCTCGCCCTCCCGCCGATCGTGCGCAGCGCGTCGAGCGCCGCCCAGGTCTCTTCCACCAGCGCCGCGTACAGCTCAGCGACCGTGCGCCGCTCGCGGATCCAGGCGACGCCCTGCCCGACCGCGTAGTGCATCAGCGGCTCGATCTCGTGGTCGTCGATCGCGCCGAGCAGGTCGCCGACGAGCACGTCCTGGTAAGGCATCGCGAGCGGGCGAGGCGCCTCGGGCGCGGCCCACTCGTCGCTCCATGCCGAGCGCAGCTGCCGGAACGTCTTGCCGCTCTCCGAGCGCGTCACGACGGTGTCGTCGCTGCCGGCCGCGATCAGCTTGCGCAGCAGGATCGGATGGATCGCATACTCCTCGGAGGCGAGCCACAGGCTGCCGGTCCAGGCGCCCTGCGCGCCGAGCGCGAGGCCCGCGGCGACGTGCCGGCCGGTCATCACGCCGCCGGCCGCGAGCACCGGCACGCGACCTGCGACCTCCACGACCTGCGGGACCAGCGAGAACGTGCCGATCGGCCCGGTGTGCGCGGCCGAGTCGTGGCCCTGCGCGACCAGCAGGTCGGCGCCGGCGTCGAGCGCGCGGCGCGCATGCTTCGGCGAGCCGCACAGCGCGACGATGCGCTTGCCGCGCCGCTTGCAGCGCTCCACGAAATCGGCCGGCGCGCCGATGCCGCAGGCCACCAGCTCGACGTCGGACTCGACCACCGCGTCCATCTGCGCGCGCGCCACCTCGTTCGAGCGCAGGAAGCGCGTGCGCATGCCGCGTCGCTTCGGCGGGGGCACGCGATACTTGTCGTAGAGGCCGCGCACGAACGCCTTGTGACGCTCGGGGAGTTCGCGCTCGATCGCGCCGGGGTCGTCGTCCTCGGGCATGCCCGGCGGCAGCACCAGGTTCACGCCGATCGGGGCGTCGCCGGCCAGCTCGCGCAGCTGCGCGAGCTCGTCGCGGATCTCCTGCGGCGTGCGGCGGGTCGCGCCGTAGGTGCCGAGGCCGCCGCAGCGCGACACCGCCGCGGCCACCGGCACCGAGTGCGAGAACGCGAACACCGGGTGCGCGAGTCCGAACATCGCGCACACCGGTGTCTCGAGGGGGACCGGCCGCGCAGCGGGCGGCGCGTCGGCGGTTGCGCGGGTCGTCTCCACTTGACCTCCTCCTGTCATGACCTATCATGACAGGTCTGATGGACGACGCAAGCCTCCGTTCCGCCTCGCCGCCGATGGGTGGGCCTGCCCCGCTCTTCGCGCAGGTCCGCGACGCGCTGCGCGCCGAGATCCTCGGCGGCGGCCTCATGCCGGGCGACCGGCTGCCCTCCGAGTCCGCGCTGATCGCGCGTTTTGGCGTCAGCCGCATCACCGTGCGCCAGGCGCTCGCCGAGCTGCAGTCCGACGGCCTGGTGCAGACCGTCAACGGCAAGGGCTCCTACGTCACGCGCCCCGGACGCGGCGAAGGACGCGGCCCGCTGGTCGGCGTGCTCGAGGCGATGCGTCGGCGCGGCCACCGGGCGCGCGGGCGTCTGCTGTCGCACCGGACGGTGCGCTCGACGCGCACGGTCGCTCGCGAGCTCGACCTCCCGGTCGGCGAGCCGGTCGGCGCGGTGACCGTGCTGCGCTACCGCGACGAGGTGCCCTTCGTCGTCGGCACCACCTGGTGTGCACCGGCGCTCGCCGAGCGCCTCGCCCGCGAGGATCTCGCCGTGCAGGACGTCGCGTCGGCGATCGAGGCCGGCCTCGGGTTGCGCAGCGCCTCGACGAAGGTCCGCGTGTCGGCGGGCCTCGCCGACGCACGCCTCGCGGCGCGGCTCGACTACGCCGCGGGCGCCGCGATCCTGACGATCCGCACCACGACCACCGGCTGGGACGATCGGCCGATCGCCTACAGCGAGACGCACTGCCGCGCGGACATGATGGACTACCGGGTGACGCTGCGTGCCTGAACGCCGCCCACTGGGAGGAGAGCGATGGAGACATCCCCTGCCGTGCTGCTGGAGCGGCACGACGGCTGGGCCGAGCTGGTGCTGAACCGGCCGGACCGGCGCAACGCGATCGACGGCGCGCTCGCGCACGGGATGCTCGACGCGCTCGACGCGGTGCGCGCCGACCCGTCGCTGCGCGCGCTCGTGCTGCGCGGCGCCGGCGGCGCGTTCTGCTCGGGCCTCGACCTGAAGGCGTTCGGTGCGACGCCCGCGCCCGACTGGGTCACCAGCTTCCCGGAGACCTGGCGGCGCGTGCACGTCGCGCTCGCCTCGCTCGACGCGGTGCTGGTGGTCGCGCTCGAGCGCTTCGCGATCAACGGCGGCGCGGCGCTCGCATTGGCCGCCGACCTCGCGGTCGCGGGCGAGACCGCGTTCCTGCAGGTCGCCGAGATCCGCCTCGGCATGGCCGCGCCGAACAACCTCGCGTGGCTGCGGCTGCGCCATCCCCAATCGGTCGCCGCCCGCCTCGCGCTGACCGGCGACCGCGTCGGGGCGGCCGAGCTGCTGCGGCTCGGCGTCGCGACCGAGGTCGTCGACGATGCCCGCGTCGCCGATCGCTGCCGCGAGCGCGCGGTCGAGCTCACCGCGTGCCCGGCCGAGGGCGTCGCGAAGCTGAAGGCGGCGATCCGCGCCGCATGGCTCGGCACGACGCCCGAGACCTGGTTCGCGTCGTTCGCCGCCTCGCAGCCCGGCCTCGACCGGCTGCGCACCTGATCCGACGGAGCACGACATGCCCGAGACCGCCCCGCCCCGCGCCCGCCCGCGACTGCCCGCCGCCGAGCTCGACGCGCTGTGCGCACGCGTACGCGCGTTCGTCGACGAGTGCGCGATCCCCGCCGAGGACCTGTCCCAGGCGCACGACATCGCGTGGCTCGACGCGACGACGCGCACGCTGCGCGCCGAGGCGCGCCGGCGCGGCCTCGTGCCGCCGCAGCTGCCCCCCGAGTCGGGAGGCCTCGGGCTGTGCTGGCAGGACTGCGCGCGCGTGTTCGAGGAGCTCGGTCGCGGCTTCATCGCCGCCGGAGCGCTCGGCTGCCAGGCGCCCGACCAGCCGAACGTCGACACGCTGATGCGGCTCGCCGCGCCGTCGCAGCGCGAGCGCTGGCTCGCGCCGCTGATGGCCGGCGAGATCCGCTCCGCGTTCGCGATGACCGAGCCGGCGCCGGGCGTCGGCTCGGACCCGACGATGCTCTCGACGACCGCGCGCCGCGACGGCGAAGGCTGGGTGCTCGACGGGCACAAGTGGTTCGCCTCGGGGGCGATCGGCGCCGCGTTCGCGATCGTGGTCGCGCGCGCCGACGAAGGGCCGAGCTGGTTCCTCGTCGAGACCTCGAACCCGGGCTGGAGGCTGCTTCGCGACGTGCCCGCGATCGATCCGTTCGCCCCGGGCGGCCACGGCGAGGTCCGGCTGGAGGGCTGCCGCGTACCCGCCCACGCGCTGATCGGCGAGGCCGGCCGCGGCCTCGACTATGCGCAGCTCAGGCTCGAGGGCGCGCGCCTCTTCCACTGCATGCGCGGCATCGGCCTGGCGGCGCGGGCGATCGAGATCGCGCAGGACTGGTGCGCGCGGCGCGAGTCGTTCGGCGCACGGCTCGCCGAGCACCAGCAGGTGCAGGCGATGGTCGCCGACGCGCACATCGATCTGTACGCGTGCCGGCTGATGACCGCCGACGTCTCGCGCCGGCTCGACGAGGGCGCGTCGATCCGCCACCACTCGTCGATGGCCAAGGTCTTCGTCTCGGAGGCGCTGAACCGCGTCGCCGACCGCGCCTGCCAGCTCACCGGCGCGGTCGGCATGTGCACCGATCACCCGCTCGCGCTGATCGCGCAGCGCTTGCGGCCGTTCCGCGTCTACGACGGCGCGTCCGAGGTCCACCGCGCGGCGATCGGCCGGCGCGCGTTCCGCGGCGGGGTGCGGCCGTGAGCGCCGGGCCCGCGTCCGACGACGCGTTCCGCGCCGAGGTCCGCGCGTTCGTCCGCGAGTATCTCCCCGACATGCTGCGCGAGAAGGTGCGGCTCGGGCTGGAGCCGTCGAAGGCCGAGGTCCGCGTCTGGGAGGCGGCGCTGCGCGATCGCGGCTGGCTGGTGCCGCACTGGCCGCTCGAGTGGGGCGGCACCGGCTGGAGCCCGGCGCGCCGCGCGGCGTTCCAGGAGGAGATGGTGCTCGGCCACGCGCCCGAATACGGCGGGCTCACCTTCGAGATGATCGGCCCGGTGCTGATCCGCTTCGGCGACGACGCGCAGAAGCGCTTCTTCCTGCCGCGGATGGTGTCGCTCGAGCACGCCTGGTGCCAGGGCTACTCCGAGCCCGAGGCCGGCTCCGACCTCGCGTCGCTGCGCACCCGTGCGGTCCGCGGCACCGACGCCGCAGGCGAGCACTACGTCGTCGACGGCAGCAAGATCTGGACGTCCTCGGCGCACCACGCGAACTGGATCTTCTGCCTGGTGCGCACCGATCCGCAGGCGCGGCCGCAGGAGGGCATCAGCTTCCTGCTGGTCGACATGGCGACGCCCGGGGTGTCGCTGCGACCGATCGTCGGACTGCACGGCTGGCACCTGTTCAACCAGGTGTTCCTCGACGGCGTGCGCGTGCCGCTCGAGCACCGCGTCGGCCCCGAGCACGGCGGCTGGACGATCGCGAAGTCGCTGCTCGAATTCGAGCGGCTGAACCTCGCGCGGGTCGCCGAGAACCGGCGCCGCCTCGCCAAGGTCCGGGCGATCGGCACGGAGGTACGCGAGGCCGGCGTGCCGCTCGGCGAACGGCCGTGGTTCCGCCGCCGCTTCGCCGAGCTCGACGTGCGCCTGGAGGCACTCGCCGCGACCGTGATGCGGATGCGGCTGCAGGCCGAGGCCGGCCGCCGGCTCGGGCCCGAGACCGGCATGCTCAAGCTCGTCGGCAGCCGGCTGATCCAGGATATCGAGACGCTCGCGGTCGACGCGCTCGGGCCGCAGACGCTGCCCTTCGACCGCGACGCGCTGCACGAGCTGCCCGATCCCGCGTCGCCGCCGGGCGTCGCGCGTCATCCCTGCGCGCCGGCCGCATCGTCACGCCGCTTCGTCACGCGGGGGTACACGATCGCTGGCGGCAGCAGCGAGATCCAGCACGAGTTGCTCGCCAAGCAGGTGCTGGGGCTGTGACGATGGACATCGACACCGACGTCCGCGATGACGAGACCCGCGCGATGCTGCGCGAGGCGGCCGCGCGCTACGTCGAGCGCGAGTTGACGTTCGAGGCGCGTCGCGCCGCCGCCGCCGGGCCGGACGGCTTCTCCCGCGCGCGCTGGCGCGCGTTCGCCGACATGGGCTGGCTCGCGCTCGGCCTGCCCGAGGCGTGCAGCGGGCTCGGCACGGCCGCCGACGCGGCGGTCGTCGCGCATGCGCTCGGCCGGGGCGTCGCGCCCGAGCCCTGGCTCGCGCACGTCGGACTCGCGGCACCGCTGCTGGCCGCGCTGCACGATCCCGCCGCGGAAGACGCCGCCGACCGATGCGGCGCGCTGCTGCAGGGGCTGGCCGCCGGCGAGCGCCTGCCCGCGCTCGCCACGTGGGAACCGCAGGGGCGGCACGACGCGTTCGACGTCGAGACCCGCGCGACGCGCGACGGCGAGGGCTGGCGCCTCGACGGCACGAAGACGCTGGTGCTCGGCGGCGGCGCGGCCGACACGCTGCTCGTCGCCGCGCGAACCGACGGGCCGACGCGCGCGCGGCACGGCCTCGCGGTGTTCGAGGTCGCGCCCGACGCGCCCGGCCTCGAGCGCCGCGCGCTGCCGACCTACGACGGCCGCCAGGCCGCGGACCTGCGGCTCGACGGCGTACGCGTCGGCACTGCAGCCCGGCTCGGCGGCGATGCCGACGCGTGGCCCGCGATCGAGCGAGCGATCGACCACGCGACCGCACTCGCCTGCGTCGAGGCCGCCGGCACGATGCGGGCAGTGCTCGACACCACGCGGGCCTACCTTCAGCAGCGCCGCCAGTTCGGCCGCCCGCTCGCGTCGAACCAGGTGCTGCGCCACCGGCTCGTCGACCTGTACGTCGACGTCGAGCAGGCGCGCTCGATCGCCGACGCCGCGGTCGCCCGCCTCGACGACGAGCCGGCCGTGCGGCGCCGAGCGGTCTCGCTCGCGAAGGCCTTCGTGTCGCCCGCGGCGCGGCGCTGCGGCGAGGACAGCATCCAGCTTCACGGCGCGATCGGCATGACCGACGAGGCGGAGATCTCGCATCTCGCGCGGCGGCTCGTCGGCTTCGCGAACCTGCTCGGCGACGAGGCGTGGCATCTGGAGCGCCTCGCCACGGCGTAGACTCGGACGCTTGCCTGCCCCGGGGTCGCCGATGACCGTCACCGTCCTGGAGCCCGCGCACCGCGAGCCGTCCCCCGGATTCGTGGTGCGCCGCGCGCTGCCGGTCGGCGCGCGCCGCACCGTCGGCCCGTTCGTGTTCTTCGACCACTTCGGCCCGGTGACGCTCGAGCACGCCGAGGACGCCGACGTGCGACCGCACCCGCACATCGGCCTCGCGACGGTCACCTGGCTGTTCGACGGCAAGATCCTGCACCGCGACAGCCTCGGCAGCGCGCAGCCGATCCGGCCGGGCGAGGTCGACTGGACGGCCGCGGGGCGGCTCGCCACCGTCGAGCCGGGCGCGGCCTCACTGATGCGCACGTCGACCGCGGCCCGCGTCGCCGTTTTCGGCGGCGATCCGCTCGACGGGCCGCGCTTCGTCTGGTGGAATTTCGTGTCGAGCGACCGCGCTCGGATCGAGGCCGCGAAGGCCCGCTGGCGCGACGACGCCTTCCCGCGCATCGAGGGCGAGACCGAGCGGATCCCGCTGCCGGACTGAACGCCGCGCGCTACGAGGACAAGGAGGAGACGATGCAGACCGGTACTTCGATGCGCGCTTCGGACGCGACGCGCACCGCGGCGCACGACGCACCGCGCGACGACGACGCCCAGGCCCGCGCGATGCGCGATTACCTGCGCGAGGGCGAGGCCCGCGCGATGGCGCTCGGCAACCGCGGGCCGATCCGCTTCGACACGAACGGCCGTGTGCACCCGGACATCCTCGACGCCTACTGGCGCTGCGGCTTCTACGTCTTCACGGGCGTGCTGCCGCCGGACGAGCTCGCCGACATCGAGCGCGACATCCGCGAGAACGTGCTCGAGCGGCTGCCCGTGCGCCGGGGCGCGACGCTCGACGCGATGGGCCGGCCCGCGATCGGCGTCGACAACGCGGCGCCGACGCTCTTCTGGTCGAAGCCGCTCGCCGATCCGTTCGGCGGCACGACGCTCGCGAACGGCCGTCATCCGGTGAAGATGCACGAGCCGAAGGCCGCCGCCGACGCACCCGACGAGATCGTCTACCTGATCCTCGGCTCGCTGCAGTTCTCCGAGGCGCACCTGCGCGTCTATGGCCACCCGGGCCTGCTCGCGGTCGCCGCGGCGGTCAACGGCGACGACTTCGTGCCGTTCAACGAGGCGCTGTTCATCAAGGCCCCCGGGCTCGGCGCGTCGGTCGCGTGGCACCGCGACGGCGTCACCCACTGGGACGCGCCCGACTGGGACGAGGGCACGCACGGCTTCAACTTCATGGGGCAGGTCTACGGCTGCACGCCCGCGAACGGCGTGTGGGTCGTGCCCGGGTCGCACAAGCTCCGGCGCGTCGACATCAGGGCGATGTGCGCCACCGCCGGCTCCGAACGCCTGCCCGACGCGGTGCCGATCGTCTGCGCGCCCGGCGACGTCGCGATCACGAACCGTCAGGCGGTGCACGGCTCGTTCGCGAACACCAGCCCCGACTGGCGCATCACGCTGAATCTCGGCTTCCACCGCCGCCGGTCGGTGCTCGGTGTCACGGGCGGCGGCATCCACGCTGCCCCCGCGGTGTTCGACGAGACGCGGATCCGCGAGCGCGCGCGCGTCATCGGCTACGGCATCGATGCGCGGCGACAGACGTATCCACAGGAAACGCCGTTCGTCTACCGGCCGCACGCGGACGCGGGCCTGTCGTACCGCTGGGACGACGCGGCGCGCGCGACGATGAAGGACTACAACCGGCTGGACCTGAGCATCTGATCGGCGCCAGGCGAGATCGTCGAGGTCGACGCTCGGGGCGTCGGCCAGGCGGACGAGGACGGCCACCGTCGACCGCCGCCGCCCGGCCTCGATCTGCGACACGTACGGCGCGGAGATGCCGGCCGCTTCGGCCAGCCCGCGCACGGACAGGCCGCGATGCTCCCGCCAGACGCGGACCACCGCCGCGCCGGACAGCCGGCGGTCGACCACCGAGGCCGGCACGGTCTGCGCCCTTCCGGCGCGACGCGCACGGCGCAACCGCCTGACCTCGGCGACGTCGGACGCTCGGGCGGCCTGCGCGACCAGACGCTGGTACTCGTCGATCGGGACGACGGCGAACAACCTCCGACGGCCCTGCAGGACGAAGGGGACACTCGACGCGCGACCTGCCCGCGGGTGGCGATCCGGATGACGGTCCGGCGCCTCCCGGATCGCCGACGAGACCGGCGCGGGCGCGCGACGCGACGCCTTGATCGCCCGCGTCGGCTGTGCTCGTTCCGATACGTGGATCGACCGTAGTCCGCGGCTGGTGTGTCACGTTGCCGTTGGCATGGCCAGCGGATCTTGGTGGACGGCTCAGCGATCGCGGCGCCGGGACAGGGTGCTCTTGGAGAGCAGCGCGAAGAGGCGTTCGAGGCGGCGGTCGAGCATCGACAGGAAGGAGGACATGGGGATACGGCTCCGAGAGGCAGCCGGATCATGCCCGAACGCGACAGACCCCGCGTCGAGGCAGGTCATGCGACCCGCATGCCCGTACGCAGACCCGCGCGCACGGGGCGAGCCTGACCCGCCGGCTCATCGCCGCCAGGGCGCCTCACCACCCCCGACCCGCGCCCTGGCCTTCGCCACAGACGCGTCGTCCACCTGCCCCTGCGCGTGCAGCGCGTGCACGGCCGCGAGCGCGATCGAGGCCGCGTCGACCTCGAAGAACGCGCGCAGCTCGACGCGCGTGTCGCTGCGCCCGAAGCCGTCGGTGCCGAGCGTCGTGTAGCCGCGCTCGCGCGGCACGAACGCCCGGATCGACTCGGGCACCGTGCGCACATAGTCGCTGACCGCGATCACCGGCGCGTCCGAGCCGCCGAGCAGCCGCGCGACGTGCGGCACCGCCGCCTCGCCGGCGAGTCGCGCGGTCCGCTCGCAGGCCATGCCGTCGCGTGCGAGCTCGCTCCAGCTGGTCGCGCTCATCAGCTCCGCCGCGACGCCGTGCTCCGCCGCGAGCAGGTCGGCCGCGGCCGTCGCCTCGGCGAGCAGCGCGCCACTGCCGATCAGCGTGACGCGCGGCGCGTCCGCCGGCAGCGTCGACGGCGCCGGGCGCGCGCGGTACAGCCCGCGCAGCAGGTCCGCCTCGACGCCCTCCGGCAGCGACGGCTGCGGCTGGTTCTCGTTGCCGACGGTCACGTAGTGGAAGACGTCGCGCTGCTCGTCGAGCATCTCGTGCATGCCGTGCTCGAGGATCACCGCGAGCTCGCCCGCGGTCGCCGGATCCCACGCGCGGCAGTTCGGCACGGTCGCGGCGACCAGGTGCGAGCTGCCGTCCTGGTGCTGCAGCCCCTCGCCGCCCAGCGTCGTGCGGCCCGCGGTCGCGCCGATCAGGAAGCCGCGCGCGCGCTGGTCGGCCGCGGCCCAGATCTGGTCGCCCACACGCTGGAAGCCGAACATCGAGTAGTAGATGTAGAACGGCATCATCGCGAGGCCGTGCACCGCGTACGAGGTCGCGGCCGCGGTCCACGATGCGAGCGCACCAGCCTCGGTGATGCCCTCCTCGAGGATCTGGCCGTCGGTCGCCTCGCGGTAGTACAGCATCGAGCCGATGTCCTCGGGCTCGTAGCGCTGTCCGACCGAGGACCAGATGCCGACCTGCCGGAACAGGTTCGCCATGCCGAAGGTACGCGCCTCGTCGGCGACGATCGGCACGATCCGGGGCCCGAGCGCCGGATCCTTCAGCAGGCCGCCGAGCATCCGCACGAACGCCATCGTCGTCGACATCTCGCGGCCGTCGGCCTTCAGCGCGAACTCCGCCCAGGTGCCGATCGCAGGCACCGGCACCGCCTCGCAGGCCGGGTCGCGGCGGGGCAGCGCGCCGCCGAGCGCCTCGCGCCGCTCGCGCAGGTAGCGCATCGCCGGCGCGTCGTCGTCGGGCTTCACGAACTCGAGCGACTCGGTCTGCTCGTCGGTCATCGGCAGGCGGAAGCGGTCGCGGAACTCGAGCAGCGCGTCGCGGTCGAGCTTCTTCTGCTGGTGCGTCGTCATCCGGCCCTGGCCGGCGCGGCCCATGCCGAAGCCCTTCTTGGTGTGCGCGAGGATCACCGTCGGCCGGCCGACGTGGCGCGCGGCCGCGTGGTAGGCGGAGTACAGCTTGACCGGGTCGTGCCCGCCTCGAGTGAGCCGGTCGATCTGCTCGTCGGTCATGCCCTGCGACAGCGCGCGCAGCGCCTCGTTCTGCCCGAAGAAGCGCTCGCGGTTGAACTTGCCGTCGGTCGCGGCAAGCGTCTGGAACTGGCCGTCCACGGTGCCGTCGAACGCGTCGATCAGCGCCCCGTGCACGTCGCGCGCGAGCAGCCCGTCCCAGTCGCTGCCCCAGACCAGCTTGATCACGTTCCAGCCGGCGCCGGTGAACAGCGCCTCGAGTTCGTCGACGATGCGGCCGTTGCCGCGCACCGGGCCGTCGAGCCGCTGCAGGTTGCAGTTGACGACGAACACGAGGTTGTCGAGCCGCTCGCGGGCGGCGAGCGTCAGCGCGCTCATCGACTCGGGCTCGTCCATCTCGCCGTCGCCGAAGATGCCCCACACCTTGCGCTGCATCGCGTGCTCGCGCGAGCCGTCGAAACCGCTCGGCGCGACCAGGCCGCGGTGCTCGAGGTAGCGGATGAAGCGGGCCTGGTAGATCGCGCTGATCGGCCCGATGCCCATCGAGCCGGTCGGGAACTGCCAGAAGTCGGGCATCAGCCACGGGTGCGGGTAGCTCGACAGCCCGCGCGCGCCGGCCGCGGGCGCGGCCAGCTCGCGGCGGTAGTGCGCGAGGTCCTCGGCGCGCAGCCGGCCCTCGAGGAACGCACGCGCGTAGACGCCGGGCGCCGAGTGCGGCTGGAAGTAGACGAGGTCGCCGAGGAAGCCGTCGCGCCGCGCGCGGAAGAAGTGGTTGAAGCCGGTCTCGAAGAGGTCCGCCGCCGACGCGTACGACGCGATGTGGCCGCCGAGCTCGCCGAAGGCCTTGTTCGCGCGGACCACCATCGCGAGCGCGTTCCAGCGCATCAGCGCCGACAGCTCGCGCTCGGCCTCGAGGTCGCCCGGGAACGGCGGCTGCTCGGCGACCGGGATGGTGTTCACGTAGGGCGTGGACAGCGCGGGCCGCCAGCGCAGGCCGCGGCGTGCCGCGTGCCGCTGCAGCGCATCGAGCAGGAAGCGCGCGCGCGCCGGACCGGCCTGCTCGACGACGGCGGCGAGCGACTCGACCCATTCCGCGGTCTCGGTCGGATCGTCGTCGCGCGGCGCGGCGGGCGCGCCGGTCGTATCGGCGTCGGCCGTGGGGTGGAGCGCGTCGAGGCGCAGCGGCGCGTTCATCGGGAGGGTCTCCTGGGCGGATGCGCCATCGTATGCCGCCCGCTGCGGTCATTGGTGCCGCGCTTGGCGGCCGGAACGAAGCGTGGCAGCATGTCATGCCCTGAAAAATACCTTCAACGGAATTTCATGCCGCTCGATGCGATCGACATGGCGATCCTCGCCGAGCTCCAGCGCGACGGCTCGCTGTCGAACGTCGAGCTCGCGCGGCGCGTGAACCTCTCGCCCTCGCCCTGCCTCGCCCGCGTGCGCGCGCTCGAGCGCGTCGGAACGATCCGCCGGTACGTCGCGCTGGTCGACCCCGAGGCGCTCGGGCTCGGTGTGTCGGTGTTCATCTCGATCTCGCTGCGCGAGCAGAACACCGCGACGCTCGCCGAGTTCGAACGGCGCATCGCCGCGCACGACGAGGTGATGGAGGCCTACCTGATGACCGGCGACGCGGACTACCTGCTGCGCGTCGTCGTGCCGGACATCCGGGCGCTCGAGCGCTTCATCCTCGAGCGGCTGTCGCCGATCCCCGGCGTCGAGAAGATCCGCTCGAGCTTCACGTTGAAGCAGGTGCGCTACAAGACGGCGCTGCCGCTGCCCGCGGGCGCCGGCCGCGCCGCGCCCCGCCGCAGCGGCACGCGACGGTGACCAGGCGCGCCGGCGGCCGCTTCCCCGCACTCGCCCACTCCGGGTTCCGCCGCTACTTCACCGGCCAGGCCATCGCGCTGGTGGGCGGCTTCGCCCACAACGTCGCGATGGCCTGGCTCGCGTTCCGCCTCACCGGCTCGGTCGCGGTGCTCGGCGTCGTCGGCTTCGCGCAGCTCGCTCCGGCGATCCTGGTGTCGCCGGTCGCGGGGCTCTTCGCCGACCGCTACCCGCGGCGACGGATGCTGATCGGCCTGCTGTCGACGGTGGCCCTGCTCGGGCTGCTGCTCGCCGTGCTCACCTGGACCGGGCACGTGACCCCGACGATCCTCGTCGCGATCGCCGCGCTGCGCGGGCTGATGTTCGCCTGCGAGATCCCGATCCGGCACGCGTTCCTGTCCGATCTCGTCCCCGACCGGGCGGCGCTGCCGAACGCGGTCGCGCTGCACTCGAGCGCGCTCAACACCGCGCGCTTCGTCGGCCCGGCGATCGGCGGGCTGCTGATCGGCGCGGTCGGCGAGGCCGCGTGTTTCCTGCTGCACCCTCTGACGCTCTGCGCGACGCTGCTGCAGCTGTCGCGGATCCGGACCGACGAGAGGCACGCGGTCCGCGCGAAGGAGGCGTCGTTCATGCGCCAGTACCTCGAGGGCTGGCGCTTCGCGTTCGCCGACCCGACGATCGTGCGGCTGCTCGCGGGCGTCTTCCTGCTGGGCTTCGGCGTCGGCCCGTACGTGCACCTGATGCCGGCCGCGGTCGCCGAGCTGCACGGTGCGCACCCCGAATGGGTCGGGCTGTTCATCTCGAGCGCCGGGCTCGGCGCGATGACCGCAGCGATGTCGCTCGCCGCGCGCCGCGGCCGCGACGACCTCCCGCGGATCGCGCTCGCCGGCAACGCGATCGCCGCGACCGGGCTCGCCGCGTTCGCGTCGAGCACCTGGATGCCGCTGTCGGTCGTCGGCATGGTCGCGGTCGGGCTCGGCACGATCGCGCAGGCGGTGTCGACGAACATGGCGATCCAGCTTCGCGTGCCCGACGACAAGCGCGGCCGCGTGCTTGCGATCTACACCGCGATGTTCATCGGCGCGACGCCGCTCGGCAGCCTGTTCTTCGGATGGGTCGGCCAGTCGATCGGCGCGGCGCACGCGCTGCTGGCCGGCGCCGCGCTCGCGGCGGCGGGGGCCGCCACGACGGCCTGGCACGCGCGCCCCTGAGCGCGCCGCGTGGCGCGGTATCCCTGCACCCGCACCGATCGCCACCACACGGGAAGCGCCTCGCTCAGGCCACCGCGCCCGCCGGTGCCCGCGACGCGCGCAGGGTGTGCCACTGCATCCACGCGACGCCCGCCATGACCACCGCGCCGCCCGCGACCTGCGCGCCCGTCGGCACGACGCCGAACACCACCAGCGAGATCAGCACCGCGAACACCGGCACCGCGTTCTGCCACAGTCCGCCGGCCGCGATGCCGAGACGCGCGACGCCGACGTTCCAGGCGACGACCGCGAGCGCGGTGCAGAGGACCGCGGTCACGAGCAGGTAGACGAGGTCGCGCCCCTCGGGCGCGAGGTGCGGCGCACCGACCCACCCGAGCGCACGTGCGAGCGCCCAGATCGCGAGCAGCCACGGGATCGCGCACAGCGAGGTCAGGAAGGTCCGCCGCAGCTGCGGCACCTCCGGCGCGAACCAGCGCTGCGACAGGATCGAGAAGACGGTCCAGAAGCCGATCGAGGCCACCAGGAGCGGCTCGCCGCCCGACAGGCTGGGCCCGTGCGGGTCGGCGCGCCCGGCGATCGCGATGCCGGCGCCCACGAGCGTCAGCAGCGTCGCGCCGACGAAGCCGGGCGCGAGCCGCGCGCCGGTCATCGCGCGCGAGACCACCGCGACGTAGACCGGCGAGCCGGCGATCACCGCCGCCGCGGTCACCGGATGGGTCAGCATCAGCCCGATGTTGAACGACGTCAGGAAGGCCGCGATCGCGAGGCTCAGCAGCGCGACCCGGGCGAGCGGGATGGGCGAGCGCAGCGCGCCGGCACCGAGCGTGGCGAGCACCCACGCGCCGAGCACGCCCGATGCGATCAGGTAGCGGCACGATGAAAGCCACAATGGATCGAATGCCGTCAGCAGCGACGCCGTCAGCGGGATGTTGAGCCCCCATAGCAGGCTCGCGAGCAGGTAGCAGGCCGTGCCTGCGAGCAGGTTCGAAACGCGCGCGTCCATCCTCCGAACCCTAACACCGCGCCGGGCGCACCGGCGAGCGCACGGCTCACGGGACGGTCCCGTTCCGCAGGAAGCGCAGCAGGGCGCGCACGCGCGCGAGCCCCATCCGCTCGGGCGCCCCGACGGCGGTGATGCGCGTGCCGAACTTGGTGACCGGTGTCCACTCGGGCAGTACGCGCACCAGCCGTCCGTCGCGCAGCGCGGCGGTGCACAGGTAGTCGGGCAGCATCGCGACGCCGAGGCCGGCGAGCGCCGCCTCGGCGACCGCCTCGGGGTTGTCGACGTGGTAGCGCCCGGCGACGCGCACCTGCCGCCGCGCACTGCCGTCGGCGCGCGCGAGGCGCCACTGGTCGTCGGCGCTCTCGCGCCAGTAGCACAGCCCCGGGTGCGCGACGAGATCCTCGGGCTCGCGAGGCCAGCCCGCAGCCTCGAGCCAGGCCGGCGACGCGGCGAGCAGCCAGCCCACCTCGGCGACCGGCGCCGACGCGAGCCCGGCGGACGGCGGTGCGCTCGACCAGCGCAGCGCGACGTCGATCCGATCGCGCCCGACGTCCATCACGCGGTCGGCGAGCTGCAGCTCGATGCCGATGCCCGGATGCGCGCGCAGGAACTCGGGCAGCCGCGCGGCCAGCACCCGCTGCCCCCAGGACACCGGCGCGGTCAGCCGGATGTCGCCGGTGAGCTGCGCCCGCAGGTCGCGCACCCGCTCCTGGGCGGCGGCCATCTCGGCGAGCGCCCGACGCGCGCCGTCGAGGTAGGCCTCGCCGGCCGGGGTCAGCGACACGCGCCGCGTGCTGCGGCTGAACAGCGTCGCGCCGACCAGCGCCTCGAGCTGCGCGATCCGCTTGCTGACCAGGCCCTTGCCGACGCCGAGCTCGGCCGCGGCGCTGCTGACGCTCAGGGTCTGCGCGACCTTCACGAACGCGCCGAGCATGTCGGTGGTGATGACCATCGTTCTCGATTCGCGGACGATCCGTTCGCATTCGACCGGCTTTCCTGCCCCCGGTCAAGTCGCGGACACTGCGTCGCAGGCGGCGCCCGATCGCCGTCCCCACACACACGAGGAGACCCGCGATGCAGATCTACGCCGACCCGATCACCGTCAACTGCCGCAAGGTGCTCGCCGGGCTCCAGCTCGTCGGTGCCCCGTACGAGCTGAAGCATGTCGACTACTTCAAGGGCGAGCAGAAGTCGCCCGAGTACCTCGCGCTGAACCCGAACGCGTCCATCCCGGCGATGAAGGATGGCGACTTCGTGCTGTGGGAGTCGAACGCGATCCTGCAGTACGCGGCCGACAAGGTCGGCAACGCGTCGGCCTACCCGACCGACCTGCGTACGCGCGCCGACGTGAACCGCTGGCTGCTCTGGGAGTCGTCGAGCTGGTTCCCGTCGTGCTACGTGTTCCTCGTCGAGAACTGCGTCAAGCCGCTGCTCGGCGGCGCCGCCGACGCGCAGGTGCTCGCCGGGCAGGCCGAGAACTTCCACAAGCTCGCCGGCATCCTCGACGCCCGGCTCGCGAAGCACGACTGGGTCGCCGGCACGTCCGCGCCCACGATCGCCGACATCGCGCTCGCCTCGCCGATGCACCTGCACGGCTGGCAGAAGCTGCCGCTGGCCGATCACCCGAACCTGAAGCGCTGGATGGTCGAGCGCGTCGAGCCGCTCGCCTGCTGGCGCCGCACGAACATCGACGAGGGCTTCGTCGCCAAGCCCCTGAACTGAACCCACCGCACCGGACCCCGAACGATGAGCGCACCCCGAACCGTCCGCGCGACGATGCAGTACACCGTCGACAACGGCGTGCCCCCCGACTACTACTTCTACGAGCCGGACCCCGGGGTGAAGCTCAACCCGCCCGGCACCGACGCCCGCGAGGTCGAGATCGAGGACGGATGGCCGCGCGCCGCGTCGCTCTCGGCCGACCGCGAGGGCTTCGAGATCCATCCGTTCGGAGGGCGCTTCGACGCGTTCGACGACGAGCCGTCGGTGCATGCGCGCTTCTACCCGCAGGTGGTCGACTTCGTGAAGGCGAACACCGGCGCGCGGCGCGTCGTGGTCTTCGACCACACGATCCGCCGCCGGCTGCCCGCCGATCTCAAGGTGCAGACGACGATCAAGCGGCCGGCGGTGCTGCTCGTGCACAGCGACTACACCGTGGACAGCGGGCCGCAGCGCGTGCGCGACATCCTCCCCGAGGAGGCCGACGAGCTGCTGTCGCGCCGCGTCGCGTTCTACAACGTCTGGAAGCCGCTGTACCGCCGCGTCGAGGAGCTGCCGCTCGCGATGTGCGACGCGACCACGCATGCGCCGGACGACATGCTGCGGATGGACCTGAAGTACCGCGAGCGCACCGGCGAGATCTACGTGATGCGGTACTCGCCCGCGCACCGCTGGGTCTACTTCCCGCTGATGGAGGCGGACCGCGCGCTGCTGCTGAAGACCTACGACTCCGAGACCGACGGCCGCGCGCGCTTCATGGGACACAGCGCGTTCGAGGATCCGACCTCGCCGCCGGACGCGATGCAGCGCGAGAGCATCGAGGTCCGCACGATGGCGTTCTTCTGAGGTCGCGCGGCGCCGCCCCGCCGCTGCGCACGACGCGGACTGTCTTGCACGCCGACCCGGCCGACGGGGTCGTCCTTCCTGCACCGTGCCGACCGAACGACCCTGACGCCCGTCGGTCCGCCACGGCTGATCGTCGACGCCGAGCCGGCGATCTCGGCACGCACGTCGCTCACGAGGCTGTCGATCGGACGGTACCCGTGGCGGCCGCGGGACCCGGCACGCTGACGGGCCCGGCACCGCCGCGGGAGACGGGCGTTTCCGGGGCGCGTCCGTGTCAGATCTGTGCGCGATGCCGGCGCAGGTGGTCCTCGACGAAGGTCGACACGAAGAAGTACCCGTGGTCGTAGCCGTCCTGCCGGCGCAGCTCGAGCGGCACCTTCGCGTCGGCGCAGGCCTGCTCCAGCAGCTCGGGCTTGAGCTGCGACGCCAGGAACGGGTCGGCGGTGCCCTGGTCGACGAGGATCGGCGGTCCGGCCCAGCCGCGGGCGCGCAGCAGATCCGTCGAGTCGTACGCGGCCCAGCTCGCGCGGTCCTCGCCGAGGTAGCCCGACAGCGCCTTCTCGCCCCACGGGCAGCGCGTCGGCGAGGCGATCGGCGCGAAGGCCGACGCCGAGCGGATCCACTCCGGATTCGACAGCGCGATGGTCAGCGCGCCGTGCCCGCCCATCGAGTGGCCGGACATCGCGGTACGCGCTCCGTCGACCTGGAACTCGCCCTCGATGAGCGCACGCAGCTCGTCGACGACGTAGGACCGCATCCGGTAGTGCCGCGACCACGGCTCGCGGGTCGCGTCGACGTAGAAGCCCGCGCCGAGGCCGAAGTCCCAGCTGTCGCGATCGCCCGGCAGCTCGACACCGCGCGGGCTGGTGTCCGGCGCGACAAGCGCCATCCCGAGCTGTGCGGCCACGCGCTGCGCGCCCGCCTTCACGACGAAGTTCTCCTCGGTGCAGGTCAGCCCCGACAGCCACCACATCGCCGGCACGCGCCCGTGCGCGGCCTGCGGCGGCAGGAAGAGCCCGAAGCGCATCGTGCACGCGGTCGCGGCCGACTCGTGCGACCAGACCTGCTGCACGCCGCCGAAGCAGCGCGCCTCGGAGACCTTCTCGAGCGTCATGAGAAGGTCACCACCGAACGGATCGACTCGCCCGCGTGCATCAGGTCGAACGCATCGTTGATCTTCTCGACCGGCATCACGTGGGTGATCAGCGAATCGATGTCGATCTTGCCGTCCATGTACCAGTCGACGATCTTCGGCACGTCGGTGCGACCGCGCGCGCCGCCGAACGCGGTGCCGCGCCAGTTGCGGCCGGTGACCAGCTGGAACGGCCGGGTCTTGATCTCCTGGCCCGCGCCGGCCACGCCGATGATGATGCTGGTGCCCCAGCCGCGGTGGGTGCACTCGAGCGCCTGGCGCATCACGTCGACGTTGCCGATGCACTCGAACGAGTAGTCGGCGCCGCCCCCGGTCAGCTCGACCAGGTGCGCGACGAGATCCCCGCCCACCTCCTTCGGGTTCACGAAGTGGGTCATGCCGAACTTCTCGGCGATCGCCTTGCGGTCGTTGTTGAGGTCGACTCCGACGATCATGTTCGCGCCGACCATCCGCGCGCCCTGGATCACGTTCAGGCCGATGCCGCCGAGGCCGAACACGACCACGTTCGCGCCCGGCTCGACCTTCGCGGTGTTGATCACCGCACCGATGCCGGTGGTCACCCCGCAGCCGATGTAGCAGACCTTCTCGAAGGGCGCGTCCTCGCGGACCTTCGCGAGCGCGATCTCGGGCAGCACGGTGTAGTTCGCGAACGTGCTGCAGCCCATGTAGTGGTGGACCTTCCTGCCGCCGATCGAGAAGCGGCTGGTGCCGTCGGGCATCACCCCCTTTCCCTGCGTCGCACGGATCGCGGTGCACAGGTTCGTCTTCCTCGACAGGCACGACTTGCACTGACGGCACTCGGGCGTGTAGAGCGGGATCACGTGGTCGCCCTTCCTCAGGCTGGTCACGCCCGGCCCGACGTCGACGACGACGCCCGCGCCCTCGTGCCCGAAGATCGCCGGGAAGAGCCCCTCGGGGTCGGCCCCGGAACGCGTGAACTCGTCGGTGTGGCACACGCCGCTCGCCTTGATCTCGACGAGCACCTCGAAGGCCTTCGGCCCCTCGAGCTGCACGGTCTCGATGACCAGGGGCTTGCCCGCCTCGTAGGAGACTGCCGCCTTCACGTCCATGTCCGGGACTCCCTTTCGTCCGCTGCGAAGCGACCCATGGTGACCGAGCTGTGGACGGCCGGTCAAACCCGCGATCCACAGCCGGGGCCAGGGGTCCGGAATCCCCGCCGCTTGCAGGGGACGAGGCCGCTCGCATACCCTCGATGCCTCCCTTGGAAACCATCGGACGCATGCGATGAGCTGGCTCGACACCTCGATCATGAATACCCGCGGTGTCGCGGGCGGCCGCGTCGGCACGACCCACGAGTTGACCGAGGCGAAGCAGGGCACGTACCACTTCACGATGGGCCCGTACTCGCAGCCGGTGCTGCACGTGAGGCCAGGCGACCGCATCGTCGTCGAGACGCGCGACGCGTTCGGCGGTGCGGTGAAGACCGAGCAGGACCTGCCCTCGAAGGTGCTGAAGATGCCCTTCGTGAATCCGCAGAACGGCCCGATCATCATCGAGGGTGCCAAGCCCGGCGACGCGATCGCGGTGCACATCGAGAGCATGAAGCCGCGAGGCCCGAACCCGCGCGGGACCTGCGCGCTGATCCCGTTCTTCGGCGGGCTGTCGAACACCTCGCTCACCGCGACGCTCAACGAGCCGCTGCCGGAGCTGGTGCGCAAGATCGACGTCGACGAGCAGGGCGTCTACTGGAGCAAGCGCGTGACGCTGCCCTACCGCCCGCACATCGGCACGCTGTCGACCTCCCCCGAGATCGACTCGATCAATTCGCTCACGCCCGACAACCACGGCGGCAACATGGACCTGCCCGACATGGGGCCGGGCAGCATCACCTACCTGCCGGTGCGCACCGAGGGCGCACGGCTCTTCATCGGCGATGCTCACGCCTGCCAGGGCGACGGCGAGATCTGCGGCACCGCGGTCGAGTACCCGAGCACCACCACCATCCGTGTCGACCTGATCAAGGGCTGGACGCTCGAATGGCCGCGGCTGGAGAACGAGTTCCTGATCATGGCGATCGGCAGCACGCGCCCGCTCGAGGACGCGACCCGCATCGCGTACGCCGAGCTCGTGAAGTGGATGGAGGCCGAGTACGACTACGACCGCTGGGACGCATACATGATGCTCAGCCAGTGCGGCCGCGTGCGCCTCGGCAACGTCGTCGACCCCAAGTACACCGTCGGCGCAGGCGTCGACAAGACCTACCTCAAGCGCTGAACGGAGCGGACACACCATGGATCTCGGACTGAAGGGACTGAACGCCGTCGTCACCGGCGGCACCAAGGGCATCGGCCGCGCGATCGCCGAGACGCTCGCGGCCGAAGGCGCGAACGTGTCGATCTGCGCTCGAAACGCCGGCGAGGTCGAGCAGACCGTCGCCGCGCTGAAGGCCAAGGGCGGGAAGGCCCACGGCGCGGCCGTCGACGTCGCCGATGCCGCGGCGCTCAAGTCCTGGGTCGAGTCGGCCGCCGCCGCTTTCGGCGGGCTCGACGTCGCGGTCGCCAACGTCAGCGCGCTCGCGATCGGCCAGGACGAGGCGAGCTGGCAGAAGGAGTTCGAGGTCGACATGATGGGCACGGTGCGGCTGGTCAATGCCGCGATGCCCTGGCTAGAGCAGAGCAAGGCCGCCTCGATCGTCGCGATCTCGTCGGTGTCCGGGCGCGAGGTGGACTTCGCCGCCGGCCCCTACGGCACCTTCAAGGCCGCGCTGATCCACTACGTGCAGGGCCTCGCGTTCCAGCTCGCCTGCAAGGGCATCCGAGCCAACACCGTGTCGCCGGGCAACACCTACTTCCCGGGCGGCGTCTGGGAGCAGATCAAGAACGGCAACCCCGAGCTCTACAAGCAGGCGCTCGCGCTCAATCCCACCGGCCGGATGGGCACGCCGCAGGAGATGGCCAACGGTGTCGTCTTTCTCGCGAGCCCGGCGGCGAGCTTCATCACCGGCACGAACCTGGTGATCGACGGGGCGCTGACTCGGGGCGTGCAGTTCTGACGACGGCGACGCGCGACCCCGCCGCCCACTGGGCGATGGGCCGTGAACGGCGGCTGCGTGGCGGACACGAGCCGGCCCTGCCCGAGCTCGAGCACCCGGTCGAGCCGAGCCCGGACTGCTACGCCCTGGCGATGGCGGACCGGAGGGCGCCGGCCCCTCCGGCACGCGGCCCGAGATGCCGGCCCGTCCGGCCGGCGATCCGGGGGTCAGCGTCCCCAGCAGCGCTCGAAGACGGCGCCCGAGGTCTGGCCCGCGGCGGTGCGCTGGCCGTCGGACGCGAGCGTCATCACTTCGCACGCGTCGCTCGCCATCGGCCCGCCCGGGCGGGGCCGCGCCTCGAGCCGCCAGGTGACCGCGGTCACGTCGGCCAGGACGATGTCGTACATCGGCGCGCCGGTCGACGGCGACACCGCCATCGACGCGGGCAGCGTCGCGCCGGTGTACACGCCGAGGTTCTCGGCGCGCAAGCGCTCGATCCACTGCATCGCCATCGTCAGCGAGGTACGCGCGTCGGTGCGGCGCTGGCGGGCCACGTACTCGCTGTACTGCGGCAGCGCGATCGAGGTGAGGATCGCCACGACGGCCATGCCGATCAGCAGCTCGATCAGGGTGAAGCCGCGCTGACGATGGCATTGGGGCATGCGGTGCTCCGGGCTGTGGTTCATCGGGGCGATTGGCGCCACATCCGCACCGGCGCGAGGCCCGGACAGTTCTGCGCGATCACGTTGGGAAGGCCCTGGATGCTCGTGCTGTAGAGCCGGCACTGCGCGCTCGAGCTCGCGCCGCCGTTGGTCGGCTCGCCGGGCTGGCGTTGGAACACGCTGGGCAAGTTCTTCGACGCGAGTGTCCGGGACTGCGCCGGCAGCGCGACCAGCGGCGTGACCGCGCCGACCACGCCCGAGGCCGGGATGCCCACCGCCTCGCCGGTCGAGTAGTTGATGCGGTACAGGTACGAGGTGCCGCCGCCGTCGCACGGATCGCCCCCCGCGCCCGGCTTGAAGCTGGCGACCACCATCGTCCCCAGGTCCGCGCTCGGGTCGGAGATCACGCGTTCACCGCCGGTGAGCGGCACCTGCCAGCCGCGCTTCGTGGTCCAGTCGATGGCGTTCAGCGAGAACGTCCGATCGCCGTCGCCGCCCGAGACCGAGATCGTCGCGATCTGCGCGCTGGTGATCGCCGAGGTCAGGTCGGGCTTCAGCCACAGGCCGTAGATCGCCTGCGAGTCGGTGCCGGCGCTGTCGCCGTCGTCGTGCAGCTTGCCGGTCCCGAAGATCAGGTAGAGGCCCGACAGCGGATGCAGCGCGAGCCGGGGCGCCGCCGTGATCGGCCGGGGCTTGCCCAAGCCGTCGGTCGCGACGAACAGCGGCGTGTTGCCGCCGTCGAAGCCCTTCGCGCCGGTCGGCACGCCGTTCGAGAAGTCGAAGCGCCAGACGTTGCCCTGCCGGTCGCCGGCGTAGACCTCCCGCACGTTGCGCTGCGCGTCGTACGACACGGTCACGCCGCCCATTCCGTTGCGGGCCTCGAGGCCGGCCGCCTCGGTCCAGGTCGGACCGACCGGGATCGCGTCGACCGCGCCGGTCGCGATGTCGATGACCAGCAGCGCCGAGCGGTTGGAGACGCTCTCGTAGCCGTTGCCGGCGATGTAGACCCAGCGGTGGCCGCCTGCGCCGTTCGGGATCCGGCCGACCACGCCGCGACTCAGCACGTTGCCGACGAAGTTGCTTTCGGCCTTCGTCACGTCCCAGCGGACGTCCGACGCCGACACCGAGCCGGGGTTCGTGACGTCGATCGCGAAGATCGACGAGCCGCCCGCGCCGGTCGTGCCGACGACGATCGAGCGCCAGGCGCTGCCGTCGTGCCAGTCGCCGCCGGTCACGGGACCGTCGACGTAATAGCGGTGGCTGTAGCCGGGATCGGCGAGGCGCGGCAGGTCCGCGTAGACGCCGCGCGGCACGTAGGCGAAGCGCTCGACGCCGGTCGCCGCGTCGAACGCGTGGAACGCGCCCGCGTTGCCGCCGATGAAGACGGTCGCGGTGGTGCCGGCACGGCGCGTCGACACGTACGACGCGTACGCGCTGCCGATCACCGGCATCGTCGCGTAGCCGAAGTCGGGCGCCTTCACATACAGCGGCGTCGAGTTGACGAAGTCGCCGAGCAGCGTCTCGCGACGCCGGAACTTGCGCCCGCCCGTCGGACCGGTTTCGGGCAGCTCGAGGCTCTGGTCGCCGCGCACGTACGCGACGATCTCGGTCGCGGTGTACTCGGGGCCGGTCAGCGCCGTGGCCTGCGCGCTGGACAGGTTGGCCGCGGTGAAGGTCGTCGCGCTGTTGCGCGCCGTGCTGGTCAGCATCTTGCGGGTCGTGTGCGTCGGCACCGACGCGCTCCAGGCGGGCGCGGGGCTGCCCCCGGCGGCCAGCGCCTCGAGGTCCGCCGACGCGTACGCCCGCAGCGCGCCGGTCCACTTGCCGGTCACGTAGCTCGGGAAGTAGGCCTGCGACGAGCCGGTGATCCCGGGGCCGGTCACCGCGACGCCCCCGGCCGAACCGCGCAACGTGACCATCTCCCGGAACGCGTTCAGGATGGCGTTCTTCAGCGAGGCCGTGTCGCTGGCCGCGTAGAAGTCGCCGCGCGACGCGAGCGCGGCGCGCAGGCTGTCGTTGACGCGGTTGCCGCCGGTGATGATCGTCGGCGTCAAGTCGACGGTCGGCCAGGTGACCGGGCTGCCGTTCGAGACCGCCGTGCGCGTCGCCGCGGTGTCCATCGACGCCGACAGCCCGTACCCCACGATGTAGGTGCTCATCGACTGCCAGAACGCCGGATTCGGACGCGGCGGTTCGGTGATCGGCCGGAGGACGTTCGGCAGATCGGGCCGCAGGTCGCGGTTCCAGTAGTACGTCGCGACGTCGGTCAGCGTGGCCGCCTGGTTCGCGCCGCCGGTCAGCGCGGGCCAGTCCGTGGGCTTGTAGGTGAAGGTCGCGCCCGAGTTCTTGCCGTCGCCGGTGATCAGCGGGCCGACGACGTTGTCGGCCTCTTCGGGCGAGCCGGGCCCGGCGAGCGGGCCCGTGGGGTTCAGCAGCGGCTGGCCCGCGAGCACGTTGGTCCACTCGCCGTCGGTGGTCAGGAACGCGAAGTTGCGTCGGCAGGCGAGCTGCGGCGCGCCATCCGCGGTGCCCGGGGTCGCGCCCCAGGGGCCGCGATTGTCTGCCCACGAGAAGTAGCGCCCGATCGAGTCGATCGCCTCGCGGTTCGGGGTCGCACCGACCCAGGACAGGCTGAACAGCCAGTCGAAGAACGCCGCACGCGGTGCCGATCCGGTGACGAACGGCCGGGCCCCGCGCACGAGGCCGCCGGGGTTCGTGAAGCCGTCGACGGCAGGCAGGCTCGCGATCGTCTCGAGCGGCACGGTACGCCACGGATTGAACGCGCCCGGGAAGTAGTTGATGCGGCCGTACGCCAGGCGCAGCTGCTGCTGCGTAGACGTCGTCATGCTCGACATGGCGTCGCCCATGACGGCCTGCGCCGTGAACAGCCGGTTCCGGTAGTAGAGCCACCAGTTCGCGAAGTTGCGGGCCTCCTCGACCCAGGTGCAGTGCGTCTTGCCGTTGGCCGCGCAGTCGGTGCGCTGGGAGTCGGCCGCGCTGACCGCCTGGCCGGTGACCGCGTCGACGACCGGGAAGAGATAGCCGGTCGGACGGGTGCGGTCGATCTGCACCACGCGGTAGTTCGCGGGGTCACCCTTGTTGCCGCTGCCCGTGTAGGTGTAGTACCGCGCCGGCGTCAGCAGCGCGGGGTCGGGCACGGGCGCGGGGGGCGTCACCGTGCAGCTGATGTTCGAGGTGCCCGTCGGGCACGTCGAGACCGGGATGCCCGTCGAGTTCTTCGTCGCCGTCTCGATGCCCCGTGCGATCTCGATCGGCGTGATGGTCGACGGCGCGAGCGCGGAGTTCGTCGAGGTCTGGACGCGCGTGTACAGCGACGAGGTGCGCGTCTCGCCGCCGGTGGCGGTCCGGGTGAACGGGGTCGCCGTCCGCGTGATCAGCGTGGGGTTGCGTGGGATGATCGTCGGGGTGTAGGTGATCGGCAGCTCGCCGGGAACCGGGCACGTGAGCGGCGTCAGCACCGACGCCGTCGGGCCCGTGATGGAGCCGTCGCAGTTCGGACGCTGGTAGCAGGTGAGCGGACCTGGATTCGGCGTGGGCGGGAAGATCTCGAGCACGCCCGGACAGTTCAGCCGTTCGTACCGGCACGAGACGGTGAGCGGGCTCGGCGCGGTCGTCGTCCAGTAGTCGATGGTGGGGCTCTCGCAGCGCGTGCGCTGCCAGCAGTTCAGGTTTCCGGGATTCGATGGGAAGGTCTGCGTCACGCCCTCGCAGGTCTGCCTACTCCAGCTGCACGACAGCGTCCCCGGGTCCGAGCCTGAGAAGTACTGCGTCGTCCCGGCGCAGTTCTGGCGGGTGTAGCACGCGGGCAGCGTGCCGGGGTTGGTCCCCGACCAGCCCGACCAGCCCGAGCCGTCGCAGCCGCGCGTGCGATAGCAGGTGAGCGAATCCGGCGGCGCCGACGGGAAGGTCGACCAGGTGCCGTTGCAGTTCTGCCGGCGCCAGCCGCACGAGATCGGGCCGGGGTTCGTCGAGGAGTATTGCACGACGCCGAAGCAGTCGGTCCACTGGAAGCAGGGCGGCGTGACCAGCGTCGACGACCATGCCGACCACGAACCGGTACCGCAGCGCGTGCGGTAGCAGGTCAGCGGCCCGGGATTCTCGGTGAAGGTCTCGACGGTGCCGGCGCAGTTCGTCCGCTGCCATGTCGTCGAGAGCAGCGCGGCCGCGGGCGACGCGCCGGACTGGCACTGGGAGGTGCCGGTGAAGCAGCCGCTCGCGGTGACGGTTGTCGTCGGCGTCAGCGGCCGGCTGAACAGGTCGAGCGGGGAGCTGGTGTCGTTGTGCGTCGTCCACGCGATGCTCGCGTGCCCGTTCCCGGGCGGGGTCGTGAAGCCGGTCTTGGTGGGCCCGAAGTCGAACGGCATCTTGTAGTAGCGGAAGTCGACCGACGGTGACGCGAGGTTCACGCGACGTCCGAGGAGCAGGTTCGACGTCGGATCGGCAACGTCGGTGCCCAGCAGGCCGCGGCCGGCCCCCGCGGTCACCGATGCGTAGCCTCCGGTGATCGGCGCCTGCCTCGGGTCGCGCTCGGTCAGCTGCGCCGCGTCGGCGCGCGACGTGAACGCGCCCCAGTGCGTCCCGGGGGTGCTGCCCCCGATCGACGCGTTCGGCAGCGGCGTGCCGTCCTTGTTCCACGGCTTGTAGAGGATGGCCGGGTTGTACCAGAGCGGATTCAGCGCGGGCGCGCGCATGATCCAGTCGTGGTCGCGGTTGATCGTCCACGAGCGCAGTGCCCACGCGCCGGTGTTG
>JADCHE010000014.1 GCA_020248665.1 Burkholderiales bacterium | reverse complement strand
CGCCTCTTCCACGGCGATCTCGTCGAAGGGATTCATCGACATCTTCACGTTCGCGATGTCGACGCCGGTGCCGTCGCTCTTGACGCGCACCTTCACGTTGTAGTCGACCACGCGCTTGACCGGTACGAGGATCTTCATGGGGGTCTCGGGGGAGTGGATTCGGGCTGTGACGGGATGCCGCCGATTATAGGCAGCCTGCCCGGTCGACATCCGCGTCGGGGCGCCGCGCCCGGCGCAGGCCTCGATGGGCGTCAACCGGGTTGACAAGAGCAGTCTAGGCCCCGAGAATCATCTTGTCAACATGGGTTGACGAGATTACGAGCACCCCCGCCCCCCTGGCCGTCCAGCCCGCCGTCATGCCCGACAACCTCAAGCAGCTGCTGCTCGCGCGCTCCGACTGGTTCGCGCGCGAGATCATGAGCGGGGTTCGACGCAGCGAGTTCTCCTACATCACCCCCGCGCAGAGCCGCCTGCTCGCGCACATGGGCGGCAAGCCGTGCAGCATGTCCGAGCTCGCGCGCCGGCTCGCGATCTCGCGCCAGGCGGTCCACAAGACGGTCGCCGAGCTCGCCCGGCGCGGCATCCTAGAGATCCGCGACGACCCGGAGCGGCGCAACGCGAAGCTGGTCGTCTACACCGAGCGCGGGCGGCAGGTGAACCGCGCGGGGGCGCAGATCATCGAGCGTCTCGAGGATCGGATCGCGGCGCGGATCGGGCGCGAGCGGCTGGCGGAGCTGAAGGCGCTGCTCGACGCGGCGTGGGACTGAGCGTCGGCGGGCGTCTTCGCGGAAGCGTGCGTGCGCGTCGTCCGGCCCGACGTCGGCGCGCTATCGCCCGGCCTGAGAGGCGGTGGGCCGCGCCGCCCCGAGCAGCCGCGCGAGCGCCGCCTCGAACGCGGCCGGCCGCTCGTACTGCACCCAGTGCCCCGCCCCCGGGATCGCCTCGAAGCGCAGCCCCGGGCGCACCGCCTGCAGCACGACGCGCGCAGTGTCTGCGTCGCGTCCGGTGATCGCGTCGAGCGCGCCGTAGATCGCGTCGACACGCGCCACGTCGAGCGCGCCCAGGCGGTCGCGCGTCAGCGGCTGCGCGGCCACCGTCTTGCCGAAGAACCGGGTGCGCGCGGCATTTCGCGCGTGGAGCGTCACCGCGTCGGGGTCGTCGTCGGTGGCGGCGAGCATCAGCGCGTGCAGGTTCGCGCGGTGGATCTCGCGCTGGCCGGCCTCATCGCTCGCCCAGCGCCAGAAGCGCAGCGGCAGTTTCGGGTCGGGCAGCCCGATCGACGCGGCGCCGACCAGCACCAGTCGACCGACGCGACCCGGCCGCGCCTGCGCGACCAGCGTGCCGATCAGCGCGCCGAACGAGAAGCCGACCACGTCGAACGCATGCGGACCCGGAAGCAGCGCGTCGAGCCCGTCGGCGACCGCGGCGGCGATCGCGTGCACGTCGCCCGGTTCCGGCGCATCGTCCGACTCGCCGAGCGAAGGCAGGTCCGCGCACCAGACCTCTCGCACGCGCGACAGCGGCCCGACGTTGCGCACCCAGTGGTCCCAGCCGCCGGCGCCGCCGTGCAGCAGCACCAGCGGGCGGCCCGCGCCCCAGCGGCGCCAGACCATCGTGCCGGCGCCACAGGGCGTGCGAACGACCGCGGCCGAAGTCTCGAGCGCGGCGCGCAGTGCAAGGACAGGTCCGTCGTCACCCGCCGCGCGCGGCGGCGGATCGGACCCGTGGCCGCCCGGCGCACGGCCGGACGCAGCGCCGTCGCCTCCGTACGCCGTCACAGCCCGCCGGTCACGACCAGCGTCTGCCCGCTGACGTAGTCGCTGTCCGGGCTGCAGAACAGGTACACCGACCCGGCCGCCTCCTCGGGCGTGCCGCCGCGTCCGAGCGGGATCATCTGCGAGAGCGCCGCGATGCGGCCGGCCTGCACGCCGATCTTGACCTCACGCCCCTGCACCTCGATCGTCCCCGAGTCGCCCTCCTGCAGCGGCTGGGTGAGGCGCGTCTGGATGTAGCCGAATGCGACCGAGTTGACGGTCACGTTGTAGCGCCCCCATTCCTTCGCGAGCGTCTTGGTCAGTCCGTTGATGCCGGCCTTGGCCGCCGAGTAGTTCGACTGCCCGGCGTTGCCGTTGACGCCCGAGGTCGAGGAGATGTTGACGACCTTGCGCACGATGCGGCGGCCTTCCTTCGCCTCGCGCTCGACCGCGGGCTTCAGGTGCGCGAAGAACGCGCGCAGGATGCGGAACGGCGCCTTCAGGTGGACGTCGAGGATCGCGTCCCACTGCTCGTCGCTCATCTTCTGGATCACGCTGTCCCAGGTGTAGCCAGCGTTGTTGACCACGATGTGCGCGTCACCGAACGCGTCGAGCGCGGTCTTCACGATCCGCTCGCCGAAGTCGGGCGCGGCCACGTCGCCGTTGCACGCGACCGCCTCGCCGCCGAGCGCGCGGATCATTGCGATCGTCTCGGCCGCGGGCGCCTCGTCGAGGTCGTTGACCACCACCTTCGCGCCGTCGCGCGCGAGCCGCAGCGCGATCTGCTGGCCGATGCCGCGCCCCGATCCGGTGACGATCGCCACCCGTGCGTCGAGCTGTCCCATGTCGTCCCTCCTCTGCGATGTGTCGCGATGCAATCGTGGGCGTCGTCCGGTCCGCGCGTTTGACGCTGCGGCGACGCCGGTGCGAGGATTCTAGCGCCCGGGGAGACACCGAGCCGCCTCGCGCGGCCGCACACGATGACCACACGACCGATCTTCACCGAAGAACACGAGGCGTTCCGCGAGCAGGTCCGCCGCTTCTGCGAGCGCGAGATCGCGCCGCACTACCGCGACTGGGAGAAGGCCGGGGTCACGCCGCTCGAGTTCTGGCGCCGCGCCGGGGAGGCCGGCGTGCTGTGCACGACCATCCCCGAGGCGTACGGCGGCCCGGGCGGCACCTTCCTGCACGCGTGCGTGGTCACCGAGGAGATGTCGCGCGTCGGCGCGAGCCTCGGGCTGCCGGTGCACTCGGACATGGTCTCGCCCTACCTGCTGCACTACGGCAGCGAGGCCCTGAAGCGCCGGCTGCTGCCGAAGCTGTGTGCGGGCGAGCTGGTCGCCTCGATCGGCATGACCGAGCCGGGCACAGGCAGCGACCTGAAGAACATCCGCACGAGCGCGGTCCGCGACGGCGACCACTGGGTGATCAACGGGCAGAAGGTCTGGATCACCAACGGCTTCAACTGCGGCGTCGTGGTCGTCGCCTGCAAGACGGACCCGGCCGCGGGCGCGAAGGGCGTGTCGCTGATCGCGGTGGAGACGGGCACGCCCGGCTTCGCCAAGGGCGCGACGCCGATGGACAAGATCGGCCTGAAGGCGCAGGACACCGCCGAGCTCTTCTTCGACGACGTGCGCGTGCCGGTCACGAACCTGGTCGGCGAGGAGGGCCGCGGCTTCCGCTACCTGATGGAGCAGCTGCCGCAGGAGCGGCTGGTGATCGCGGTGCGCAGCTGCGCCATCCTGGAGACGCAACTCGACAACACGCTGCGCTACGTGCGCGAGCGCAACGCCTTCGGCACGCCGCTGCTCGACTTCCAGAACACGCAATTCAAGCTTGCCGAGGCGAAGGCGTACATCACCCAGCTGCGATCGTTCGTCGACCAGTGCATCGCGGAGCACGTGGCGGGCGGCATCACGAGCGAGCGCGCGGCGATGGCGAAGCTGGTGGCGACGGAGACGATGGGGAAGTACCTCGACGAGTTCCTGCAGCTGCACGGCGGCTACGGCTACTCGAACGAGTACGGGATCGGGCGGGCGTGGGTCGATGCGCGCGTGACCCGCATCGCGGGCGGGACGTCCGAGGTGCTGAAGAACATCATCGCGCGGGGGCTCTGAGGGGCCGTCGCTCCGCTCCGATCCTGGCTGTTCTCGCGCTGGTTGGCGCGCGCAGCGCGCCCGCCCGCTTCTCCCCACCACTCGACGGGTTCGCCCGTGTGCCCCCGTCTCACGGTGCCAACCGTCGAGCGGGAACACCCCCGCCCGACCAACGCGACTCACACCTTCAGCACCAGCTTCCCGAAATTGGACCCTTCGAACAGCTTCAGCAGCGTCTCCGGGAACGTGTCGATCCCCTCGACCACGTCCTCGCGCGACTTGAACCGGCCTTCCTTCATCCAGCCCGCGATGTCGCGCACCGCCTCCGGATAGCGGGCCGCGTAGTCGAACACCACGATGCCCTCCATCCGCGCGCGATTGACCAGCAGCGACAGGTAGTTCGACGGGCCCTTCACCGGGGTCGTGTTGTTGTACTGCGAGATCGCGCCGCAGATGACGATGCGGGCCTTGCGGTTGATGCGGGTGAGCACCGTGTCGAGGATGTCGCCGCCGACGTTGTCGAAGTAGACGTCGACGCCCTTCGGGCAGTGCTGCTTGAGCCCCTCGCGCACGCTGCCGGCCTTGTAGTCGATGCACGCGTCGAAGCCGAGCTCGCGCACGACGAAGTCGCACTTGTCGGCGCCGCCCGCGATGCCGACCACGCGGCAGCCCTTGATCTTCGCGACCTGGCCGACGGTCTGGCCGACCGCACCGGCCGCGCCGGACACGACGACGGTCTCGCCGGCCTTCGGCTGGCCGACGTCGAGCAGGCCGAAGTACGCGGTCATGCCGGGCATGCCGAGCGCGTTCAGCCACTTCTCGGGCGGCGCGAGCGACGGGTCGATCTTCACGAGACCGGCGTTGCGGATCCCGGCCTCGTCGAACGCGCAGTACTGCTGCACGCCGAGCCCGCCGCTCACGTGGTCGCCGACCGCGAACGCCGGCGTGTTCGACGCGACGACGCGCCCGACGCCGCCGGCGCGCATCACCTCGCCGATGCCGACCGGCTCGATGTAGCTCCTTCCCTCGTTCATCCAGCCGCGCATCGCAGGGTCGAGCGAGAGCATCAGCGTCTTCACCAGCACGCCGCCCGGCGCGGGCTCGGGCATCGGCGCGTCGACGATGGACCAGTTCCCGCGGGTCGGCAGGCCGACGGGACGGGATGCGAGGCGGACCTGCCGGTTCACGGCTGCAGTGTCGATGGTCATCGGGAACGGGCTCCTGTGCGGGAAGATCGACGCGCGGGGATCGCGCGCCACGCTCACCAGTTGGGGGGACGCTTGTCGAGGAAGGCCTGCACGCCCTCGAGCGCGCTGCCTTCCATCATGTTGCAGGCCATCGTCTGGCCGGCGAGCTGGTAGGCGGCTTCCGTGCCCATCTCGAGCTGCCGGTAGAAGAGGCCCTTGCCAGCCGCGATCGCCTCGCGCGGCTTGGCGACGATCTTCGCGAGCAGCGCGTCGATCGCGGCGTCGAGCGCCTCGGCGGGCACCGCCTCGTTGAGCAGGCCTTGCTCGACCGCCTCGCGCGCGCCGACGAACTCGCCGGTCAGCAGCATCCGCATCGCGGCCTTGCGCGACAGGTTGCGCGACAACGCGACCGAGGGCGTCGAGCAGAAGAGGCCGAGGTTGACGCCCGAGACGGCGAAACGCGCGTCGTCGGCCGACACCGCGAGGTCGCAGGCCGCGACGAGCTGGCAGCCGGCGGCGGTAGCGATGCCGTGCACCCGCGCGATCACCGGCTGGGGCAGCCTCTGGATCGCGACCATCGTCCGGCTGCACTGCGCGAACAGGTGCCGGTAGTAGTCGAGCGAGGGCTCGGCGCGCATCTCGCGCAGGTCGTGCCCGGCGCAGAACGCGGCGCCTCGCCCGCCGATCACCACGGCACGCACCGAGGGGTCGGCGCCGATCGCGTCGAGCTCGCGCTGAAGCCCGTCGAGCACCGCCTCTGACAGGGCGTTGTACGCGCGCGGCCGGTTCAGCCACAGCCATGCGACCGGGCCGCGGTCCTCGCGGACCACGACCGGTTCGTCGGTGGCCTGCTGCGGGGGACGGACGGACGAAGCGGGGGCGTGGGCGGCCATCGTGATCTCCGGGGACTGCGAGGCGGGACCGGTCGCGTCGGGCGCACGCGACGCCGGCGACGCGAGCCGATGCGGCGGGGCGCCGACCGTCGGGCGACGGGCGGGCCGCTCGCGGCCATAGATTACACTCGGCCGACTCGTCGTGAAGGGATCCATGCTCGAACGAATCCAAGCCGTCGCCGCGCAGGTCGGCAGCGTGGTGGTCGGCAAGCAGCCGCAGATCAGGCTGGCGCTCGCATGCCTGCTCGCGCGCGGCCACCTGCTGATCGAGGACCTCCCGGGCGTCGGCAAGACCACGCTCGCGCACGCGCTGTCGATCTCGCTCGGCCTGCAGTTCAAGCGCGTGCAGTTCACCAACGACCTGCTGCCGGCCGACATCGTCGGCGTCTCGGTCTACGAGCGCGACAACGCACGCTTCGTGTTCCACCCGGGCCCGGTGTTCTCGCAGGTGCTGCTCGCGGACGAGATCAACCGCGCGTCGCCGAAGACTCAGAGCGCGCTGCTCGAGGCGATGGAGGAGCGGCAGGTCTCGGTCGACGGCGAACCGCGCCGGCTGCCCGAGCCGTTCTTCGTCATCGCGACGCAGAACCCGCAGGACCAGATCGGCACGTTCCCGCTGCCCGAGTCGCAGCTCGACCGGTTCCTGATGTGCATCGAGCTCGGCTATCCGGACCCCAAGTCGGAGCGCGCGCTGCTCGAGGGCCAGGACCGGCGCGACATGGTCTCGCGCCTCGAGCCCAAGATGACGCCGGCCGACCTCGTCGACGCGCAGCGCTCGCTGAAGGCGATCCGCACGGCGCCCGCGCTGCTCGACTACGTGCAGAACCTGCTCACCCAGAGCCGCCGCGCCGCGGCGTTCTCCGAGGGGCTGAGCCCGCGTGCGGGCCTCGCGCTGCTGCAGGCTGCCCGCGCCTGGGCGATGCTCGACGGGCGCAACCACGTTCTGCCGGACGACGTGCAGGCCGTGCTGACCGCGGTCGCCGGCCACCGGCTGCGTCCCGCCAAGGGCAGCGCGACCGGCCATCGCGCGCGCGCGGAGCTCGTCGCCGAGCTGTCGAAGTCGGTCGCGGTGCCCTGAGCGGTCCACGGCGCTCGCGATGCAGGCGATGGCCACGGGCTGGATGGAGCGGATCGGCCGAATCGCGCCGACGCTCAGGCTCGCGCTCGGTCCGCACGCCGGCGACCTGGCGCTCGACCGGCGCCGCGTCTACATCCTGCCGACCAGGGCCGGACTGCTGTTCGGGCTCGTGCTCGCGACGATGCTGCTGACCGCGGTCAACTACGCGCTCGCGCTCGGCTACGCGCTCACCTTCCTGCTCGCCGGCGCCGGTCTCGCCTCGATGCTGCACACCTGGCGCAACCTCGTCGGCCTGGTGCTGCGCGCCGGCCGCGCGGACCCGGTCCACGCGGGCGAGGTCGCCGAGCTCGGGCTGCTGCTGCGCAACGTCGGCGGGCCCGAGCGCTTCGCGATCGACCTGTTCGTGCCGGGCACCGCACAGCCGACGCGCATCGACGTCGCGCCCGGTACCGAGCACCTGGTGTCGGTCGCGCTGCCGACCGAGCGGCGCGGCTGGCAGGCGCTGCCGCGGATGCGGCTGTCGACGACCTTCCCGCTCGGGCTGTGGCGCGCCTGGGCGTACTGGCACCCGCAGGCACGCGTGCTCGTGCTGCCGCGCGCGGAGACGCCGGCGGCGCCACTGCCCGAGTCGGGCTCGGCCGGCACCGAGCGCGCCGGCCGCGGCGAGGACGACTTCGCGGCGATCCGGCCGTTCCGCCCCGGCGACTCGCCGCGCCGGCTCGCGTGGAAGGCGATGGCGCGCACCGGCGGCGATGCGCTGCTGGTGCGCGAGTTCGAGGGCGGCAGCGGCGGGCGGCTCCAGCTCGACTGGGACGCGCTCCCGGCGGGCCTCGACACCGAGACGCGCGTGTCGAGGCTGACCCGCTGGGTCGTCGACGCCGAGGCGGCCGGCCTCAGCTATTCGCTGCGCCTGCCGGGCACCTCGCTCGCGCACGACGCCGGGTCCGCCCATCGCGCCGCGTGCCTCGAGGCGCTCGCGCTGATGCCAGGCTGAGGCGGCGATGGCGACCGAGCGGCCCCGTCGTCTGGCCTTCTCGATGCGCGTGCTTGGCGGCACGCTCGGCGGCGACTGGGAGCGGGAGCGACGCGACACGCTGTTCCTGATGGGCGCGATCGCGCTCGCCGTGCTGGCGCACCTGCCGTGGCTGCCGCTGTGGTGCACCGCGGGCTTCATGATCCTGTTCGCATGGCGGCTCGGGCTGGTGTTCTCGGGGCGGCGCCTGCCCGGCGCGCCGCTGCGGATCGTCGCGGCCGGCGCGTGCGCCGCGGCGGTGCTGGCCGAGTACGACACGCTGCTCGGCCGCGACGCGGGCGTCGCGCTGCTGGTCCTGTTCCTCGGCCTGAAGCTGATGGAGCTGCGCGCACGACGCGACGCGTTCGTCGTGATCTTCCTGTGCTTCTTCCTGCTGCTGACCTCGTTCTTCCGCTCGCAGTCGCCCTGGGCGGCGATCGCCGCGCTGCTCGCGACCACGATGCTGCTCGCCTCGATGCTGACGCTGCAGTTCGGGCGCCGCGAGGCGCCGATCGGGCGGCGGCTGCGGATCGTCGGGATGCTGCTGCTGCAGGCGCTGCCGATCGCGGCGGCGCTCTTCGTGCTGTTCCCGCGGATCAGCGGGCCGCTGTGGGGCCTGCCGGACGACGCCCACGCCGGTCGCACCGGGCTGTCCGACACGATGTCCCCGGGGCAGATCGCCGAGCTCGCCGGCAACGACGAGGTGGCGTTCCGCGTGCAGTTCGCCGCGGGCGCGCCGCCACCTTCGGCGATGTACTGGCGCGGCCCGACGCTCGGCCACTTCGACGGCCGCACCTGGCGGCCGATCCGCCGCGAGCTCGGCCAGGCGCCGCGGCCCGAGGTCGACGTCGCGCCCGGCGGCAGGACGCTGCACTACCGCACCACGCTCGAGCCGCACTCGCGCCGCTGGCTGTTCGCGCTCGACGTGCCGGTCGAGTTGCCGCGCGGCCAGGGGCTCGCGGTCTCGGTCGCGCCGGAGTTCGACGTGCTCGCGGCCGACCCGGTGGTCGCGCGGATCCGCTTCGACGCGGCCGCGCGGCTCGACGGACGCATCGGGCTGAACGAGACGCGGCTGTCGATCCAGGAGTGGCTGCAGCTGCCGCCCGGCCAGGCGCGCCGCACGCTCGAGATGGCGGCCCGCTGGCGCGCCGAGGAACCGGACTCCGCGCGGCTCGTCGAACGCGCGCTCGCGATGTTCCGCGACAACGCCTTTCGCTACACGCTGAGCCCGCCGCTGCTGCCGGACGACCCGGTCGACCGGTTCCTGTTCGAGACCCGCGCCGGCTTCTGCGAGCACTTCTCGTCGGCCTTCGTCGTGCTGATGCGTGCGCTCGACATCCCGGCGCGGGTGGTCACCGGTTACCAGGGCGCCGAGCACAACCCGTCGGACGACTACTGGATCGTCCGGCAGGCCGATGCGCACGCCTGGGCCGAGGTCTGGCTCGAGGGCCGCGGCTGGGTCCGCATCGATCCGACCTCGGCGGTGGCGCCCGAGCGCATCGAGCGGGGCGCCTCCGGCCGCAACGCGTTCGGCGCCGCGCGCGAGGGCCGCGAGGGCGCGGCCTCCGACTTGCTGCGGCGCTGGCGGCTGTCGATCGACGCGGTGGCCCACGGCTGGAACCAGTGGGTGCTGAGCTACGACCGCACGCGCCAGCAGGCTTTGCTCGAGCGCTTCGGGCTCGACGCGACCGACCCGCGCGAGCTGGCCGGCGCGCTCGCCGGGACGATCGCGATCGGCCTCGCGCTGGTGGCGCTCGCGACGCTGCGCCCGCGCGGACCGCGCGACCCGGTCGAGCTTGCCTACCTGCTCTTCTGCGACCGGCTCGGCGAGATCGGCGCGCCACGCGCGCCGGACGAGACCGCCAGCCGCTACCTGCACCGCGTCGACCGGCTGCTCGCCCCGCCCGACGCAGCCCTCGCCCGGGACATCGTCGCGAAGTACAACCGTCTGCGCTACGATCCCGACGGCGTCACGCCCGAGCGCGTCCGCGACCTGCGACGGCTCGTCGACGCCTTCAAGCCCTGATGACGCGCCCTCCCCGATTCCCCTCGCCGCGGCGCCTCGCGATGCTCGCCGCCCTGGCCGCGGCGCTCGCGGCGGCGCCGGCCGCGGCGCAGACGTCGGCCGACGCGACGAAGCCCGCCGCGAAGCCTGCCGCCGCCGACGCGACGAAGGCGTCCGCCGCCGCGCCCAAGCCCTCGCGCGCGCCGAGCTTCGCCGGCCGCGACGACGTCCGTGCGTTCGTCGCCGAGATGGTCGAGCGCAACGGCTTCGACGAGGCGAAGCTGAACGCGGTGTTTGCGCGCACGCGCGCCGCCGAGAACGCGATCCGTTTCATGCAGCCCGCGCCGCCCGGCTTCAAGCGCTCGTGGATCGCCTATCGCGCACGCTTCGTCGAACCGTTCCGAATCCGCGAGGGGCTGCGCTTCTGGCGCGAGAACGCCGACGCGGTGCGCCGCGCCTCGGAGCGCTTCGGCGTGCCGGAGGAGATCGTCGTCTCGATCATCGGCGTCGAGACGATCTACGGCCGACAGCTCGGCGACTTCCGGATCATGGACGCGCTCGCGACGCTCGCGTTCGACTACCCGCGCCGCGCCGCCTACTTCCGCGAGGAGCTCGAGCAGTACCTGCTGCTCGCGCGCGAGGCCGGCTTCGACCCGCTCGACTGGCGCGGCTCGTTCGCCGGCGCGGTCGGTCTGCCGCAGTTCATGCCGGGCAGCATCCGGCGGCACGCGGTCGACTTCGACGGCGACGGCCGGATCGACCTGCGCTTCAACCCGACCGACGCGATCGGCAGCGTCGCGAGCTTCCTCGCGAACCACGGCTGGATCCGCGGCGGCACGACGCACTTCGCCGCGACGCTCGAGGACGAGACGCGCGCGAAGCCCGCGGTCGAGGCCGGTATCCCGCCGAGCCTGACCACGCTCGAGCTCGCCGCGCTCGGCGTCACCAGTCCGCAGGAGATCCCGGTCGGCGAGAAGCTGGCGCTGATCGACCTGCCCAACGGCGACGACACCACGCACTACGTGCTCGGCGCGAACAACTTCTGGGTGATCACCCGCTACAACCGCTCGTACTTCTACGCGATGGCGGTAATCGACCTCGCGCGGGCGCTGAAGGACGAGCGCCCCGCCACCCAGGCGAGCGCCGGCCGCTGACGCGCCGGCCTCAGCGCCGCGCGACCGCCATCGCGACCCCGGTCGCGACGATCAGCGCCATGCCGAGCAGCGCGGGCCGGTCGGGAAAGGTGCCGAACACCAGCCAGCCGGTGCACAGCGCGGCGACGGTGTGCGCGTAGGTGTACGGCGCGAGCGTCGACGCGTTCGCGCGCTCGTAGGCGCGTACCAGCAGCAGGTGGCCGCCCGCGCCGATCAGCCCGGCGAGCACCGCGAGCGCGACGTGCCACCACTCGGTCGGCGCGATCCAGAAGAGCGGCACCAGCCCCGACAGCAGAAGCGTCGCGACGAGGCCCCCGATGAACAGCGTCGAGACGCCGTCATCGACCCCGGCGAGCCGGCGCGTCGACAGCGTGTAGCCGGCAGCGAACACCGCAGCGAGCAGCGGCAGCACCGCGGCCGGGCCGAACAGCGCGCTGCCCGGGCGGATGATCAGCAGCACGCCGGTGAAACTCGCGGCGAGTGCGAGCCAGGTGCCGCGCGGCGCGCGCTCCTTCATCCACTTCACCGCGACGACGGTCACCAGGATCGGCGAGGTGGCGATCAGCGCGGTCGCCTCGGCCTGCGGCAGCACCGCGAGCGCGCCGAAGAAGGTGATCGACGACAACCCGAGGCACGCGCCCCGGATCACCTGCAGCCCGGGCCGGCGCGTCGCGAGCAGCGCGGCGCCGCGCTGCGGCACCAGGAGCACCGCCATCACCAGCACGTGGAACGCATAGCGCGCCCAGGCGACCATCGGCGCCGGATAGCCCTGCTGGATCAGCACCTTGACCGTCGCGTCGAGCAGCGCGAAGGACACGCTCGCCGCGACCGCGAGGCCGATGCCCGCGAGCACCCGCGCGCGCGCGTCGCCGCGGGCCGCGCCCGCTGCGCTCACGCGGGGAAGACGCCGGTCGACAGGTAGCGGTCGCCGCGGTCGCAGACCACGAAGACGATGGTCGCGCCGCGCTCGACCTCGGCGAGCCGCAGCGCGATGCAGCAGGCCCCGGCGGCCGAGGGCCCGCAGAAGATGCCCTCCTCGACCGCGAGCCGGCGCGCCATCGCCTCGGCGTCGGCCTGCGAGACCTCCTCGATGCGGTCGATGATCGCGTGCCGGCGGATCGAGGGCACGTAGGCCTCGGGCCACTTGCGGATGCCGGGGATCGACGAGCCGTCGGACGGCTGCGCGCCGACGATCGTGACGCGCGACGACTGTTCCTTCAGGTAGCGCGACACGCCGGTGATCGTGCCGGTCGTGCCCATCGCCGACACGAAGTGCGTGACCTGCCCGCGGGTGTCCTGCCAGATTTCGGGGCCCGTGGTGTCGTAGTGCGCGGCCCAGTTGTCGTCGTTGGCGAACTGGTCGAGCACCCGGCCCTTGCCCTCGGCCTGCATCCGCATCGCGAGGTCGCGGGCGCCCTCCATGCCCTCGGTCTTCGTGACGAGGATCAGCTCGGCGCCGTAGGCCTTCATCGACACCCGGCGCTCGACCGACAGGTTGTCGGGCATGATCAGCACCATCCGGTAGCCGCGGATCGCGGCCGCCATCGCCAGCGCGATGCCGGTGTTGCCCGAGGTCGCCTCGATCAGCGTATCGCCGGGCCGGATCTCGCCGCGCGCCTCGGCGCGCGCGATCATCGCGAGCGCGGGCCGGTCCTTGACCGAACCGGCCGGGTTGTTGCCCTCGAGCTTGCCGAGCACGACGGTGCCGCGCGCGGCCACGTCGGCGCCGGGGATGCGCTGCAGCCGCACGAGCGGCGTGCGGCCGATGGTCGCGTCGATCGTCGGGTACCCGGGTCGGCTGGCGGCGTTCATCGTGTCGAGTGGGGCGGTTCAGCGGGCGGCGAGGACGGCGTCCCCGCGCCGCGCCGGTTCGGGTTCGGGCGGGGCGATCGGTGGTGCGCTCGGGCGCGGCGCCTCGAGCTTCGTGACGCCCGGCAGGTCGGAGCGCAGGATGGCGTCGCGCACCGCCTCGATCGCGGCCACGCGCGTGAAGCTGCGCCGCCACGCGAGCACCACGCGGCGCGACGGCGGCGGCGGCTCGAACGGCACGTACGCGAGCAGCCCGTCGTCGCGCGCGCGGCCCTCGAGCACCGCGCGCGGCTGGGCGAGCCAAGGCAGCGCCGTGATGCCGATGCCCGAGGCGACCATGTGCCGGATCGTCTCGAGCGACGAGCCCTCGAAGGTCTTCTGGATGCCGGCGCTCGCCTGCGAGTAGCGCGAGAGCTCCGGGCAGACCTCCAGCACGTGGTCGCGGAAGCAGTGCCCGGTGCCGAGCAGCAGCATCGTCTGCCGCTTGAGCTCGACCGAGGCGATCGACTCGCGGCGCGCCCAGGCATGCGCGAGCGGCACCGCGACGACGAACGGTTCGTCGTAGAGCGGGCAGGTCGCGAAGCCCTGGTCGGGGAACGGCTCGGCGACGATCGCGACGTCGATGTCCCCCTGGCGAAGCAGCTCGAGCAGCCGCACCGTGTAGTGCTCGTGCAGCAGGAGTGGCATCTGCGGCGCATCGTCGATCATGCGGCGCATCGCGAGCGGCAGCAGGTACGGGCCGATCGTGTAGATGACCCCGACGCGCAGCGCGCCGGCGAGCGGGTCGCGCCCCTGCTCGGCGATCTCGCGGATGGTCGCGGTCTCGTCGAGCACGCGCTGCGCCTGGGCGACGATCTGCAGGCCGATCGGGGTCACGGTGACCTCGGTGCCCCCGCGCTCGAAGAGCGGCACCCTGAGCTCGTCCTCGAGCTTTCGGATCGCGACCGACAGCGTCGGCTGGCTCACGTGGCACGCCTCCGCCGCGCGGCCGAAATGGCGCTCCCGCGCAACCGCGACGATGTACTTGAGCTCGGTCAGGGTCATGCCGCCGATTCTAGCAGCCGGTCCCGATCCGCCCGGGCGCACGGGTCCGGGCGTGAGATCATCCCGCCGGTGGACAACCCCTGATCCGGATCGACGCATGGCCCGCCTGCCCTACGTGCCCCAGGACCTCGCCGAGCCTCGCGGGATCGTCGACGCGATCCGCGCGCGGCGCGGCGGCGCGCTGCTGAACCTCGATCGGATCCTGCTGCACAGCCCGCCGGTGGCGGCCGGCTGGAACACGATGCTCGGCTCCATCCGCAAGGACCTCGCGCTGTCGCCCAAGCTGCGCGAGCTCGCGATGTGCGTGGTCGCGGTGCTGAACGGCGCCGAGTACGAGTGGGGCCACCACGCGCCGCTGTTCGTCGCGGCCGGCGGCACCGAGGCGCAGCTCGCGGCGATGCGCGACCCGGAGGCGGCGTCGCGGAACGCGGTGCTGTTCGACGCGGCCGAGCGCGCGGCGCTCGCGCTGACGGTCGAGATGACGCGCACGGTGCGGGTGGCCGAGGCCACATTCGACGCGGTGAAGGCGGCGCTGCCGGATCCGCGGCAGGCGTTCGAGCTGGTGGTCACGATCGCCGCGTACAACATGGTGTCGCGGGTGCTGGTGGCGGTGGGCGTCGAGCCCGAGGGGCACTGAGGCCCGGCTGGCTCACGCCGGCGGCGAGCGGTGCTCGCCGAAACCCCGGCTCACGCCTTGAGGAACTCCTCGCGCCCCGCGAGCCAGCGGCGCAGGTGGGCGTCCACCGCGTCCCGCGGCCCCGCGAGCATCGCGGCCGCCTCCTCGCGCGCGGCCTCGACCAGCTCGGCATCGCGCTGCAGGTCGGCGAACCGCAGCAGCGCCATCCCCGACTGCCGCGCGCCGAGGAACTCGCCCGGCCCGCGCAGCTGCAGGTCGCGCCGCGCGATCTCGAAGCCGTCGGTGGTCTCGTACATCGTGCGCAGCCGCTCGCGCGCGTTCGCCGACAGCGGCGCGCGGTAGAGCAGCACGCAGACGCTCTCGGCGGTGCCTCGCCCGACGCGGCCGCGCAGCTGGTGCAGCTGCGCGAGGCCGAAGCGCTCGGCGTGCTCG
>JADCHE010000139.1 GCA_020248665.1 Burkholderiales bacterium | reverse complement strand
TGGTGCGCAGCGAGTGGTTCGACCTGATCGGGCTCTCGGTCGGGATGGACGGGCACGTCGAGCCGTTGAGATCGGTCATCCTCGGCTTGCGCCGCGCGTCCCGGAATCCCGACGTCGGAATCATGGTCGGTGGCCCGATCCTCGCGAACCGCCCGCAGCTGGTGTCAGAGGTCGCCGCCGACTTCACCGCCGCGGATGCGCGCCAGGCCGTCGAGCGGGCCGACGCGTTCGTCGCTCAGCGCGCGCTCCAGACCTGAGCGTGAAAGAGCGCAGGACGCCATGGACCGGCGCCGTACTCGGGCCGGATCGAGGCGAAACCCGCCCGACACCCCCATTCGGACCGTGAACCGACCCGAAGCCTTCCAGCATGCGTTCGCGTCCTTCGGGGTGGCGGACACCGCCTCGCTGATCGCCGCGACGGCAGACGTGGCCCTGCTCGTCGACGAGCAGGGCGTGATCCGAGACGTCTCGATCGGCAGCGCCGACCTCGGCGACCTGAAGCACGACGACTGGATCGGCCGCCCGTGGACCGAGACCGTCACCGTCGAGAGCCGCCCGAAGGTCGAGCAGCTGCTCAACGACCGCGGCGGCATCGTCGCCCAGCGCTGGCGCCACGTGAACCATCCGTCGCCGAAGGGCGCGGACGTGCCGATGATGTACTCGGCGATCCAGGCCGGACCGAAGGGCCAGGTGGTCGCGATCGGCCGCGACATGCGCCCGCTCGCGACGATCCAGCAGCGCCTGATCGCCGCGCAGCAGTCGATGGAGCGCGACTACCTGCGGTTGCGCCAGCTCGAGACGCGCTACCGCGCGCTGTTCCAGGCGGTCACGGAGGCGGTGCTGATCGTCGACGGTTCGTCGACGAAGGTCGTCGAGGCGAACGCCGCGGCCGCGCGGGTGCTCGACGAGTCGCCGCGCAAGCTCGTCGGGCGCGTGCTCGCGGACTGCTTCGACGCCGGGAGCCGCGCGACACTTCAGACGCTGCTCGACGCCGCGCGCGCCGGCCGCCACGGCGACGATGCGCGCCTCGTGCTGGCCGGTCCGCGGCGCGAGGTCGCGGTCGCCGCGTCGATGTTCCGCCAGGACAGCACCACGCTCTATCTCGTGCGCGTCGCGCCGCCGGCCGTCGAGGCCGACGACCCGGCGCTGCCGACGCGTCGATCGGTGCTCGCCGCGGTGGACCGCGCGCCCGACGCGCTCGTCGTCACCGACCCGTCCGGCCGGGTGCTCTATGCGAACGAGAGCTTCGCGACGATGGCGCAGATGGACTCGGCCGAGCAGGTGCTCGGCGAGCCGCTCGACCGCTGGCTCGGCCGTGCGGGCGTCGACCTCGGCGTGCTGGTCGCGACGCTGCGCCAGAACGACGCGGTGCGGCTGTTCCCGACGGTGATGCGCGGGCGCTTCGGCGGCGAGACGACGGTCGAGATCTCGGCCGCGTCGGTGCCGGGCGAGCACGCCTGCCTCGGCTTCACGATCCGCGACATCGGCCGGCGGCTGCCGGCCGAGGGCCGCAGCACGGTCGGCCTGCAGCGCACCGTCGGCCAGCTGACCGAGCTGGTCGGCCGCGTGCCGCTGAAGGACATCGTCGGCGAGACGACCGACCTCATCGAGCAACTGTGCATCGAGGCGGCGCTGCAGCTCACGCGCGACAACCGCGCGGCCGCGGCCGAGATGCTGGGCCTGTCGCGCCAGAGCCTGTACGTGAAGCTGCGCCGCTACGGCCTGGGCGACTACACGCCCGACGGCAGCGGCGAGCGCTAGGCGGGCGCCGGTCGTGGGTGCCGCGCAGCCGGCCGCGAGGGGGGCGATGCCGCCGTCGGTCGGGGCGCACGCGCTGCGCGACGGCGGGCCCGCCGGTCCGACGACCGCGCGTCGCGACGGCGCGCCATCCCGGGACGAGCGCGGCGGCACGCGCGGCCCCGACGACCGGGTCGCACCGCGCGCCGATGCGTCCGCGCGCGACGCCGATACGCTGTCGTCGCAGGTCGCGGTACTGGCCCTCGCGGACCTGGTGCCGGCCTCGCGCGCGTGGGGCTGGTCGCGGTTCGTGCTCGGCGACCATGCGGTGCGCGGCACGTCCGGGCTGCGCTTCGTCAAGGTGCTCGGCAGCGGCGAGGGCGGTGGCTTCGGCGTGAAGCCGAGCACGTCGATCCAGGGCGTCTTCGGCGTGTTCGACGACGACGCGTCGGCCGACGCGTTCCTCGCCGCCTCGGGCCCGTTCGAGTCGTGGCGGCGGCGCGCGCGCGAGCACTTCAGCGTGAAGCTGCGCGCGTGGTCGAGCCGGGGCAGCTGGTCGGGCTTTCGCTTCGCGATCGGCGCGCTCGCGCCGTCCGCCGACGCCGGCGTGCCGGTCGCGGCGCTGACGCGCGCGTCGATCCGGCCGTCGCGCGCCCGCGCGTTCTGGTCGATGGAGCCGGCCGCCGAGCGCGACCTCGAGCGCGCGTCGGGCTGCCTGATCGCCGCCGGCGTTGGCGAGGCGCCGCTGCTGCGGCAGGCGACCTTCAGCGTCTGGGAGAGCGTCGCCGCGATGGACGCGTACGCGCGCACCGGCGCGCACCTCGCCGCGATCCGCGCGTCCGCTCAGGGCGCGTTCTTCTCCGAGTCGGCGTTCGTGCGCTTCGTGCCTTACGACGCGCGCGGCACATGGCGCGGGCGGCGGCTCGATGCGTGAGCCCCGCGTGCTTGTCGTCGGCGCCGGCATCGCCGGGCTGTCGACGGCGGTCGAGCTCGCGGCGCGCGGCGTCGACGTCACCGTGCTCGAGCGCGCGGCCGAGCCCGGCGGCAAGCTGCGGCAGGTGGTGGTCGACGGCGCCGGCATCGACAGCGGCCCGACGGTGTTCACGATGCGCTGGGTGTTCGACGAGCTGCTCGCGAACGCCGGCACCTCGCTCGACGCCGAGCTGAAGACCTCGCGGCTCGACGTGCTCGCGCGCCATGCGTGGGGGGCCGCCGGCGGCACGCTCGACCTGTTCGCCGACGCGCGGCGCTCGACCGACGCGATCGCCACGTTCGCCGGGCCCGCCGAGGCGCGGCGCTTCGAGGCGTTTCGCGCCGAGGCGAAGCGCGTCTACGCGACGCTCGAGGGTCCTTACATCCGCTCGCCGAAGCCCGGCTTCTGGAAGATGGTCGCCGATCTCGGCCCGCGCGGCTTGGCGACGCTGTCGGCGCTCGGCCCGTTCGCCGATCTCTGGCGCTCGCTCGCGCGGCACTTCCACGACCCGCGGCTGCAGCAGCTCTTCGGCCGCTACGCGACCTACTGCGGCGCCTCGCCGTTCCGCGCGCCGGCCACGCTGGTGCTGGTCGCGCAGGTCGAGATGGACGGGGTGTGGTCGGTCGACGGCGGCATGGTCGAGCTCGCGCGGATGCTCGCGCGCGTCGCGCGCCGGCGTGGCGCCGCCATCCGCTGCAACGCGCCGGTCGATCGGATCGTCGTCGAGCGCGGCCGCGCGCGCGGCGTGGTGCTCGCCTCCGGCGAGCGGCTCGAGGCCGACGCGGTGGTCTTCAATGGCGACGCGGGCGCGCTGCCCGCGGGCCTGCTCGGCGAGCCCGCGCGCGCCGCCGTCCCGCCCGTGCCGCGGGCCGCGCGCTCGCTGTCCGCGCTGACCTGGTCGATGCGGGTGGCGACCTCCGGCTTCGCCCTCGACCGCCACAACGTGTTCTTCGACGACGACTACGCCTCGGAGTTCGCCGACGTGTTCGGCCGCGGGCGGCTGCCCGCGAAGCCCACCGTCTACGTCTGCGCGCAAGACCGCGGCGGCGCGCAGACCTCCACGGGGCCTGACGGTCCCGAGCGCCTGCTGTGCCTCGTGAACGCGCCCGCCCTCGGCGACGCGCGCCCCTTCGACCCCACGGAGATCGAACAGTGCGAACGAAGCGCCTTCTCGCTGATGGCCCGCTGCGGGCTGCGGCTCGAGCGGCGGCCCGGCGACTCGGTGACGACGTCGCCGGCCGATTTCGAGCGGCTGTTCCCGGCGACGGGCGGAGCGCTCTACGGCCGGGCCTCCCACGGCTGGATGGCCCAGTTCCGGCGACCGTCCTCGCGCAGCAGTCTGCCGGGGCTGTGGCTGGCGGGCGGCAGCGTGCACCCGGGGCCGGGCGTGCCGATGGCCGCGATGTCGGGCCGACTGGCGGCCGCGGCCCTGACGGCGCACCTCGCTTCGACCAGCCGGTCGTACCCGGTGGCTATCTCTGGTGGTACGTCGACGCGCTGAGCGACGATGGCCGCTTCGGCCTCACGCTCATCGCGTTCGTCGGCAGCGTGTTCTCGCCGTACTACGCGTGGGCTCACGCGCGCGGCCGCGCCGCGGACCCGGAGGACCACTGCGCGCTGAACGTGTGCCTGTACGGCCCGGGTGCGCGCCGCTGGACGATGACCGAGCGCGGTCGATCCCGCGTCGGGCGCGACGCCCGGCACTTCGCGATCGGCCCGAGCGCGGTGCGCTGGGACGGGACGCGGCTGTCGATCGAGATCGACGAGCGCGCCGTGCCGTTCGGCCAGCGCGTGCGCGGCACGATCACCGTCCACCCCGAGGCGCTGTGCCGCTTCACCGTGCCGCTCGACGACGGCGCGCGCCACCGCTGGGGCCCGATCGCCCCGTGGGCACGGGTGCAGGTCGAGATGCGCGACCCGTCGCTGTCGTGGCGCGGGCACGCCTACCTCGACTCGAACGAGGGCGACGAGCCGATCGACCGGCCGTTCGCCGAGTGGGACTGGTCACGCGCGTCGCTCGCCGACGGCTCGACCGCGGTGATCTACGATGTGCGCCAGAAGGTCGGCGCCGACCGCGTGCTTGCGCTGCGCTTCGGTCGCGACGGTCGCGTGGAGCCCTTCGAGCCGCCGCCGCGTCAGCCGCTGCCCCGCACCGCGTGGCGGATCGACCGCACGATGCGCACAGACGCCGGCGTGCCCGCGCGCGTCGTCGAGACGCTCGAGGACACGCCCTTCTACGTGCGCTCGGTGCTCGAGAGCGGGCTACTGGGCGAGCGCGTCGTGTCGATGCACGAGACGCTGAACGTGCCGCGCTTCGCGTCGACCGCGGTGCGGCTGATGCTGCCCTGGCGGATGCCGCGCACGCGCTGAGCGGCGCGCGGCCGGCGGTGGCTCGGCGGCGGTATCCGCGCGTGTCGTGTCAGGCCGCCGGCAGCAGCGCGAGCGCGTGCCGGCCATGTCCGCGAGGGCGGCGGCATTCGTCGTGAGGCTCGCTCCGTTCTTTCGGGACGGGGTGGCGGCGGATCGGACGGCCATTGCAGGACTCCTCGTGTCGTGGTGGGTGTTCGACGGCATCTTCGGGGACGCGGCACCGACCCCTTCGAACATCCCGTGCCCGGGCCCGACCGGCATGCCCCCGCGCAGGCAGAGGTCCTCGACCCCGAGCGGGCCCTCGTCCGATTCTTTGGCAAGAAGAAGTCGCTTTCTCGTCACGGTGCCGTCGAGAAGCCCGATGACTGATCGAAAGACGCTCCTGCTGACCGGTGCGAGCCGCGGTATCGGCCATGCCACCGTGAAGCGCTTCAGCGACGACGGCTGGCGCGTGCTGACCGTCTCGCGCGACGCCTTCTCGCGGGCCTGCCCTTGGGCCGACGGGCCCGACAACCCCCTGCAGATCGACCTCGAAGGCGGCGCTCGCGGCACTGACCCGCGAGATGGCCCACGAGTTCGGCCCGCACGGCGTGCGGTGCAACGCGATCGCTCCCGGCGAGATCGATACCGCGATGCTGTCGCCGGGCACGGACGACCTGGTGCGCTCGCAGATCCCGATGCGCAGGCTGGGCCGACCCGAGGAGGTCGCCGAGACCATCTGGTTCCTGTGCACCCGCGCGTCGTCGTACCTGAACGGGGCGGAGGTCCACATCAACGGCGGGCAGCACGTGTAGCGGCGATGCAGCGGGACCCGGACCCGGCAGCCGTTCGGGCGGCGATCGCGGCGCCGGTCAGTCGGCGTGCCCGTCGCGCAGGCCGTCGCCGCGACCCTCGCCCTTGGCGCCCCCGGTCGGAGGCCCCGACGCGGCGGCCTCCTCCGCCTCGCGCCGACGCTTCTCCTCCTGCGTGATCCGCATGTCGCGCTTCAGCGTCGTGAACTGCCACACCGCGAAGCCGACGACGCAGACGATCACCAGCCCGAGCTCCCAGACGATCGGCGACATCGCGCCCTCCCGCCGCCGCGGAGCGTCGCTCAGCGCCGGAAGAGCGCCGCGTCGGGCAGCACCGCCTCGAGCGCCTTCGCCGAGGACAGCACGCCGGGGATGCCCGCGCCCGGGTGGTTGCCCGCGCCGACCATGAACAGGCCGTCGACGTCCTCGCTGCGGTTGTGCGGCCGGAACCACGCGCTCTGCGTGAGCCGCGGCTCGAAGCCGAAGGCCGCGCCCTTGTACGACAGCAGCCGGTCCTGGAAGTCCTGCGGCGTGGTCCAGAACGAGGTGACGATCGACTCGCGCAGGCCCGGGAGCACGGTGCGCTCCAGCCGCTCGGCGATCGCGTCGCGATAGTCGGCCGCGCGCGCGGACCAGTCGACGCCGGCGTCGAGGTGCGGCACCGGCGACAGCACGTAGAACGCGTCGTGCCCCGCGGGCGCGACCGACGGGTCGGTCGCGCTCGGCCGGTGCAGGTAGAGGCTGAAGTCGTCGGCGAGCTTCCTGCGCGAGAAGATGTCCTTCAACAGGCCCTCGTAGCGCGGGCCCAGCACCATCATGTGGTGCGGCACGTCGTGCCACTGCCGGTTGGTGCCGAAGTACCAGACGAACAGGCTCATCGAGTAGTGGCTGCGCTCGATCTTCGCGTTCGTCCAGGTGCGGCGGTGCTCGGGCGCGACCAGGTGCCGGTAGGTCCAGGCCGCGTCGGCGTTCGAGACGACGATGTCGGCCGCGAGGCGCTCGCCGCCGGCGAGCTCGACGCCGGTCGCGCGGCCCGCCTCGACGACGATGCGGCGCACTTCGGCGCCGTAGCGCAGCGTCGAGCCCTGCCCCTCGATGAGCCGCGCGAGCCCGTGCGCGAGCTCGCCGGTGCCGCCCATCGCCCAGTGCACGCCGTGGTTGCGCTCGAGTGGCTGGATCAGGCTGTACGCGCAGGTGACCGAGAACGGGTTGCCGCCGATCAGCAGCGGATGGAAGCTGAAGACGATGCGCAGCCGCGGGTCGCGCAGGTGCGAGGCGGCCATCGCGTGGATCGTGCGCCAGGCCCGCATCCGCACCATCGACGGCACCGCCCTGACCAGGTCGCCGAGCGTCTCGAAGGGCATCGTCGCCATGCCCTCGAAGCCGAGCGCGTAGCACCGCTCGGCCTCCTCCATGAAGCGCGCGTAGCCGGCGACGTCGCCCGGGGACAGGCGTGCGACCTCGGCCTTCATCCGCTGCGGGTCGCCGCTGTAGTCGAACCACGAGCCGTCGTCGAAGCGGATGCGGTAGAAGGGGTCGAGCGCGCGCAGCTCGACGTCGTCCTCGCGGCGGCGCCCGCACAGCGCCCACAGCTCGTCGAACAGGAACGGCGCGGTCACGATCGTGGGGCCGGCGTCGAAGGTGAAGCCGTCGCGCCGATGCACGTAGGCGCGCCCGCCGGGCCCGTCGAGCTTCTCGAGCACCGTCACGCGCCAGCCGCGCGCGCCGAGCCGCACCGCGGCGGCCAGCCCGCCGAAGCCGCTGCCGATCACGATCGCGTGGGGCCGCTCGCCGGTGCGGGCGGGACCGGTGGCCGCGGCGGACGCGGGGTCGAACGACAGGTACGGCTTCACGGGCTTCATCGCGGCGCTCCAGGGTGGAGAGACCCACCGGCAAGGCAGTGTAAGGCAACGTTGACGCTTTAGGGTGTCAGGCGCACACTCGGTGGCATGTCGCGTCCCATGCCGGGCCCGCTTGCGGCCCCCCTGTCGCGTCCGACGCTGTCGACGGTCGCGGAGTTGCTGAAACCGATCACCTGGTTTCCGCCGATGTGGGCGTTCGCCTGCGGCGTGGTGTCCTCCGGGGTCTCGCCCGACGGCCTGTGGTCGCTGATCGTCGTTGGCGTGCTGCTCGCCGGTCCGCTGGTGTGCGCGACCAGCCAGGCCGTCAACGACTGGTTCGACCGGCACGTCGACGCGATCAACGAGCCCGCTCGCCCGATCCCGTCGGGCCGGATGCCCGGCCGCTGGGGCCTCGGGATCGCGATCGCGTGGACCGGGCTGTCGCTGCTCGTCGCCACCGCGCTCGGGCCCTGGGGCTTCGGCGCGGCGGTGCTCGGCCTCGTGCTCGCGTGGCTCTACAGCGCGCCGCCCGTGCGGCTCAAGGAGAACGGCTGGCTCGGCAACGCGGCCTGCGGGCTGTCGTACGAGTCGCTCGCCTGGATCACCGGCGCCGCGGTGATGGCCGGCGGCGCGATGCCCGACCCCCGCTCGATCGCGCTCGCGCTGCTCTACGGGCTCGGCGCGCACGGGATCATGACGCTCAACGACTTCAAGGCGGTCGAGGGCGACCTGCGGATGGGTGTGCGTTCGCTGCCGGTGCGGCTCGGTGTCGACCGCGCGGCGGTCGTCGCCTGCTGGACGATGGCGGTCCCGCAGTTCGTCGTGATCGGGCTGCTGTTCGCGTGGGACCGGCCCTGGCATGCGACCGCGGTGTCGGGGCTGCTCGTCGCGCAGTACCTGCTGATGCGCGCGTTCGTGGCACGGCCGGTCGCCAAGGCGCTGATGTACAGCGGCTTCGGCGTGCCGCTGTACGTGGCCGGGATGATGGTCGCCGCCTTCGGGCTGCGTTCGCTGGGAGCTCACTGAGATGCGGAACGACACCCTCGGCTGGGGCGGCATCGCGCGGCTCGGGCTCGTGCAGATGGCGCTCGGCGCGATCGTCGTGCTGACCACCTCGACGCTGAACCGCGTGATGGTGGTCGAGCTCGCGCTGCCGGCACTGCTGCCGGGCCTGCTGGTCGGCGTGCACTACGCGATGCAGGGGCTGCGTCCGCGGATGGGCTTCGGCTCCGACGTCGGCGGCCGGCGCACGCCGTGGATCGTCGGCGGCATGGCGACGCTCGCGGTCGGCGGCGTCGGCGCCGCGGGGGCGACGGTCCTGATGGGCACGAACGTCGCGCTCGGCATCGTCGCCGCGGTCCTCGCGTTCATGGTGATCGGCGTCGGCGTCTCGGCCTGCGGTACCTCGCTGCTCGTGCTGCTCGCCAAGCGCGTCGCGCCCGACCGGCGCGCGGCCGCCGCGACGATCGTCTGGCTGATGATGATCATGGGCTTCGCGATCACCGCGGGCGTGGCCGGCACGCTGCTCGACCCGTACTCGCCGGCGCGGCTGGTCGCGGTCACCGCGTCGGTGTCGGCGATCGCGGTGGTGGTGACGCTGGTCGCGCTCTACCGGCTCGAGGGACACGGCCGCGCTGCGGTCGCCGAGCCCGACGGGACGAAGCCGCGCTTCTCCGAGGCGCTGAAGCAGGTGTGGTCCGAGCCGGCTGCGCGCCAGTTCACCGTGTTCGTCTTCGTGTCGATGCTCGCCTACAGCGCGCAGGACCTGATCCTCGAGCCGTTCGCGGGCTCGGTCTACGGCTTCACGCCGGGCGAGTCGACGCAGCTCTCTGGCGTGCAGCACGGCGGCGCGCTCGTCGGCATGCTGCTCGCCGCGCTCGCGGGCCGCGAGATCCGCGGGCGACGCATCGGCACGCTGCGCGGCTGGACGATCGGTGGGTGCATCGCGTCGGCCCTCGCGCTGCTCGGGCTCGCATGGGCCGGCATCACCGACGGCGCCTGGCCGCTCAAGGCGACCGTCGCGATGCTCGGCGCGGCGAACGGCGCATTCGCGATCGCGGCGATCGCGTCGATGATGCGCCTCGCCGGCGAAGGCCGCGCCTCGCGCGAGGGCGTGCGCATGGGGCTGTGGGGCGCGGCGCAGGCGATCGCGTTCGGCGTCGGCGGCCTCGCCGGCGCGGTGGCGAGCGACGTCGCGCGCTGGGCGCTCGGCGCGCCGGGGCCGGCGTACGCGTCGGTGTTCGCGCTCGAGGCGGGGCTGTTCGTCGTGGCGGCGGTGCTCGCCGCGCGCATCGGACGCTCGCGGGCCGGCGAGTTCAGGATCGACCCGGCCGAACCGCTGCGCACCGGCGCCGCGATCGGCGACTACCGCGTCGCGGGCGCGGGACAACGATGACGGGGATGACGGCGATGGAAGAGATCGAGACCTTCGACGTGGTGGTGGTCGGCGGCGGGCCCTCGGGCGCGACCGCGGCGCAGACGCTCGCAGCCGCGGGCCGGCGCGTGCTGCTGCTCGACCGGGCCGGGCGCATCAAGCCCTGCGGCGGCGCGATCCCGCCGCGGCTGATCAAGGACTACGCGATCCCAGACGCCCAGCTGGTCGCGCGCGCGACCTGCGCGCGCATGGTCGCGCCCACAGGCAAGAACGTCGACATCCCGATCGAGGGCGGCTTCGTCGGCATGGTCGATCGCGACCGGTTCGACGAGTTCCTGCGCGAGCGGGCGGCCGAGGCCGGCGCGGTCCGCCGCAACGGCGTGTTCGAGAAGATCGAGCGCGCCGCCGACGGCGTCAACGTGATCCACTACCGGCGCCGCGACTCGCAGCGCGCCGGCGAGGGCACGCCGGCGCGGGTGCGCGCGCTCGCGACCATCGGCGCCGACGGCGCCAACTCCGCGGTCGCGCGCCAGGCCGTGCCGGGCGCCGAGCGCGTCAAGTACGTGTTCGCGTACCACGAGATCCTCGCGCGCCCGAAGGACGAGCCCGAGGGCTACGACCCGTCGCGCTGCGACGTCTGGTACCAGGGCAGGCTGTCGCCGGACTTCTACGGCTGGGTGTTCCCGCACGGCGACACGCTGAGCGTCGGCACCGGCAGCGCCGACAAGGGCTTCTCGCTGCGCAACGCGGTCGCCGACCTGCGCGAGGCGACCGGCCTGCAGCACGCGACGACGCTGCGCCGCGAGGGCGCGCCGCTGCCGATGAAGCCGTTGAAGCGCTGGGACAACGGCCGCGACGTCGTGCTCGCCGGGGACGCCGCGGGCGTGGTCGCGCCCTCCTCGGGTGAAGGCATCTACTACGCGATGGTCGGCGGCACGCTCGCGGCCGAGGCGGTCGAGCAGCTGCTCGCCACCGGCGACGCCCGCGCGCTCGCGACCGCCCGCAAGCGCTTCATGAAGGAGCACGGCCGGGTCTTCTGGATCCTCGGGATCATGCAGAAGTTCTGGTATTCGAGCGACAAGCGCCGCGAGCGCTTCGTCGACATCTGCCGCGACAAGGACGTGCAGACGCTCACCTTCGAGTCGTACATGAACAAGAAGCTCGTGCGCAAGAAGCCGATCGCGCACGTGCGGATCTTCTTCAAGGACGTCGCGCACCTGCTGGGGCTGGCCCGGGTCTGAGCGCCGCGGCGGCGTTCGAGCGCCGGATTGGCGCGCGACGGCCGGGCGCACTACAGTCCGCGGATCGCGTCCGCGGCACGGACGGCCCCTCGGCCGTCGCGCGGCGGCGACCCCGAGGAGACCCCGATGGATCGACGCGCCCTGCTCGGCGGCGGACTCGCCGCCGCGACGTTCGCGCTCGCCGGCCCCGCCCGCGCGCAGCCCGCCCCGCTGAAGGTCGTCACCGGCTTCGCCGCCGGGGGCAGCGTCGACGGCGTCGCCCGCCTGCTCGCCGAGCAGCTCGGCACCGCCCTCGCGCGGCCGGCGATCGTCGAGAACCGCACCGGCGCGGCCGGGCGCCTGGCGATCGAGGCGGTCAAGGCCGCGCCCGCCGACGGCGACACGCTGCTGCTGGTGCCGCAGGGTCCGATGACGCTGTTCCGGCACGTCTTCCGCAACCTGAAGTTCGACCCCGACCGCGACTTCTCGCCGATCTCGCGGGTGTGCGTCGGCGACTACGGCCTGACGATCGGGCCGTCGGTCCCCGCGAAGGACTTCGCGGGCTTCCGCGAATGGCTGCGCACCGCCGGCGACAAGGCGGTCTACGGCTCGCCGGGGGCGGGCACGATCCCGCACTTCCTGGGCGTGTCGACCGCGCGCGCGCTCGGCGTCGCGATGACGCACGTGCCGTACCGCGGCTCGGCGCTCTCGCTGACCGACGTCGCGGGCGGCCAGATCCCCTGCATGTTCTCGCCGGTCGGCGATGCGATCGAGCAGCACCGCTCGGGGCGCGTGCGGATCGTCGCGACGATGGGCGCGGCGCGCTCGCCGTTCCTCGACGGCGTGCCGACGATGAAGGAGTCGGGCGTCGACGTCGACGTGCCGCTCTGGTACGGCCTGTACGTCGTGTCCGCGACACCGCCCGCCGCGCTCGAGCGCCTGCGCGCCTCGACCGTCGCCGTGCTGCAGTCGCCGGTCGCGAAGGAGCGGCTCAACCGGCTCGGCCTCGCGCCCGCGCCGAGCACGCCCGCCGAGCTGACCGCGCTGCAGCAGCGCGAATCGGCGATGTGGGGCCCGGTCGTCAAGGCGTCCGGCTTCACGCCCGAGGACTGAACGGCTGCCCCGCGTCCGAGCTTGCGTCACCGCTTCGCCCCGCCGCCGCCCGTGGACCCGCCCCGACCATGACCGCTCCCACCCGCCCCAACGTGATCTGGATCGTGGCCGACGACCTCGGCTACGCGGACCTCGGCTGCTACGGCGGCCGCGACGCGTCGTTCGGCCGGGTCTCGCCCGTGCTGGACGGCCTCGCCGCGCGCGGCCTGCGCTTCACGCAGGGCTACTCGAACTCGCCGGTGTGCTCGCCGACGCGCTTCGCGCTGATGACCGGCCGCTGGCAGTACCGGCTGCGCGGCGCCGCCGAGGAGCCGATCCGCAGCGCCGACCGCGGCCACCCCGAGCTCGGCCTGCCGCCCTCGCATCCCTCGCTGCCCTCGCTGATGGCCGCGTCCGGGTACCGCACCGCGCTGGTCGGCAAGTGGCACCTCGGCTTCCCGCCGAGCTTCGGGCCGACGAAATCGGGCTACGGCGAGTTCTACGGCGCGCTCGCCGGCGGGCTCGACTACTGGTCGCATTGCGACTCGCGCGGCGCGCCGGACCTGTGGATCGGCGAGGACGCGCACCACGAGGTCGGCTACCTGACCGACCTGATCACCGCGAGGGCGATCGACTTCGTCGAGCGCTCGGCCGCCGCGCGCGCGCCGTTCATGCTGAGCCTGCACTACACCGCGCCGCACTGGCCCTGGGAGACGCGCGACGACGCGCATGTCGCGCCGCAGGTGAAGGACAACCTGTTCCACCTCGACGGCGGCAGCGTCGACACCTACCGCCGGATGATCCACCACATGGACGAGGGCATCGGCTGCGTGATGGCGACGCTCGCGCGGCTCGGCCTCGAGCGCGACACGCTGGTGGTCTTCACCAGCGACAACGGCGGCGAGCGCTACTCGGACAACTGGCCACTGGTCGGCGGCAAGATGGACCTCACCGAGGGCGGCATCCGCGTGCCCTGGATCGCGCACTGGCCGGCGACGATCGCGCCCGGCGGCACGACCGCGCAGCACTGCCTGACGATGGACTGGACCGCGACGATCCTCGAGGCGGCGGGCGTTGCGCCCGACCCGGCGTTCCCGCTCGACGGCGTGTCGATGCTGCCGGTGCTGCGCGAGCCGTCGCGCCCCTTCGCGCGGCCGATGCACTGGCGGATGAAGCACCGCGGCCAGCGTGCGCTGCGCGACGGCGACTGGAAGTACCTGCGCGTCGACGGCGTCGACTACCTGTTCGACCTGTCGGCCGACGAGCGCGAGCGCGCGAACCGTGCGAAGCGCGAGCCGGCGCGGCTCGCCGCGATGCGCGACGCGTGGGAGGCCTGGGACGCGACGATGCCCGCGGTGCCGGAGGAGGCGAAGGTGAGCCTCGGCTACACGACGGCGGACATGCCGCAGCGCTGACCGGCGACGCGGCGGGGGCGACTCGCACGCACGCGTCCGCGCAACGGCGCGGACGTGCCGGGCGCCGCGCGTCGGTCAGTACGCGAGGAGCGCCACCAGCTCGCGCGACGCGCTCGTCGTCGACGCCAGCACGCAGGCGAGCGTCGCCGCGGTGAGGTAGCCGGCGGCGAGCCCGGCCGCCATCCGGCGCCGGCCCTGGCGGCAGTACGCGTAGCGCACGCCGCCCTCGGCGCGTCCGAGCGGGCGGGCGTGATCGCGATGGAGCACCTGCGCGGCGAGCGGCATCCCGATCGCGAGGCCGCCGATCACTGCGAGCGCGGCCGGCGGATCGGTCACCGCGAGGGCCACGCCGAGCCCGTCGGCCAGCGCGAGCGCGAGACCGTGCGCGTGCGCGGCGAGCGCGAAGGCCACGCCGAAGCCGAGCGACACCAGCGCCGTCGCCGTCGCGGGAGCCGGAGCGGGCCCGCGCAGCGCGGGGAAGAGGTCGCCGAGACCCGCACGGGGCGGTCGCGGCGGGCGGGTCGGTGCGGTCGTGTCCAGGTCCATCGGTCGGGTCTCCTCGGGACCATTGGAGCGGCGCGCACGGGGCGCGAGCGTGACGGACGTCACAGCGCGGCGGCGCGGCCGCACGAAGTGCCGTACGGGCGCGACGGGCGGCCGAACCGCCGACGCGGCCCTAGAATCGCCGCATGACCGACCCTGACGCCCTGCGCGCGATCACCCTCGACCTCGACGACACGCTGTGGCCCGTCGGCCCGACGCTGGTCGCGGCCGAGGGCGTGCTCTCCGAGTGGCTGCGCACGCACGCGCCGCGGACCGCGGCCGCGACCACGCCGCAGACGCGCGCCACGATCCGGCAGGCGCTGGTCGCCGAACGGCCGGAGCGCGCGCACGACATGAGCTTCCTGCGCCGCGAAGGATTGCGGCGCGCGATGCTCGCCGCCGGCGACGACCCGGCGCTCGCGGAACCCGCCTTCCAGGTGTTCCTCGACGCACGCCAGCGTGTCGTGCCGTTCGACGACGTCGTGCCGGTGCTGTCGCGCTGGGCGCGGCGCTTCCGGCTCGTCGCGGTGACCAACGGCAATGCCGATGTCGGCCGCACCGGGCTCGGCGCGTTCTTCGTCGGCGCGGTCAGCGCCCACGAGCTCGGCTGCGCGAAGCCCGACCGGCGCATGTTCCACGCGGCGTGCCGCGTCGCCGGCGTCGAGGCGGCGCAGGCGCTGCACGTGGGCGACGACCCCCACCTCGACGTGCTCGGCGCGCGCGACGCCGGCCTGCACGCGGCCTGGCTGCGCCGCCCCGCGCTCGCGCACCGCCATCCGGCCGACGCCTGCGGCGACCGCGCGCCCGCGCCCTTCGAGGACCTGCACGCGCTCGACGCGGCGCTGTCGCGACCCCTCGGCGCGACCCGCTGAAGGCCGCCGGGTCGCCCGGCGCGACCGCGGGCTCAAGTCCGGCTCGCGGCGGCCGACAACCCGGTCGATGAGGGAGATCGCATGAGCTTCTCGATCGGACTGTCCGGGCTGAACGCCGCGACGCGCCGGCTCGACGCCGCCGCGTTCGAGGTCGCGCGCACGTCGGCGCAGCAGGTGGGGCGCCCGCCCGCCGCGCAGGAGGCCGCGCCGGCGCCCACCGCGGGCCCG
>JADCHE010000138.1 GCA_020248665.1 Burkholderiales bacterium | reverse complement strand
GTGCGCACGTCGACCCTGCCTTCGCGCGAGCGGTCGCACTGCTTGCCGACCTCGTAGACGTAGGCGCGGCAGGCCATCATCGTGCTGTACATGTCGGCGAGCTTGCCCTGCATCAGCTGGAACTCGCCGATGGGCTGGCCGAACTGCTTTCGTTCGTGCAGGTAGGGCACGACCACGTCCATGCACGCGCTCATGATGCCGAGCGGCCCGCCCGAGAGGACCGCGCGCTCGAAGTCGAGTCCGCTCATCAGCACGTTGACCCCGCGACCCACGCCCTTCAGGTCGTCGCCGTCGATGCCGCCCAGCACGTTCTCGGCCGGCACCTCGCAGTCCTGGAACACCAGCTCGCCGGTGTGGCTGCCGCGCATGCCCATCTTGTCGAGCTTCTGCGCGACCGAGAAGCCCTTGAAGGTCTTCTCGACGAGGAACGCGGTGATGCCGCGCGGGCCGGCCTCGAGGTCGTTCTTCGCGTAGATCACCATGACGTCGGCGTCGGGGCCGTTGGTGATCCACATCTTCGAGCCGTTGAGGATCCAGCGGTCGCCCTGGAAGTCGGCGCGCAGCTTCATCGACACCACGTCGGAGCCGGCGTTCGGCTCGCTCATCGCGAGCGCGCCGATCCACTCGCCGCTCACCAGCTTCGGCAGGTACTTCTCCTTCTGCCAGCGCGTGCCGTTGCGGTTGATCTGGTTCACGCACAGGTTGGAGTGCGCGCCGTACGACAGGCCGACCGACGCCGAGCCGCGCGAGATCTCCTCCATCGCGACGATGTGGGCGAGATAGCCCAGGTCGGTGCCGCCGTACGCCTCGGGTACGGTGATGCCGTGCACGCCGAGCTCGCCGAGCTTGCGCCACAGGTCCATCGGGAACTGGTCGGTCCGGTCGATCTCGCCGGCGCGCGGCACGATCTCGGCCGCGACGAACTGCTGCAGCGAGTCGCGCAGCATCGCGACGTCCTCGCCGAGGTCGAACTGCAATCCGGGGAGGTTCAGCATCCGGGCACCTGCATGGGAACGGGGGGAACGGGTCAGTGGCGGACGTCGTCGCGGCCGCGGACCGTCATCATCGTGGCCTGCATCGTCGCGACCGTGCGCGAGCGGCCGTCCGCGACCGCGATCGCGTCGGCCTCGACGAATGTTACCGTCCGGCCGGCCCGACGGACACGGGCGGTGAAGCGCAGGCGCTCGCCGGTCGCGGGCGCGAGGAAGTTCGTCTTCATCTCGACCGTCAGGACACCCGCGTCGGCCGGCATCAGCGTCGAGGCGGCGAAGCCGCAGGCCGTGTCGAGGCCGGCGGCGATCACCCCGCCGTGGACGAAGCCGTGCTGCTGGGTCAGCTCGAGGTCGAAGGGCAGGTCGATCGCGACCTCGCCGGGTTCCACGCGGACCATCGCGGCGCTCACCATCGCCATGAAGCGCTGGCGCGCGAACGCCGCGCGCACGCGCTCGGCGTAGCCGGGATCGGCCGGTTCCAGCGCGGGCGGCTCGGGCATCGGGGTGTCGGGCATGTCGGCGTGGCAGTCGCGGGGCGGTCGAGAAGAGGGAAGCGCCCCTCGGGTCGGTGCCGAGCGTATTTGACGTTTACGTCAACGTCAATCGGTAGGGCGACCCCTCCGACGCGCGGGCGATCCGTCCGCGCGGTCCGGGACGGACGCGCGCACCGCGCTGGCCGTCCGTGCGCGGGTCGCGGCGGTCCCGCGCGGGGCCCGCTCCAGCAGCGCCCGGCAGCGCGCCTCGTGCGCGGCGATCTCGTCGAGCGTCACCTGCAGGTCCTCGAGCTGGCGCTCGAGCGTCGCGCGGTGGCCGGCGAGCACCTGCAGGAAGCGCTCGAGCTGCGGCACGGTGTCGGACGGCGACTCGTACATGTCGACCAGGTCGCGCACCTCCGACAGCGACAGCCCGAGTCGCTTGCCGCGCAGCGTGAGCTTGAGCCGCGTGCGGTCGCGCTGGGTGTAGACGCGCTGGCGGGCCCCGGCGCCGGCGCGCGTCGGCGCGAGCAGGCCCTGGTCCTCGTAGAAGCGGATCGCGCGCGGCGTGACGTCGAACTCGCGGGCGAGCTCGGTGATCGTGAACGTGGCCATCGGCGGGTCGGTCCGTGGGCGGGGAGGGCGGCGGAACGCCGGGCGGGCGTCGGGGCGCCACGCGGTTAGACTGACGTTGACGTCAACGTCAGGGATTCTAGCCGCGATGAACCCCCACGAGCACGAGCTCGCCTATCCCTTCGCCGACACGCTGCCGGCGCCCGCGACCCGGCTCGAGGTCGCCCCCGGCGTCTTCTGGCTGCGCATGCCGCTGCCGTTCGCGCTCGACCACATCAACCTCTGGTTGCTGCGCGACACCTTCCGTGGCCGCGATGGCTGGACGGTGATCGACTGCGGGGTCGCGTCGGACGCGATCCGCGGCCACTGGGAGACGTTGTTCGCGTCGGGCCTCGACGGCCTGCCGATCGTGCGCGTGCTGTGCACGCACACGCACCCCGACCACGTCGGCCTCGCGCGGATGCTGTGCGACCGGTTCGCGGCGCCGCTGTGGATGACGCTCGGCGAGTACGCGATGGGGCGGATCCTGTCGGTCGCGATGCCGGGCGCGAACCCGAGTGCCGGCTACGAGCACTACAAGCGCCACGGCATGGTCGACGGGCCGAAGCTCGAGGCGCTGTCCTCGAAGGTGCGGGGCCACTTCCCGTCGCTGGTACCCGCGATGCCGCTGTCGTTCCGGCGGATCGGCGACGGCGAGGCGATCCGCATCGGCGGGCGCGACTGGCGCGTGATCGTCGGCACCGGCCACTCGCCCGAACACGCGGCGCTGCACAGCGCCGAGAACGACCTGCTGATCTCCGGCGACATGGTGCTGCCGCGGATCTCCACCAACGTGTCGGTGTTCGACCTCGAGCCCGAGGCGAACCCGCTCGACTGGTACCTGACGTCGCTGTCGCGCTTCGGGCCCTGCGCGGCCGACACGCTGGTGCTGCCCTCGCACGGCAGGCCGTTCCGGGGCCTGCATCGCAGGATCGAGCAGCTGCGCGAGCATCACGACGAGCGGCTCGCGGTGGTGGGCGCCGCGTGCCGCGAGAAGGCATACACCGCGGCCGAGATGGTGCCGGTGCTGTTCGGACGCGAGTTCGACGCGCACCAGATGATGTTCGCGCTGGGGGAGTCGCTCGCGCACCTGAATTCGCTGTGGTACGCGGGAACGCTCGGTCGAGAGGTGGGTGGCGACGGCGTGGTGCGGTTCGCGGCGGCCTGAGCGCCGCGCGCCTTCAGCGCATCAGCGCATCAGCGCATCAGCTCGAACGCCGAGCGATCGATCGCCGCCGCGGCCAGCACGCCGCTGATCGCCGACGGATGCACGCCCGCGCCGCCGATGTCCTGCCCCGCGAGCAGCAGGCCACCGACCGGCGTGCGAACGTCGAGCGCCGGCGAGCGCAGCCGGGCCGCGCTCATCTCTAGGCCGTAGGTCGAGCCCTGCGGCGTGCGGATGTAGCGCGCCTGCGTGACCGGCGTCGACAGCTCATGCAGGCGCACCCTCGGGGCGAGCGCCGGGAAGTGCCGCGCGAACTGCGCGAGCAGCCGCGCCTCGATCCAGTCCTTCAGCGCCCGGTAGGAATCGTCGGGCTCGGCCGCGCCCGCGCCGAGCCACGACGCGAACGCGTCGGTCTCGCAGAACGCGAGCACCTCGGCGGTCGGCAGGCCCGCGTGCGCCGGATCCTTGCACGACGGGAAGGACACGAACAGCGCCGGCGCGTCCTCGTCGGCGGGTGCGCGCCAGACGCGGTCGACGTCGACGTCCTCGTGGATCCAGACGTTGGCCGAACTCGCGCCGGCGGCCGCGAGGTCGCCCTCCAGGCCGAGATAGAGCGCGATCGAGGCGAGGCCGGGCCGCAGCGCAAGCGCCTCGCGGGTCCAGTCGGCGGGGGCCGCCGCGCCGAGTGCGGCGAGCGTGCCGTGCAGGCCGATCGTGGAGATCAGGTGCGAGGCACGCTCGATGCCGATCTCGCCGTCGCGACGCCACTCGACGCCCTCGACGCGGCCTTCGGCGACGCGGATCGAGCGCACTTCGGTGCCGAGGCGCACCTCGCCGCCGGCGGCCTCCACCGCAGGCACCAGGGCCTCGGCGATCCGGGTCGGGCCGCCGATCGGGTACCACGCGCCCTCGTCGTAACTGCCGGTGACCAGCGCGTGCTCGAGCACCGGCGCGGTGGACGGGCGGCAGCCGTAGTCGCCGCCGCGCGCGCCCAGCACTGCCCGCAGCATCGGGTCGCGCACGCCGGCGAGCGCCTCGGCAACGGTTCGCTCGGCGTGCCGCCCGATCGCGCGCCCGCGGACCCACCGGAGCCCGTGTCCGGCCCACGCAGGCAGCCCTCGCGAGACGAGCAGCGTCATCGCCGCGCGGCGCGCCGCGGCCATCTCGTCGAACCAGGCGTCGATCGCCGCCCGCTCGGCGGGGAACCGCGCGTGCAGGGCGGCCCGGTACGCCGACTCGGGGTGCTCGATGCCGAACTCGAAGCCGGGCAGCCGGATCAGGTCGTACGGGTTAGCGCTCGGCGCGAACTCGACCGGCCGCGCGCCGAGCGTCGACAGCAGCTTCGCGAGGTGGCCGCCCGGGCCCGCGCCGCTCAGGTAGTGCACGCCGGTGGCGAAGGTCCAGTCGCCGCGGCGAAAGGTCTGGGTGAGCCCGCCGGCGACGACGTGCTGCTCCAGCACGAGCACCCTGCGGCCGCGCCGCGACAGCGCGGCCGCCGCGGTGAGCCCGCTGATCCCCGAGCCGATGACGATGGCGTCCCACATGGCGTGCTCCCGTCCGCGGCGGGAAGGGCCGCGCCGCCGCCCGATCTTCGCGCCGCGGCGCGAGCGACGGCTTGAGCGCGATCAAGGATCCCGGTGCACGCGCGGACCGACGTCGCGGTCCGCGGCGGCCGATGTCGAGGTCGCGGGCCGGTGGATCCCAAGCCTGCGGCGTGTCAGCCCGCCGCGCGCGGCCTCACCTTCGACGCCGCGAGCGTCGCATTGCGTCGCGCCGTTGCCACGTCCCCGGCGCGCGCGAGCGCCACCCCCATGCGCCGCTTGGCGAACGACTCCGGCTTGCCGAAGAGCCGCAGCTCCGTCCCCGGCACCGACAGCGCGTCGGCGACGCCGTCGAACACGATCCCCTTCGCCGCGACCCCGCCGTAGACCACCGCGCTCGCGCCCGGCGTGCGCAGCGACGTGTCCACCGGCAGCCCGAGGATCGCGCGAGCGTGCAGCTCGAACTCCGACTGGTGCTGGGTGATCATCGTCACCATGCCGGTGTCGTGCGGGCGCGGGCTCACCTCCGAGAACCACACGTCGTCGGCCTTGACGAAGAGCTCGACGCCGAACACGCCTGCGCCGCCGAGGTCGTCGACGACCTTGCGGGCGATCTCGCGCGAACGCTCGAGTGCCCGCGCGCTCATCGGGTGCGGCTGCCAGCTCTCGACGTAGTCGCCGGCGACCTGCACGTGGCCGATCGGCTCGCAGAACGCGGTCTGCACGGTGCCGTCGGCCTGCGGCGCGCGGACGGTGAGCAGCGTGATCTCGTAGTCGAAGTCGACGAAGCCCTCGACGATCACGCGGCCCGCGTCGACGCGCCCGCCGCTCGCCGCGTAGTCCCACGCGGCCTTCACCTCGCCCGGGCCGTCCACCTTCGACTGGCCCTTGCCGGACGAGGACATCACCGGCTTCACGACGCACGGATAACCGATGCCGCCGTCGATCGCGGCCTGCAGCTCGGCGAGGTTCGAGGCGAACCGGTACGGCGAGGTCGGCAGGCCGAGCGTCTCGGCGGCCAGGCGTCGGATGCCCTCGCGGTTCATCGTGAGCCATGCGGCGCGCGCGGTGGGGATCACGGTCGCTGCACCCTCGCGCTCCATCTCGACCAGCATCGGCGTCGCGATCGCCTCGATCTCGGGCACGACGCGGTGCGGCCGCTCGCGCTCGATCAGCGCGCGCAGCTGCGCGCCGTCGGTCATGTCGATCACGTGCGCGCGGTGCGCGACCTGCTGTCCCGGCGCGTCGGCGTAGCGGTCGACGGCGATCGTCTCGACGCCGAGCCGCTGCAGCGCGATCAGCACCTCCTTGCCGAGCTCGCCGGCGCCGAGCAGCATCACGCGGGTCGCGGACGGGGACAGCGGCGTGCCGATCGGAGTCAGGAGCGTCATTTCAGCACCTCGAAGAGGTTGTGGTGGTCGTCGGTCCAGGGCGGCCGGGTGCGGCCCGACGCGTCCATCGGCTCGCCGCCGGCGGCCCACAGCACCTTGGCGAACTCGGCGTCGGGCGTGACCGCGATCCAGTCGGAGCGGTACTGCACCGCCTCCGTCGGCGGCTCGTCGTAGAAGCGCACCGCGTGCATGCCGGCCTCGGCCGCGAGCTGCGCGACGACGCCCGACAGGTCGAGATAGCGGTTGGTGATGTGGAACACGACGGTGCCCCGCTCGGCGAGGTGCCTGCGGTAGACCGCGAGCGCCTCGCGCGTCAGCAGGTGCACCGGGATCGAGTCGCTCGAGAACGCGTCGACGGCGATCACGTCGAAGCGCTGCGGCGCCTCGCGCTCGAGCACCAGCCGGGCGTCACCGAGCGCCGGCTCGAGCTTCGCGCGGCTGTCCTTCAGGTAGGTGAAGTGCCGGTTGGCGACGTCGAGCACCACCGGGTTCAGCTCGTAGAGGCGGTAGACGTCGCCCTCGCGGCCGTAGGTCGCGAGCGTGCCGACGCCCAGGCCGATCACGCCGACGCGCATCGGCTCGGCGCTGCGCGAGGCCTCGATCGTGCGGCCGACGCCCGAGCCGGGGCCGTAGTAGGTCGTGCCGACGGCGCGCGCCTCGGGCGCGGTGTACTGCTCGCCGTGCAGGATCACGCCGTGCAGCAGCCGCCGGCTCGCCCCGGGCGAGACGTCGCCGTCGGCCGCGCCGGTGACCCGCAGCGTTCCGTAGAAGTTGCGCGAGAGCTCGAGCACGTCGCCGCGGATCCAGTGCAGGTAGTCGGCGAACAGCAGCGCGCTGGCGATCGTCGCGGCGGCGCCGGCCGCGCGAAGCCCGCCGCGCGCGAGTACCGCGACCAGCAGCGCGACGATCGTCAGCGCGAGCGGCAGCTCCCAGTAGTAGTCGAACACGGTCGGTGCGCCGAGCCCCACCGCGAGCCCGCCGATCGCGCCGCCGAGCGACACCATCAGGTAGAAGCGGGTCAGGTGCGCGGGCGCGGGCTTGCGTGCGACCAGCTCGCCGTGCACGAACATGCACAGCACGAAGAGCCCGAACGCGTAGACCGGCACGGCGTGCTCGATGTGCAGGATCGCGCGCTCGACACCGAAGCCCGCGGGCCTGAAGCTCAGGCCGCCCAGCATCGCGACGCTCGCGATCGCCGCGAGCGCCATGTACTGCGGTCGCCAGTACCAGCCGGTGCCGTCGAAGCACAGGATGAAGGTGATCAGGTAGATCGACAGCGGCAGTACCCAGAGGAACGGGATCGAGGCGACGTTCTGGGTGATGTGCGTCGTGACCGCGAGCAGCAGGGTCGAGCCGAGGGCGGCGAGGAGCAGCCACAGGCCCTGCTCGAGCGTCGAGGGCGGTGCGGCGGGGTCGCGCGCCAGCCCGATCGGCGCGGCGACCGCGTCGTGGGCGGCCTGCATCGCGGCGGCGCCCTTCGCCTCGGCGGCGGCCGGCCGCGGCGGCGCCGCGATGCCCTCGGCGTGCGCGTCGGCCGCAGCGAGCTCGCCGGCCGCCGCGCCGCGCCGCACACCCGACCACGCGGCCGCGATCGCGAGCAGCGCGAAGGCCGCGTAGCCGACCGACCAGCCGACCGACTGCAGCCGCCCGCTCGCGTTCGGCTCGATCAGGGGCGGATAGCCGAGCAGCGCGATCATCGAGGCGAGGTTCGACAGCGCGTAGAGCCGATAGACGCGCGCCGAGCGGTACTGCCGCGTGAACCAGGCCTGCACCAGCGGGCCGGTGGTCGCGAGCATCAGGTAGGGCAGGCCGATCGTCAGCGTGAGCAGCAGCAGGATCCGGCCGACCGGCTGCGACGCATCCGTCGGCTTCATGGCCTCCGACACCGTGATCGGCAGGAACGCGAGGCTCGCGAGCAGCAGAACGGTGTGCACGATCGCCTGCCCGCGCGGCGCGAGCTTTCGGATCACGACGTCCGAGTAGAAGTAGCCGGCGAGCAGCGCGAGCTGGAAGAACACCATGCAGGTGGTCCACACCGCGGCCGAGCCGCCGAACCACGGCAGGATCTGGCGGGCGACGATCGGCTGGACGAGGAACAGCAGGAAGGCGGACAGCGCGATCGTGGCGGCGTGCAGGAGCATGGACTCGGACGGGTGGCGGGGCGCCTAGCGGGCGCGGGGGACGGCGATGCCGAGCTCGGCGAGCCGGGTGTCCACCGCCTCGGTCCAGCCGCGGTTCGCCGCCGGGCTCGCGGGGCTCGGGTGCAGGATCTGGCCGACGCGCACCGAGCGCGCGAACGCGCCGTCGACCGCGTCGCCCTCGAGCACGGTGCGCAGACGCCGCTCGGCGAAGCCACCGACGCCGATCGCCCATTCCGGGCCGAGCGCGCGCAGCGCCCGGGCAAGGTGCAGGTCGCAGGCGCGGTGCACCGGCTCGAGCTCGACCGCGGGCAGCTGCGCGGGCGTGCGGTTGCGGCCCGAGGCCTCGAGCCATACCAGCGGGCACCAGTTCAGCACGAAGGCGTCGGCGAAGAACCGCTCGGCCGTAACCCAGCGCGCCGCGGCCCAGCCCCACAGCCGACGGCCGCTGACCTCGGAGCGCCGGCACGCGAAGCCCTCGATCGGACGCCTGGGGTGCATGTCGGACGGCTCGCCGACCGGCGCCTCGATGCCCATCCAGTCGCGCACCGCGGCGACCTCGCCGAACGGCACGCCGGTCTGCATCATCCCGAACGGCCCGGGGTTCATGCCGAGCAGCACGATCCGCTTGCGGGTCGCGCCGTAGCGGCGAACGTAGGCCTCGTACGGCGCCCAGGCGTACCGCAGCGGGTCGTAGACGTGTGCCACCGGTGGCGCGAAGCGCAGCGGCGCGAGTGCGGCGGACAGGTCGCGGGCGGCGCCGAGCAGCGCTCCGGCGACGTCGGGTCGGGCGGGCATGGGGCGCCATCCTACCAACGACGCGACGACCCGGTGCCGCGCCGGCGGTCCCGGGGACCGGGATCAGAACCGGATCACCAGGCCCGCCTGGACGTCGCCCTGCAGGAACGCGTCGCCGCGCAGCGACACGACGCAGCCGCCCGAGCAGAACAGCGTGCCCTCGCCATTGACCGCGACCAGCAGTCCGCGCGCCTCGACGCGCAGCGCGACGTTGGGGGCGAGCGCCCACATGTACCCGATGCCGACGCTGAGCGAGAGGAACGCCTCGGTCGAAGTGCCGGCCAGCCCGGGGCTCATGAAGGTCGCGCCGAGTCCGCCGGCGACGAACGCGCCCCGCCCGATCGGCCCGTCGAAGAAGTTGGTGCCGCCGAGGTGCACCGTCGTGAGCCGCAGCGGCAGCCGGGTGACGGGGGTCGCCGCGGACAACGGGGTCCCGGCCGGCGGCGCGGCGAAGACCTCGGTGTCCTGGTACGAGACGTGGAACTGGACCGCGCGGCTGGCGTCGATCGCCCGCTCGAGGCTCACCGACAGCACGGGCGACGGCTCGACGCTGCGGACCACGCCGCTCGGCGCCTCGATGAAGCTGCCTCCGCCGCGCCAGCCGCCCTGCAACGTCAGCGACGTCCCCTGCGACCGGGCGGTGGCGGGCGCGAGTGCGCCGAGAGCGACCAGCGCGGCGGCTGCGATCCGGGACCTGGCGGGATTCACGCGGCAAGTGTAGCGGGAGGGGTTCCGTGTCGGACGGCCGCGGCATCGCCGCACGGCCGGTTCGGCGCTTCCGGGGCATACCGAGGCTGCGGTACGCTGCGCTCGGTCACTTCCAGCCGACGCGTCCAGGAGACCCGCTTGAACAAGCCCATCGACCCCGCGGTCGCGAACACCGACCGCATCCCGTTCCAGAAGCCGCAGCCCTGGGGCATGGCCCCGGACATGGTGATCCACGACGTGATGACCGCCGACGAGCGCCTGTGGGCGCCGGTCGCGCCGGGCATCTGGTCGCGGCCGCTGCACCTGAACGTGACGGGCGGCTTCTACGTCCACCTGCTGAAGGTCAAGCGCTCGGGCCTGCTGCAGCGGCACCGTCACTCGGGCGCGGTCCACGCGTACGTGATCCGCGGCAAGTGGCTCTACCTCGAGCACGACTGGGTCGCGGAGGAGGGTAGCTACGTGTTCGAGCCGCCGGGCGAGACGCACACGCTGGTCGTGCCCGACGACTGCACCGACATGATCACGATGTTCACCGTGCACGGCGCGCTGATGTACGTCGACCCGCAGGGCAATGCGACCGGCTACGACGACGTGTTCACCCGGATCGACAAGTACCGCGCGCATTTCGAGTCGGTCGGGCTCGGCGCCGACCACGTGAAGCGCTTCATGCGCTGAGCCGCGCGGGGGCGGCCGCGGGGCACGGTCCGCCGTGCCGCTGCCGCTCGTCCGAAGCCGCCCGGCCGTGCGCGGAGGTTGTGCCCGCGCCGGCTCTGCGGTTAGCATGCATCGCACACATTCATCACGCCGGCGCGAAGACGCCGGCCGGAGGAGACCCAGCATGCGCAGGATCCTGTTCGCCGCGGGCGCGCTCGCGGCCATGATCGCGTCCGGCCCCGTGCTCTCGCAGGGCAAGGAGCTCAAGATCGGCGTGATCTACGACCTGACCGGCCCGTTCGCCGCCGGCGGCTCGAATGCCAGCTACCTCGGCACCAAGTACGCGATCGACATGATCAACGAGCGCGGAGGGGTCGAGGGCTACCGCATCCGGCCGATCTACGCCGACGCGCAGAGCAAGGCCGAGGTCGCGATCAACGAGGCCGAGCGGCTGCTGAACCAGGAGAAGGTGGACATGCTGATGGGCGTGTTCTCCTCGGCGCACTGCGTGCCGCTCGCGCAGCGGGCCGACCAGGCCAAGCGCTTCTTCTGGGCGAACGTCTGCGTGGCCTCGGCGGTGTTCAAGGACAAGAACCTGCGCTACGTGTTCCGTCCGCAGGTCCACAGCGACCAGTTCGGCGAGGCCTCGTGCACGTTCCTGAACGAGCAGGCGAAGGCCCGGCTCGGCAGGGACCCGAAGGACCTGAAGGTCGCGATCATCTACGAGGACGGCCCGTACGGCTCGGGCGTCGCCTCCGGCAACGAGAGCGCGTGCAAGAAGTACGGCATGCAGGTGGTGCTGAAGGAAGGCTACGCCGCGACCTCCCCGGACCTGTCGTCGCTGGTCACCAAGCTCAAGCGTGGCCGTCCGGACGTGATCCTGCACACCGGCTACAACCCGGACATCACGCTGTTCCTGCGCCAGTCGCGCGAGCAGGGCCTGAAGTGGTCGGCACTGATCGGCCACGGCGCGGGCTACGGGCAGTTCGACCGGCTGTTCGCGACCTTCAAGGACGATGCCAACTTCATCTACAACGTCGACCCGGTCGCCGCCCAGCTGCTCGACCCCAAGACGCTCGCACCCGGTCTCGGCGCGGTGACCGCCGAGATGGTCAAGCGCTACAAGGCCGACGTGAAGGGCGACGAGGTACCGCCGCACCTGTCGATGGGCTTCAACCAGTCGTGGATCTTCTTCACCGACGTGCTGCCGCGGGCGATCAAGAAGTACGGCGGCGTCGACGCCGAGGCGCTGCGGCAGGCCGCGCTCGACACCGACATCCCGGTCGGCGGCACGATCCAGGGCTACGGCGTGAAGTTCTTCCCGCCCGGCACGCCGATGGCCGGACAGAACGAGCGCTCCTCGCCGGTGGTGATGCAGTACTCCGGCAACGACACCTTCGTGGTGTGGCCGAGCGCGATCAAGACCAAGGACCCGGTGCTGCCGCTGCCCAAGGGCCATACCTACGCGCCCTGACCGGTGACGCCGGGGTTTCGGCGAGCACTGCTCGCCGCCGGCGGAGGCGAAGCGGGGAGCTCGGCGGGTACGGCCCGCCGCCCGCGCAGCGGCGCATGCTTGCGCCGGGCTCGTGCGTGCAGAACGTGAACCCGCCGAGAGGCGGCTGGACTGTCCATCCGATGCTCACAGTCGATTCGCTGACCAAGCGCTTCGGCGGCTTCACCGCCGTCGACCGCCTGTCTTTCGAGCTCCGACAGGGCGAGATCCTCGGGCTGATCGGTCCGAACGGCTCGGGCAAGAGCACGACCTTCAACGTGATCGCCGGCCTCTACGCGCCGACCGAGGGCTCGGTGAGCTTCATGGGCCGCGAGATCGGCGGGCTGCCGCCCAATCGCATCTGCCGCGCCGGCATCGCGCGCACGTTCCAGATCCCGCGGCCGTTCCGCAAGCTGTCGATCCTGGAGAACGCGACGCTGGCCGCATACTTCGGCGCTTCCGAGCCGGTGACGCGCGCCGAGGCGACCAAGCGGGCCGAGGACGCGCTCGAGCTGATCGGTCTGCCGCGCGGCGAGGACGCGCGCGTCGACGGGCTCGGCGCAGCGGGCCTGAAGAAGCTCGAGATGGCGCGCGCGCTCGCGACGCAGCCCAAGCTGCTGCTCGCCGACGAGAGCTTGGGCGGCCTCGACGAGACCGAGATGTCGCAGGCGGCCGACATGCTCAGGCGCATCCGCGACGAGCGCGGCATCACGATCATCTGGGTCGAGCACATCATGGGCGTGCTGATGCGCGTGATCGACCGGTGCCTGGTGCTCGACCACGGCGAGCTGATCGCACAGGGCTCGCCGGCGCAGGTCACCCGCGACCCGAAGGTGGTCGAGGTCTACCTCGGCTCGGACGCGGAGCAGGTCCAGCAGCACGTGCGCGAGGCCGACGCCGCGCGCGCGACCGGCGGCGGAGGGCGTGCCTGATGCTCGAGCTGAAGAACGTCTCGGCCGGCTACGGCGCGTTCCAGGCGCTGTTCGACGTCTCGCTGAAGGTGGACGCCGGCGAGGCGGTGGCGGTGATCGGCCCGAACGGCGCCGGCAAGACCACGCTGCTGCGGACGATCTCGAAGCTGATCGAGCCGACCGCGGGCACGCTGTCGATGGAAGGACGCGGCTACAACGCGATGCCCGCGCACGAGGTGATCGGCCTGGGCATCGCGCAGGTGCCCGAGGGCCGGCGCCTCTTCCCGCGCCTGACGGTCGAGGACAACCTGCGCATGGGCGCGTTCCTGCCCGCCGCCCGCGCGAAGTTCGACGAGCGCCTCGAGTTCGTCTACTCGCTGTTCCCGAAGATGAAGGAGCGGCGCATGCAGATGGCCGGCACGATGTCGGGCGGCGAGCAGCAGATGTGCGCGATCGGGCGCGCGCTGATGAGCGGCCCGAAGCTGCTGCTGCTCGACGAGCCGTCGGCCGGCCTCGCGCCGGTCGTCGTGCAGTCGATCTTCGGGCTGATGAAGACGATCCGTGCACAGGGCTTCACGGTCCTGATCGTGGAGCAGAACATCCAGCAGGTGCTCAAGGTCGTCGACCGCGCGTACCTGCTCGAGACCGGGCGGATCCGCCAGAGCGGCGACGCCGCGACGCTGCTCGCCAGCGACGAGATCCGCCGCGCCTACCTCGGCGTCTGACACGGGCCCGCCATGCCGATCTTCGACATCTTCCTGCTCGAGGCCGTGCTCAACGGCCTGCTGCTCGGCGGCCTGCTGGCGCTCCTCGCGCTCGGGCTCAACCTGATCTTCGGCGTGATCGACGTGGTGTGGATCTGCTACGCCGAGATGATGATGATCGGCATGTACGCGATCTGGTGGCTGCACGTCGAGCAGGGCTGGCCGCTCGCAGGCGCGTTCGCCGCCGGTATCCTCGTGGTCGCCGTGCTCGGGGCCGCGATGCACCAGTTCATCATCCGGCCGGTGCTGTCCGCCGAGCCCATCAACCAGCTGCTGGTCACCGGCGGGGTGCTCTTCTTCCTGCAGGCCGCGGCGACCGTGACCTTCGGCGTCGAGTTCCGCAACCTCGGCGTGCGGCTGCCGGGCGTCTCGATCGGCGAGATGAACCTGTCGGCCGCGCGGATGATCGCGTTCGCGGTCGCGATCGCGGCGATCGGCGGCACGTGGCTCTTCCTGTCGCGCAGCTACCTCGGCACCGCGATCCGCGCGATCAGCCAGGACCGCGGGATCATGCCGCTGATGGGCGTGAACCCGGGCCGCATCTACCTGACGACCTCGGCGCTCGGCGGCGGGCTCGCGGGCCTGGCCGCCTGCCTGCTGGTGCTGCAGTACGACATCCACCCGGCGATCGGCCTGTCCTTCGGCCCGATCACCTTCCTGATCTGCGTGATGGGCGGGCTGGGCAACCTGATCGGCGGGTTCCTCGCCGCGTTCGTGTTCGCGCAGTTCATCGCGGTCGGGGGCTTCCTGTTCCAGCTCGAGTGGGGCTACGTGATCGCGTTCGTGTTCTTCATCGCGACGATGTTCTGGAAGCCCGAAGGGCTGTTCGCGAAGCGGCGGTGAGGGAGCGCACACGATGAAGGCCGTCGCCTGGCTCCTGCTCGCGCTGCTGCTGGTCGCCCCGTTCTCCGGGATCGGCGCGTACCCGCTGCACCTGATGATCATGGCGCTGCTGTGGG
>JADCHE010000137.1 GCA_020248665.1 Burkholderiales bacterium | reverse complement strand
GCGTCGTCGAGCGCGGCGACGATCAGCAGCACGCAGTCGGCGCCCCAGCAGCGTGCCTCGTAGACCTGGTACGGATCGACGAGGAAGTCCTTGCGCAGCGCCGGCAGCGCGCAGGCCGCGCGCGCCGCGCGCAGGTACTCGGGCGCGCCCTGGAAGAAGCGCACGTCGGTCAGCACCGACAGGCACGCGGCGCCGCCGCGGGCGTAGCTCGCGGCGATCCCGGCGGGGTCGAAGTCCTCGCGCAGCACGCCCTTGCTCGGGCTGGCCTTCTTGACTTCGGCGATCACGGCGGCGCGGCCTTCGGCGATCCGCGCGCGCAGCGCGGCCTCGAAGCCGCGCGTGCGGAGCGCCGGGTCGGCGCCGCCGGCGGCTTCGGCCTCGCGGCGAATCGCCTCGAGCGGCACGCGCGCACGGGCCGCGGCGACCTCCTCGTCCTTGACCGCGAGGATCCTCGCGAGGACGTCGGACCGCTGCGGCGCGTTCATGCCTGCGGCTGCGCGTAGCGCTTCGTCTGCGCGACGAACTGCTCGAGCTTCGCGCGGGCCGCGCCCGAGGCGATCGTCTCGCGGGCCTTCTCGATGCCGGCGGGGATCGACGGCACGAGGTTCGCGGCGTACAGCGCGGCGCCCGCGTTCAGCGTGACGATCTCGCGGGGCGTGCCGGGTACGTCGTCGAGCGCCTCGAGCAGCATCGCCTTGGACTCGGCCGCATCGGCGACCTTCAGGCCGCGGTTCGACACCATCGACAGGCCGAAGTCCTCGGGATGGATCTCGTACTCGCGGATCTCGCCGTTCTTCAGTTCCCCGACCATCGTGGCAGCGCCCAGCGACACCTCGTCCATGCCGTCCTTGCCGTAGACGACGAGCACGTGATCGGCGCCGAGCTGCTTCATCACGCGCACCTGGATACCGACCAGGTCCGGGTGGAATACGCCCATCAGCGTGTTCGGCGCCGACGCCGGATTGGTCAGCGGGCCGAGGATGTTGAAGATGGTGCGCACGCCGAGTTCGCGGCGCACCGGTGCGACGTTCTTCATCGCCGGATGGTGGTTCGGCGCGAACATGAACCCGATGCCGGTCGCGCCGAGGCACTCGGCGACCTGCTCGGGCGTCAGCATGATGTGCGCCCCGAGCGCCTCGAGCACGTCGGCCGCGCCCGAGCGCGAGGACACGCCGCGGTTGCCGTGCTTGGCGACCTTGGCGCCCGCGGCGGCCGCGACGAACATCGACGCGGTCGAGATGTTGAAGGTGTGGGAGCCGTCGCCGCCGGTACCGACGATGTCGACGAAGTGCGGCATCGACGGCACCTCGACCTTCGCCGAGAACTCGCGCATCACCTGCGCGGCGGCGGCGATCTCGCCGATCGTCTCCTTCTTCACGCGCAGGCCGGTCAGGATCGCGGCGGTCATCAAGGGCGACATCTCGCCGCTCATGATCATCCGCATCAGCCTGAGCATCTCGTCGTGGAAGATCTCGCGGTGCTCGATCGTCCGCTGCAGCGCTTCCTGGGGGGTGATGGGCATGGGAGTCTCCTGGACGGGGGTGCGGGTCGCGCGCTCAGGCGGCGAGGAAGTTGCGCAACAGCGCGTGCCCGTGCTCGCTGGCGACGGATTCGGGATGGAACTGCACGCCCTCGACCGGCAGCGTGCGGTGGCGCAGGGCCATGATCTGGCCGTCGCCGCTCTGTGCGGTGACCTCGAGGCAGTCGGGCAGCGAGTCGCGCTCGACCACCAGCGAGTGGTAGCGCGCGACCTCGAAGCGGCGCGGCAGGTCGCGGAACACGCCTTCGCCGCTGGTGTCGATCGCGTCGGTCTTGCCGTGCATCACCTGCCTCGCGCGGACCACGCGGCCGCCGAAGGCCTGCCCGATCGCCTGGTGGCCGAGGCACACGCCGAGGATCGGCACGCACCCGGCGAAGCGCCGGATGACCGCCAGCGAGATGCCGGCCTCGTCGGGCGTGCACGGGCCGGGGGAGATCACGATGCGATCCGGCGCTAGCGCCGCAACGTCGTCGACGTCGATCGCGTCGTTGCGGACGGTGCGGACCGTCTGGCCGAGCTCGCCGAAATACTGGACGAGGTTGTAGGTGAAGGAGTCGTAGTTGTCGATCATCAGCAGCATGGGCTCGCTCCCGTCGGGGCCGGCCGCGGGGCCGGTGTTCGTCCTGCTCGGGTCCGTCGCGCACATCGTGGCCGGGCGGTGTGCCGCGGCGGTGCGGGGGACGGGGTGCGCCGTGGATCGCGGGCGCGCGCGGGCGGGGTCGTTCAGGCGGCAGGCTTGCGCCAGCGCCAGGAGCGGAAGGACTGCAGGCGAGGGGATGCGGCGTGCATGCGCGATTATGGCCGCGCCGGTACGATGGCGCAAATCGGCCGCGCCGCCGGCGCGCCGTTCCCCCGAAGGTGCCCCGATGACACGAATCGCCCTGGCTGCCCTGCCCCTGCTCGTCGCGCTCGGCTGCGCGGCGCCCCCGGCATCGGGTCCGACCACGCTGCGCGAGATGCCCGGCGTCGCGCGTGACGGCGCCGGCGCAGCCTGTGCGGGCGACCTTCAGTCGTGCGACCGCACGACGACCTGCTGCAGCGGCCTCGTCTGCCAGCCGAACGGCCGATTCGGCCAGATGTGCCAGCGGCCGTTTCCTTGAAGCTCGCCGACGCCGCGGGCCGACGCCCGCTCCGCCTTGCTGCGGTACTGGCTGCAGCGCTGCTCGCTGGCGGCTGCGCGCTCGGCACCGGTGACGCGCCCGCCGGCACGTCGGCCGACGCGTCGCGGCTGCCGGGCGTGTCGGATCGGACCGGCTCGCCGGCTGTGTGCCGCAACGACCTGCAGCCCTGCGCGAACGGCGAGACCTGCTGCGCAGGCCTGGTCTGCGCGCCGCACGGGCGCTTCGGACAGCTCTGCCGACGACCCGCGATCTGAACCCGCGCGGCCGCAGGCCAAGCTTCGGCGCGGGGCGCGCCGCGGCACGCAACTGGGCCCTTCCGCAACCGGGAGATTCGCCAGGCCAAGGAGGGCACGGCGATGGTCGCTCGGGACACGGACGCCGCGGGCATGGCGGGCAGCGGACCCGGCGACATCCGCGACGCGGCGAAGGAGACGATCGACTCGATGGCCAAGGCGCTGCGCGCAACCGCGCGTCAGCTCGAGGACGACGAGCCGGCCGCCGCGCGGCACGACGTCGGCGACGCGCCCGAGCGGCTGCAGTCGCTCGGGTGGCAGCTGCGCGAAACGGACGTCGACGCGCTGATCCACGACGCGCAGGACCTCGGCCGTCGCGCGCCGGGCATGTTCTTCGCGCGGTCGGTGGTCGCGGGCGTCCTGCCCGCGCGCTTCCTGAAGGCCTCGCCCGAGCTGCGGCGCGACGATCGACGCGATCCAGGAGAAGCGCACCCCGGGCCAGATGATGGACCAGGCGCTGCAGTACCTGCGCGCCAACGGCGCGGGCGACTTAGGTCGCACCCTCGGCCGGCAGGTCCACGACAACCCGTTGCCGGTCGCACTGGACCGTCGCACGCACCGCGCGCGAGGAGGTCGAGCGCGCGATCGACACCTCGGCGCCGTCGGCGCAGGCGGGTGCCCCGGGCGGCACCGGAGCGGGTGCGATGCCTGCGTCGGGCGTGGGCACGACCGCACGCTGACCACCCGCCCGGGGCGCGTCGCGGCGACGCGGCGCGCCCCGTATCCGGCGCCCTCGGCAGGCCCTTCGGAATACCCCTTCACCCGGCCGCCCGTCGGATCGTCCCGCAGCGTCGCGCGCGCGCCGCGCCGGACGGCTCGCGCACCGTCGACCCCTCGAACTGCGGCACCGGCTCGGCGCTGACCTCGCGACATCCGCGCCGATCGCTCGAACAGCGGCGCGGCGCCCCGGCATTCGCGACCGCTCGCTCGCGACCCCGACCTCTCGGCCTCGCGGGGCGCTCGCCGCCGGTACCGTACCCGCGACCGCCGGGCTGCAGGCCCGATACCGTCCGTCGACACGTCGATAGCGTCGTGGTCGTTCCGGATGCGGGAGCGATCGGTGCGACGGCGAGAGCGGATCGGCAGGACGACGGTGGGCGCGGCGTGGATCGCGGCGACCCTCGCCGCGTGCGGCGGCGGTGGTGGCGACGGCGCATCGGGCTCCCCGTCGACGGGAGCGCCCGCGGATGCACCGGCGCCCGCGGCGAGCGCGCCCGCGGCACCGGCCGCGGCGTCCACGACGCCGGCGACCTCGACGAACACGCCGACCGGCCCCGCCGCGACGCCGACGTCGGAGAAGACCTTCCCCGATCGCGTCGTCGAGGCGCTCAACGCCGCGCGCGCGGTGCCGCGCTCCTGCGGCGGCACGGCCTTCCCGGCCGCGGGCCCGCTCAGGTGGCAGGCACAGACCGAGCAGGCCGCGCTCACGCAGGCGCAGTACCTGCAGCAGAACAACCTCTTCACGCACACCGGCGCGAACGGCTCGAGTGTCGGCGACCGGCTCACCACGACCGGCTACACGTGGCAGTCGGTCGGCGAGAACCTCGCGGCCGGCTACAGCGACTTCGCGGCGGTGCTGCAGGGCTGGATCGACAGCCCCGGGCACTGCATCAACGTGATGAACGGCAACTACGTCGACGTCGGCGTCGTGCTCGTGCAGGGCACCTCGTCGAACACCTACCGCACCTACTGGGCGATGGTGCTCGGCCGGCCGCGCTGATCCCCGCGGCGTGGCGTCGTCCTGTAGGACGATTGCCCCGACGATGCGCAGGTTGACGTAGCGTAATCCGGCGAACCTTGGATGCGATAGCGTGTGGACACACCACACCGTCGCGAAAGGGGTCCGCCATGCTCGAAACCATCGCAGTCATTCTCATCGTGCTCTGGATGCTCGGGCTGGTGAGCTCCTACACCATGGGAGGACTCATCCACCTGCTGCTCGTCATCGCGATCGTGGTCGTCCTGCTGCGGGTGGTCCAGGGACGGCGTGTGTAGCGTCGCGACCCGCACATTCGAAACCAGAGAGGGAGTGAGCGTCATGGCAACCAAGGACGCCTATCGGCAGAAGCTGGAGGCACAGCTCGCCGAATGGGATGCACGACTCGACTCCTTCGCCGCCCGCGCGAAGCGCTCGAGCGCCGAAGCCAGGATCGACTACGAGAACGAGCTGGAGGGCCTGCGGCGGCAGCGCCGCGCGGCGGCCGAGTCGCTCTCGGAACTGGGCCGGCGCGGCGAGGATGCGTGGCAGGACATGAAGGCGGGCACCGAGAAGGCGTGGGACGGGCTGGGCAAGGCGCTCGACCGGGTCGCCGCCCGGTTCGAGTGAGGCCCTCCGCCGGGGGGACCGGAACACGGTGCCGCCGTCCCGCGGACACCTGCCGCCCCGTGTCGGGAGGGCTCACAGCTCGCGCGTGAAGCCTTCCTCGACGAGTTCCGCCGCGCGCAGTACCGCGCGCGCCTTGACCTCGGTCTCCTGGAACTCCGCCTCGGGCACCGAGTCGTAGACCACGCCGGCCGCGGCCTGCACGTTGAGCACGCCGTCCTTCAGCACGCCGGTGCGGATCGCGATCGCGACGTCCATCTCGCCGGACCACGACAGGTAGCCGCAGGCGCCGCCGTAGATGCCGCGCTTGACCGGCTCGAGCTCGTCGATGATCTCCATCGCACGGACCTTCGGCGCGCCGGTGAGCGTGCCCGCGGGGAAGGTCGCGCGCAGCACGTCGATCGCGTCGAGTCCGGGCACCAGCATCCCCTCGACGTTCGAGACGATGTGCTGCACGTGCGAGTACTTCTCGATGACCATGCGGTCGGTGACCTTGACCGTACCGACCTGCGCGATGCGGCCGATGTCGTTTCGCGCGAGGTCGATCAGCATCAGGTGCTCGGCGCGCTCCTTCGGGTCGGCGAGCAGCTCGGCGGCGAGCGCGTCATCCTGCGCCGGCGTGAGGCCGCGCCTGCGGGTGCCCGCGATCGGCCGGATCGTCACCTTCGTGCCCTGCGGCACCACGCGGCCCTGCGCGTCGGCCGCCTCGACCGACTCCTGCCGCACGAGGATCTCGGGCGACGCGCCGATCACCTGGAAGCCGCCGAAGTCGTAGTAGTACATGTACGGCGACGGGTTGATCGAGCGCAGCGCGCGGTACAGCGACAGCGGCGCGTGCGCGTAGGGCTTGCGCAGGCACTGGCCGACCTGCACCTGCATCACGTCGCCGGCGACGATGTAGTCCTTCGCCTTCGCGACGGCCGCGAGGTAGTCGGCGCGCGCGAACCCGCGGCGGATCTCGCCTTCGGGCAGCGCCGCGTCCTCGGGCTCGACCGCGGGCTGGGCGAGGCGCGCCTGCAGCTCGCGCAGCCGGCGCTTCGCGCGCGAGTACGCGTCGGGCTGCGACGGGTCGGCGTAGACGAGCAGGTAGAGCTTGCCGCGCAGGTTGTCGACGATCGCGAGCTCGTCGACGAGCAGCATGAGCACGTCGGGCGTGCCGATGGGATCGGGCTTGGTCGAAGCCCCGAGCCGCGGCTCGATCCAGCGCACGACGTCGTAGGCGAAATAGCCGGCGAGGCCGCCCGGGAACCGCGGCAGCCCGGGCCGCAGCGCCACCTTGAAGCGCGCGTGGTAGGCGCGCACGAACTCGAGCGGATCCCCGGACGCGGTCTCCACGACCTCGCCGTCGCGAAGCACCTCGATCGCATCGCCGCGCGCGCGCAGCAGCGTGCGCGCCGGCAGGCCGATGAACGAGTAGCGCCCGAAGCGCTCGCCGCCGACGACCGACTCGAGCAGGAAGCTGTTCGCACGCTTCGTGCGGTCGATCAGCTTCACGTACAGAGACAGCGGCGTGTCGAGGTCTGCGAGGCACTCGGCGAGCAGCGGGATCCGGTTGTAGCCCTGGGCGGCGAGCGCCCGGAATTCGATCTCGGTCATGCATCCCTCACGGGTCGGCCCGCGGCGTGGCGACGGACGGGCGATGGAACGACGATTCGTCCGGCGCGCGCGGCGCGCGACCGGGGCGGCGCGGGATCAGGTCCGGCGCCGCCACAGGCAGGACCGCCAGGTCCTGACGAAGACGAACTCGTTCGGGCAACGCATGGTGCGCGCGGGGCTCCGTGGCCGCGGGGCACCCTGCTCAGCGGATCGGGTCGATCCGAGCGGCAGCCTCCAGCAGCGAGCCGACTATACCATCCGTGTCCAGCGACCGGACGTCGCGGCCCTCGTTGTAGCCGTAGGGCACGGCGAGCACCGCCATGCCGGCAGCTCGCGCGGCGAGCGCGTCGTTGACCGAGTCGCCGATCGCGACCACCTCGTGCGGCGCGGCGCCGAGCGCGCCCGCGGCGTGCAGCATCGGCATCGGGTCGGGCTTCTTGCGCGGCAGCGCGTCGCCGCCCAGCACCAGCTCGAAGTCGGCGCGCATCCCGCAGCGCTCGAGCAGCGGGTCGGCGAAGACCTGCGGCTTGTTGGTCACGCACGCGAGCCGAAGCCCCATCGCACGCATCGCGTCGAGGCCCCCGCGCACGCCGTCGTAGGGCCGCGCGTGGCGGCCGTTCTCGACCGTGTAGTGCCGCGCGAACGCCGCCGCGCCGCGCGCGTGCAGCGCCGCGTCGACGCGCGCGTCGAGCCCGCCGCCGAGCGCGCGGTGCACCAGCACGTCGGCGCCCTTGCCGACGTAGGACGCGACCACCGGCTCGGACAGCGTGTCGCGGCCAAGCTCGGCGAGCATCAGGTTGACCGCCGCGGCGAGGTCGGCGACGGTATCGAGCAGCGTGCCGTCGAGGTCGATGACGACCGCGCGCGCGCGCAGCCTCGACGGCGCAACGCTCACCAGCCCTTGCCCCGCGCCGCCGCGCCGCGCAGCCGCTCGATGACGCCGCGGTAGCCGCCGTCCGGATCGGGCGCACCGAACACCGCCGAGCCGGCGACGAAGGTGTCGGCGCCCGCGGCCGCGATCGTGCCGATGTTGTCGACCTTCACGCCGCCGTCGATCTCGAGCCAGATCGGCTGCCCGCCGGCCGCGACGTGCGCGTCGATGCGCCGGCGCACCTCTCGCAGCTTCGGCAGCGCCGTATCGATGAAGCCCTGCCCGCCGAAGCCCGGATTGACGGACATCAGGAGCACCATGTCGAGGCGGCCCATCACGTGGTCGAGCCAGCCGACCGGCGTGGCCGGGTTCAGCACCAGCCCGGCCCTGCAGCCCGCGTCGCGGATCGCCTGCAGCGTGCGGTCGACGTGGCGCGAAGCCTCGGGGTGGAACGTGATCAGGTCGGCGCCCGCCTTCGCGAACTCCTGCGCGAGCGCGTCGACCGGCTCGACCATCAGGTGCACGTCGATCGGGATCGTCACGTGCGGGCGGATCGCCCTGCACACCATCGGGCCGATGGTGAGGTTGGGCACGTAGTGGTTGTCCATCACGTCGACGTGGACGAGGTCGGCGCCGCCCGCCTCCAGGGCGTGCACCTCCTCGCCGAGTCGCGCGAAGTCTGCCGACAGGATGCTCGGAGCGATGCGCAGGGTCTTGTCCATCGGCGGGATCCGATTCACTAGAATCCGATTGTACGGGGAGAGCACATCGTGGCCAGCGAGAAGAGATATGCCGTGCGGATCGCCGCGCAGAGCCGCTACCTTCCGGAGCAGTCGAACCCGGACCAGGGCGTCTACGCGTTCGCGTACACGATGACGATCACCAATGCGGGCGACGTGCCGTCGCAGCTGGTCAGCCGACACTGGTTGATCGAGGACGGCAACGGCCGCATCAAGGAGGTCAAGGGACTCGGCGTCGTCGGGCACCAGCCGCTGCTGCGGCCCGGCCAGTCGTTCGAGTACACCAGCGGCAGCCAGATCGACACGCCCACCGGGAAGATGCACGGCAGCTACTTCTTCGTCGCCGAGGACGGCACGCGCTTCGACGCGCAGATCGAGACGTTCGAGCTCGCGATGCCGCGCACGCTGCACTGACGGCGGCGCGCGCTACTTCTTGCCGCGCATCGTCCACCAGACGATCAGCAGCACCATCGTGACCGCGGCGCCGGCCTCGAGATAGATCACCCACATGACGCGTTCCCCATCGGTGCGGGCGGCGATCATAGCCTGCGCGATCGCGGTCCTCGCCGGTTGTGCGACGCCGTCCGGGGACGAGCGCGCGCCGGCACCCGCGGCGCCGCCCGCCGCCGGGCCGCCGCCGCCTCGGCCCGTCGAGCCCGCCTCGCTGCCCGGATGGGCCGCGGACCCGCTCGACGGCCTGGGCGCCGCGATCGTGCGCCAGTGCACGATGCGCGCGCCGCCGGCACCCTGGCCCGTCTTGTGCGCGGAATTCGCGGCGCTGCGGCGGCCCGCGCCCGACGCGATGCCGATGCGCGATGCACTGCGCGGCTGGCTCGCGACGCGCTTCGAGGCCTGGCCGCTGCGCGACGCCAAGGGCGGCACCGAGGGCCTCGTCACCGGCTACTACGAGCCGCTGATGACCGGCAGCCGCACGCGCGAGTCGGCGTCGCAGGCGCCGCTCTACGCGCGGCCCGCCGACCTGCTGACGATCGATCTCGCCGGCGTCGAGCCGAGACTCGCAGGGCTGCGCCTGCGCGGCCGCGTGCAGGGCACGCGCGTCGTGCCGTACCACAACCGCGCCGAGATCGAGACCGCGCGCCCGCTCGCCGGCAACGAGCTCGCCTGGGTCGACGATCCGGTCGACGCGTTCTTCCTCGAGATCCAGGGCTCGGGCCGCGTGCGGTTGCGCGACGGCACGATCCTGCGCGTGGGCTACGACGACCAGAACGGCCACCCCTATCGCGCGATCGGGCGCAGCCTGATCGACCGGGGCGCGTTGAAGCCCGAGGAGGTGACCGCGCCGGCGATCCGTCGCTGGCTGCGCGAGCACCCCGCGCAGGCACCCGAGGTGATGCGCACCAACCCGAGCGTGGTGTTCTTCCGCGAGCTGCCCGCCCCGCCGCCGGCACCGCCCGGCGAGCCCGAACCCGGCCCGCCCGGATCGCTCGGCGTGCCACTCACGCCGCTGCGCTCGCTCGCCGTCGACCGCTCGGTGGTGCCGCTCGCGACGCTGGTGTGGCTCGACACCACCCACCCGGTCGACGGTCGTCCGATCCGGCGCGCGATGGCCGCGCAGGACACCGGTGGCGCGATCTCGGGCAACATCCGCGCCGACTTCTTCTGGGGCTTCGGCGCCGAGGCCGAGCGCGCCGCGGGCGAGATGCGCGCGCGCGGCCGGATGTGGATGCTGTGGCCGCGCGGCGAGACGCCGCCTACCCTCGCCCGGTGATCGGCAGGCGGCCGGCGTTCATCTCGGCCATCAGCGCGATCGACGCGTCGTCGACCATCAGGTCGCAGAACAGCGTGCGTTCCGCGGCGAGCCCGTCGGCGAGGCCCTGCGACGCGGCCATCCGCACCAGCCGCTTCACGTGCCCGACCGCGCGCGGCGGCAGCGCGGCGAGCCGATGCGCGAGCGCGAGCGCGGCCGGCCTCACCGGAGCGTCGACGACCTCGTCGACGAGCCCGAGCGCGGCCGCACGCGCGGGCGTCCAGGTGCGCCCGAGCAGCAGCGAGCGCATCGCGACGCCGGGGCCGACGAGGCGCGTGAGCCGCTGCGTGCCGCCCGCGCCGGGCAGCAGGCCGATGTTCACCTCGGGCAGGCCGATCGGATAGTCGCCGGCCTGCGCGAGCCGCAGGTCGCACGCGAGTGCCAGCTCGAAGCCACCGCCCATCGCGACGCCGTCGATCGCCGCGACGAAGGGCCGCGGGTTCTGCTCGATGCGCCGCAGGCAGCGCAGGTAGGCCGACTCGGGCACCGGCCGATCGAGCGAGAACGCGAGGCCGCGCGCCGCCATCTTCCGCGCGCGAGCCTCGAGCGTCCCCACGTCGTAGTGCCGCACGAACACGCCCTGCCCCGTGCCGGTCACGACGACCGCGCGGACCGCGGGGTCCGTGTCGATCGCGTCCAGCGCGGCCTCCAGCTCGCGCTCGCTCGCCTCGTCGAGGCAGCCGCCTGCATCGTTGACCATCGTCACGACCGCGATATGCTGGCCGTCCCGTTCCAACCTGACCCGCTCGCCGTGCATCCGCTGCTCTCCCGCCTGAAGGTGCCGCTGGTGGCGGCCCCGATGTTCCGCGTGTCGGGGCCCGACCTGGTGATCGCCGCCGCGCGCGCCGGGGCCGCCGGCGCGTTCCCGACGCTGAACGCCCGCACGCCCGCCGACCTCGAGGCGTGGCTCGACCGGATCGCGCGCGAGACGGCCGACGCGCCGGGCGTGCCCGCCGCGAACCTGATTCTGCACCCGTCGAACGCGCGTCGCGACGAGGACCTGCGGGCCGTGGTCCGCCACCGCGTGCCGGTGGTGATCGCGTCGGTGGGCGCGCCGGACCCGGTGATCGGCCCGGTGCACGACTACGGCGGCGTCGTGCTCGCCGACGTCGCGACCGTGCGCCACGCGCGCCGCGCGGCGGCGGCCGGAGCCGACGGGCTGGTGCTGCTCACCGGAGGCGCCGGC
>JADCHE010000136.1 GCA_020248665.1 Burkholderiales bacterium | reverse complement strand
TGCACTGCGGCCCCACCCGCGCCCGGCGAGCCCATGCGACGATCGGAGCGCCCGCCGCCGAGCCGGGTACGAGCGTTGCCGGAGGGCTCGCATGGACACCGCACACCGAAGCCCCAGATCGCCCGCGACGGCCGCCCTCGCCGCCGCGATCCTCGACGTCGTCGCCCGCGTGCCGTCAAGCACCGAGCCGCCTGCACAGGACCCGGCCGCCCGCACGCGTTCGCTCGCCGCGCGCGCCGCGAGACGATGCGCGTCGCGCGCAACGCCGAGGCGGTGTTCTCGCGCGAGGTCGAGCTGCAGGCCGGGGACGACGACGGCTCACGGGTCGTCGACGCGTCCGGCGCGGAGCCTTGACGCGCGTCAACCGCCGATCGCGATTCCGCCCGACCATTGGAGCCGTCCGCGACACCCAGGGCAGGAGCGCACCATGGCCAGGATGAAGGCAGCCGTGTTCGTCGAACCCGGCCGCATCGTGCTCGACGAGAAGCCGATCCCCGACGTGGGCCCGCTGGACGCGCTGGTGCGCGTGACGACCACCACGATCTGCGGGACCGACGTGCACATCCTCAAGGGCGAGTACCCGGTGGCCCGGGGCCTGACGGTGGGGCACGAGCCGGTGGGCGTCATCGAGAAGCTCGGCTCGTCGGTGCGCGGCTACCGCGAGGGCCAGCGCGTGATCGCCGGCGCGATCACGCCCAGCGGCTGGAGCAACGCCTGCCAGTGCGGCTGCGGCGCGCAGGACGGCGCGGGCACCGCGCACGGCTGGAAGCCGCTGGGCGGCTGGCGCTTCGGCAACACCATCGACGGCTGCCAGGCCGAGTACGTGCTCGTGCCCGACGCGATGACCAACCTGGCGCTCGTGCCCGACGGGCTCGCCGACGAGCAGGTGCTGATGTGCCCCGACATCATGTCGACCGGCTTCGGCGGCGCCGAGAGCGGCGGCATCCGAATCGGCGACACGGTCGCGGTGTTCGCGCAGGGACCGATCGGCCTGTGCGCGACCGCGGGCGCCAAGCTGAGCGGCGCGACCACGGTCATCGGTGTCGACCGCATCGCCGGACGCCTGGAGATCGCGCGCCGCATGGGCGCCGACGTCGTCGTCGACTCGAGCCGCGAGGATCCGGTGGAGGCGATCATGCGCTTCACGAACGGCCGCGGCGTGGACGTCGCGATCGAGGCGCTGGGCATCCAGGACACCTTCGAGGCCTGCCTGCGCGTGCTCAGGCCGGGCGGCACGCTGTCGAGCCTCGGCGTCTACTCGACGGACCTCAGGATCCCGCTCGGCGCGTTCGCCGCCGGGCTCGGCGACCACCGGATCGTGACCACGCTGTGCCCCGGCGGCAAGGAGCGGATGCGGCGGCTGATGGCGGTGATCCAGGCGGGACGGCTGGACCTCGGGCCGATGGTCACGCACCGCTTCCGGCTCGACGACATCGAGCAGGCGTACGACCTGTTCTCGCACCAGCGCGACGGCGTGCTGAAGGTGGCGATCACGCCCTGAAGGGGCGCGACGGCCGGGACCGGGGCGCCCGGGCCGCCGCACGGACGCGACGGGCGCTGGTATCGTTGTCCGCACGGAGTCCCCGGAGGAGACGATGGAGCCCAGCACGCTGCAGACCGTCGCCGTCATCGGCAACGGCATCATCGGCCACGGCGTCGCGCAGGTGTTCGCGGCGGCGGGGCGCTCGGTGGTGATGATCGGCCGGGACCCGGCGTCCCTCGCGCGCGCGGCCGAGCGGATCGCCGCGAGCCTGCGGGACTTCGTGCGGCACGGCCTCGTCGACGAGGCCGACGCGCCGCGGATCCTCGCCCGGGTGCGCACCTCGGTCCGGCTCGAGGACGCGGCGCAGGCGCAGCTGGTGATCGAGGCGGTCACCGAGGACCTCGGGCTCAAGCGCGAGCTGTTCGGGCGCCTCGACGCGATCTGCCCGCCCCCGACCGTGCTCGGCTCGTCGAGCGGGCAGCCGGCGAGCGCGCTGGTCGAGCGGGTCGCTCGTCCGGAGCGGGTCATCGCGACGCACTTCTGGTACCCGCCGCAGCTGATCCCGCTGGTGGAGGTCTGCGCGGGGCCGGCCACCGATCCCGGCGTCGTCGCGTGGACCTGCGCCGCGTTGAAGGCCGCCGGCAAGGAGCCCGCGCTCATCGAGAAGGAGATCCCGGGCTTCATCGGCAACCGGCTGCAGTTCGCGATGCTGCGCGAGGCATGGGCGCTGTGGGCGTCCGGCGCGGCCAGCGCCGAGGCGATCGACACGGTCGTGCGCAACAGCTTCGGCCGGCGGGTGGGCATCACCGGGCCGCTCGAGTCGGCCGACGTCGGAGGCCTGCGCACGATGTACCACTTCGCCCGGTCGCTGCTGCCGCACCTCGACACCGGCGCCGAGCCGGCCGCGGCGGTCGCCGACCTCGTCGCGCAGGGCTGCGACGGCCTCGGCACCGGGCGCGGCGTGCACGACTGGTCCCGTCGCGACGGCGAGGCGCTGGTGGCCGCGCGGATGGAGGAGCTGTTCCGCTGGCTGAAGGTCGACCGGGCGGGGCGGGCCGGCGGGAGCTGAGCCGTGCCTGCGACCGAGATCGTCGGCGAAGCGCCGCCCTCGCTCGAGCCGTGGTGGTGGCGCGCCGCGCCGCCGTCGGCCGACGCGGGGCCGCCGCCGCCCGGGCGGGCCGACGTGGCGATCGTCGGCGCGGGCATCACCGGACTGGTCGCGGCGATCGAGCTCGCACGGGCCGGGCGGCACGTCGTCGTGCTCGACCGCGATCCGCCGGGGCTGGGCGCGAGCACCCGCAACGCCGGGTACGTCGGTCGCTCGCTGAAGCACGGCATCGGCGAGATCGCCGCACGCGACGGCCTCGACCGCGCGGTGCGTGTCTACCGCGAGCTGCGCGAGGCGTCGGAAGCGGTGGCCGACACCGTCGAGCGCCTCGGCATCGACTGCCACTACCGCCGGCAGGGGCGCCTGCTGCTCGCGACGACGCCGGCGATGCTCGATGCCCTGCGGCACGAGTACGCGCTGCGCGAGCGGCACGCGGGCGAGGTCCACACGGTGCTGAGCCGGACCGAGCAGCGCGCCGAGCTCGCCACCGACCACTACCACGGCGGCGTGCGGATCGACGACCATGCGGGGCTGCATCCCGGGCTCTACCACCGCGGGCTGCTCGAGGCCGCGCGCCGGGCCGGCGCGGCCGTGTGCGGCGGCTGCGAGGTGAGCGCGCTGGTCCGCGACGGCGACGGGATCGCGCTGCAGCTGCGCGACGGCCGGCGCCTGCTCGCGCGCGACGCGATCGTCGCGACCAACGGCTACTCGGGCCCGGCGTGGCGCTGGCTGCAGCGACGCGTGATCCCGTTCGACGCGTACCAGGCGGTGTCGGCGCCGCTCGGCGAGGCACGCCTCGCCGCGCTGCTGCCGGGCGATCGCACCTTCATCGACTGGAACTTCGACGTCGACTGGTTCCGGCGGGTGCCGGACGATCCGTCGCGCCTGCAGTTCGGCGGGCTCACCGGCGGGCGGAACGAGGACCTGCGCTCGATCGCGCGGCGACTGCGCGCGCGCATGCTGCGGATCTTCCCGGACCTCGGCGAGCTCGAGGTGTCGCACGTCTGGACCGGTCGGTGCGCCGGTACCTTCGACTTCGAGCCGCGGATCGGCGTGCACGACGGCATCCACTACGCGGGCGGCTACTGCTTCGTGGGCGTGCCGATGGGCACGCTGTTCGGCCGCAAGCTCGCCTCGCGCGTGCTCGTCCGGCCTGGCGGCGACAGCGCCTTCGATCGTCCGTTCAGGACGGCTCCGTTCTACCGGGGCGATCCGTGGTTCGTGCCGCTGGCGTTCCGCTGGATGAGGCGGCACGACCGCTGACGCGGGCGCGCGGCACGCACCTGCGTCCGGCCTGAGGGGCGAGGTCCGCGCGAGGCGGGCGCCCGATCAGCGCGCCACAGGGCGATCCGCCCTGCACCGGGCCGCCGGCGAGCGGCTCCCTTGATCCCGCGCAAACGTCGATGCGGGCCGCGCGTCGGCCGGACGTCGGAACGTGATTTTATCGTGAGGATCACGTGCGCGACGCGGCGGCCAGGGTGCGGCAGGGTCGTGCGGAGTCCGTCGCCGGGCGCGGCGGCGGGTCCGCGGCGCACGCCTCCGACTCTCGACAGGACACGCGCGATGGGCGAGGACCGGGACTGCGCGGCGAGGCCGCATCGATGATCGCGACGTCGCAGCCGCCTCGGCCCGCGCCGGGCGCTGGCGATCCTTCCTTGCCGTGGCACGGGCTGTCGACCGGCGAGGCCGCGCGCCGGGCCGGGGTCGATCCCGCGATCGGGCTCGACGCCGCGCATGTCGAGGCGCGGCGGGCAGCGCACGGCGAGAACCGCCTGCCGCGCGCGTCGCACCGGCCCGCGTGGATGCGCCTGCTCGGACAGGTCCACAACCCGCTGATCTACCTGCTGCTCGCGACCGGCGCGATCACGCTCGCGCTCGGAGACTACGTCGACTCGGCGGTGATCCTGCTCGTCGTCGTCGTCAACGCGATCATCGGATTCGTCCAGGAGGGCAAGGCCGAGCAGGCGCTCGACGCCGTGCGCGACATGCTCGCCGCGCACGCGACCGTGCTGCGCGACGGCGAGCGCCGGCAGGTCGATGCCGCCGAGCTGGTGCCCGGCGACGTGGTGTTGCTCGAGCCGGGCGACAAGGTGCCCGCCGACCTGCGCCTGCTGCGCGTGCGCAACCTGCGCGTCGTCGAATCGGCGCTCACCGGCGAATCGGTCCCGGTGGAGAAGCGCTGCGATGCCGTGGAGGCGGGCGCGGCGGTCGGGGACAGGTCGTGCATGGCCTACTCCGGCACGCTGGTCGCGTTCGGCCAGGGGCAGGGCCTCGTCGCGGCGACGGGCTCCTCCACGGAGATCGGGCGCATCGGCACGATGGTCGGCGAGGTCCGCACGCTCGCGACGCCGCTGGTGCGCCGGCTCGACCAGTTCGCGCGGCAGGCGACGCTCGTGATCGTCGTCGTCGGCGTGCTGACCTTCCTCTACGGTCGCCACGTCGCGGGGATGCCGACGCTCGACGCGTTCCTCGCGGTGGTCGGGCTGGCGGTCGCCGCGATCCCCGAGGGGCTGCCCGCGATCGTCACGATCGTGCTGGCGATCGGCACCCGGACGATGGCGCGCAAGCGTGCGGTGGTGCGACGGCTGCCGGCGGTCGAGACGCTGGGCTCGGTGACGGTCATCTGCTCGGACAAGACCGGCACGCTGACGCGCAACGAGATGACCGCGGTGCGGGTGTTCCTTCCCTCTCGCGAGTTGCGCGTGACCGGCACCGGATACGCGCCGGAGGGCGGTTTCCACGAGGACGACCGCCACGTCGATCCACAGGGCGACGACGGGGTGGGCGCGATCGCGCTGTGCGCGATGCTGTGCAACGACGCGCGGATCGCGGCGGACGAAGCCGGCGGCTGGCAGCTGACGGGCGATCCGACCGAGGGGGCGCTGCTCGCCCTGGCGCACAAGGCCGGCCTCGATCCGGTGGACACCACGCGGTGCTTCCCGAGGGTGGACGAAGTGCCGTTCGAGTCCGACCGGCGCTACATGGCCACGCTGCACCACGACCACGCCGGCAGGCGCTTCGTGCTGCTCAAGGGCGCGCCCGAGCGGGTGCTGTCGCTGTGCGAGCGCCAGCACGGCCTCGACGGCCCCCTGGATGCGGCGTACTGGCACGCGTGCATCGAACGCGCCGCGGGCGCCGGCGAGCGCGTGCTCGCGCTCGCGCGCCGCGAGGTGCCACCCGGCACTGCGCAGCTCGACGAGCGCGACATCGTGCCGCGCTTCGAGCTGCTGGGGCTCGTCGGCATCATCGACCCGCCGCGCGACGAGGCGGTCGAGGCGATCGCCGAGTGCCGGCGCGCCGGCATCCGCGTGAAGATGATCACGGGCGACCACGCGGCGACCGCCGCGGCGATCGGCCGCCGCCTGGGCCTCGCGGCCGAGCAAACGCTGACCGGCGACGCGATCGAGGCGCTCGACGACGCGGCGCTGCGCCAGCGTGCCCTGGAGACCGACGTGTTCGCGCGCGCCAGCCCCGAACACAAGCTGCGGCTGGTGGCCGCGCTGCAGGCCGAGGGCCACCTGGTCGCGATGACCGGCGACGGCGTCAACGACGCGCCCGCGCTGAAGGCCGCCGACATCGGCGTGGCGATGGGAAACAAGGGCACCGACGCGGCGCGCGAGGCGTCCGATCTCGTGCTGACCGACGACAATTTCGCGACGATCGCGCGCGCGGTGCGCGAAGGCCGGATCGTCTTCGACAACATCAAGAAATCGCTGCTGTTCATGCTGCCCACGAACTGCGGCGAGGCGGGCGTGATCCTGATCGCGGTCCTGGCCGGGATCGCGCTGCCGGTGACGCCCGGGCAGATCCTGTGGGTCAACACCGTGACCGCCGTGACGCTCGGCCTGGCGCTCGCGTTCGAGCCGGCCGAGCCCGGCGTGATGGGGTTCGCGCCGCGGCCGACCGGCGAGCCGCTGATCACCCGGGCGCTCGCGATCCGGATCCTGTACGTCGCGCTGCTGATGGTCGTCACCACGTTCCTGGTGTTCGAGTGGGAGCTCGCGCGCACCGGCCGCATCGAGGCGGCGCGCACCGCCGCGGTCAACATGCTGGTGATGCACGAGCTGGTCTACCTGTTCCAGGCCCGGCACTTCACCGCGTCGGCGCTTCGCACCGAGACGCTGACCGGCAATCCCGTCGCGATCAGGGTGTCGCTCGCGCTCGTCGCCGTGCAGGCATCGTTCACCTACGCGCCGCCGATGCAGGCGCTGTTCCAGACGGTCGCGCTCGACGCGCAGGCCTGGCTGCTGATCGCCGCGCTCGGCGCGGCGACCTTCGTGGCGGTCGACCTCGAGAAGGCGGTGTGGCGCCGGCTCGGGATCCTTCGCATGTAGCGACACGCCTCGTCCGCGGCGCGCCCCGCGGACGAGTGCCCACCATGGAGGCGGAACGCATGGGTCCCTCGTCGAGACTGCTGGTGGCCACGGACCTGTCCGGGCCGTCCCTGCGCGCCGTCGATCGCGCCTTCGAGCTCGCCCGCGAGAGCGGCGCCGCCTGCACCGTGCTGCACGCGATGGGGATGGACCTCGAGGGCGCGTGGCGCGAGCTGCTGGGCGAGCAGGCCGAGATGGTGTCGGCGCGTGCCGTCGAGCGCCAGCGCGCGGCGCTCGAGCGGCTCGTCGCGGCCTCCGACCGCCACCGCGGCGTCCGCGTCGACGTGCGCGTCGAGCGGGGCTTCGCGACCGACGCGGTGCCCGCCAGTGCCGAGTCGCTCGACGCGGCGCTCGTCGTCGTCGGCGCGCACGGACACGGGTTCCTGCAGCGCGTGCTGCTGGGCTCGACGAGCTCCACGCTGCTGCGCAAGAGCCGACGACCGGTGCTGGTCGTCAAGGCGCCGACGCGAGGACCGTACCGGCACGCGCTGATCCCGGTGGACTTCTCCCCGGGCTCCGAGGCGGCGCTGCGGTTCCTCCTGCACGCGCTGCCGCGAACCGAGCGGGTGCTGCTGCACGCGTTCGACGTCCCGCTCGAGAGCATGCTGCGGCACGACGCGTGCGACCTGGTAGTGATGGGCAAGCACGGCACCCACGTCACCGAGGAGCTGCTGCTGGGCAGCGTCACCAAGCGGGTGCTCGCCGAGTCGCACGCTGACGTGCTCGTCGTGGTCGACGATCGGCGGCCGCACGAGCCGATCGGCGCATGACGCTGCACCCTGCGCTCGTCTTCCTCGGCGGGCTGGTGGTCCTGGTGCTGGGCGCCGAGATGGTGCTGCGCGGCGCCGCGCGCATCGCGGGACTGCTGCGGATCCCGCCGATCGTCATCGGGCTGACGATCGTGTCGGTGGGAACCAGTACCCCGGAGCTCGCGGTCGGCATCGCGGCGGTCAACGAGGGTCGCGACGCGCTCGCGGTCGGCAACATCGCGGGCACGAACCTCTTCAACATCCTCGTGATCCTCGGCGCGAGCGCGCTGATCCGGCCGCTCCCGATGCGGCTGCTCAGCATCCGGCTCGACGTGCCGGTGATGATCCTCACCGCCCTCGGGCTGATCGCGATGTCCGCCGACGGCCTGCTCGCGCGTGCGGAAGGTGCGGTGATGCTCGCCGTCGCCGCGGTCTACACCGTGGCGCTTGTCTGGTTGAGCCGGCTCGAGAGCACGGCGATGCGCCGCGAGTTCGCCGAGGAGTACGGCGCCGCCGTCTCGATGCCGCGACCGGGCCTCGGTCTGCCGGCCACGCCGGCAGGCATCGGTGCATGGAACGGCGTGCTGCTCGTCGCCGGGATGACACTGACGGTGCTCGGGGCCGAGCTGCTGGTGTCGAGCGCCTCGACGATCGCGCGCCTGTACGGCGTGTCCGACGCGCTGATCGGGCTGACGATCGTCGCGGTCGGCACCTCGGCGCCGGAGCTCGCGACGACGCTTGTCGCGACGATCCGCGACGACCGCGACGTCGCGATCGGGAACCTGCTCGGCAGCAGCATCTTCAACGTGCTGGTCATCCTCGGCCTGACCTGCGTGGCCGCGCCGGGCGGACTCGACGTGAGCCGCGACATCCTGTGGATCGACCTGCCGCTCGCGGCGCTCGTCGCGATCGTGTGCCTGCCCGTCTTCCGAAGCGAGCGCCGGGTCAGCCGGGTGGAGGGCGGGATGTTCGTCGGTACGTACCTGCTGTACTTCGCAGCGCTGCTGACGATGCGGACCTGAGCCGCGCCGCACCCGTCCCGCCGGGACGTTCGCGACGGGCGGTGCGCGCGCTCCAGTGGACGTGTGTCGTCAGACCACCTGCCCCAGCTTGAAGATCGGCAGGTACATCGCCACCACCAGCCCGCCGATGATCGTGCCGAGGAACACCATGATCATCGGCTCGAGCAGCGAGGAGAGGCTCTCGACCGCCTCGTCGACCTCGCGCTCGTAGATGTCGGCCGACTTGCCGAGCATCGCGTCGAGCGAGCCCGACTCCTCGCCGATCGCCGACATCTGCAGCACCATGTTCGGGAAGACCTTGGCGTTCTGCATCGCCACGGTGAGGCTCGTGCCGGTCGCGACCTCCTGCTGGATCTTCTTGGTCGCCTCGAGGTAGACGTGGTTGCCCGAGGCGCCGCCGACCGAGTCGAGCGCCTCGACCAGCGGCACGCCGGCGGCGAACATCGTCGACAGCGTGCGCAACCAGCGCGCGATCGTCGCCTTGCGGACCACGTCGCCGAACACCGGCGCCTTCAGCAGCAGCCGGTCCATCGCGATCTGCACCTGGGGACTTCGCTTCCAGGCCTGCATCAGGAAGTAGAACGCGCCGCCGACCACGCCGAACAGCAGGTACCAGTAGGCGACGAAGAAGTCCGACATCGCCATGACCATCAGCGTCGGGGCGGGCAGGTCGGCGCCGAAGCTCGAGAACACGCCCTTGAACGCCGGGATCACGAACAGCATGATCACCACGACCACGATCGCCGCGACCGCGACCACCGCGGCCGGGTAGAAGAGGGCCGACTTGATCTTGCCCTTGATGGCGAGCATCTTCTCCTTGTAGACGGCCAGCCGGTCCAGCAGGTCGTCCAGGATACCGGCCTGCTCGCCGGCGCCCACCAGGTTGCAGAACAGGGGGTCGAAGTACAGCGGGTACTTGCGGAACGCCTGAGACAGCGCGGTGCCGGTCTCGACGTCGCCCTTGATGTCCATGAAGAGCTTGGCCACCGACATGTTGTCGGTGCCCTTCGCCACGATGTCGAAGGCCTGAAGCAGCGGTACGCCGGCCTTCATCATCGTCGACAGCTGGCGGGTGAACAGCGTGATGTCCTTATCGGTGATCTTCTTGCCCTTCCTGTACCTCTGCTTCTTGATCTTGACGATGGTGATGCCCTTACGGCGCAGAGTCGACGCGACCACGGCCTCGCCGCCGGCGCGCATCTCGCCGCGTACCGTCTTGCCGGCGCGGTCCCGGCCCTCCCAGATGAACGTGTGTTCCTGGATCGGCGTGCCTTGGGTCGTCGGTTTGGTCAGGGCTTTGCTCGACATCGGTCGCTCCGCTTTATTCGTTCGTCACGCCGAGGACCTCCTCGATCGAGGTCAGTCCCTGTCTCACCTTGCGCAGCCCGGACTCGCGCAGGTCCGAGACACCTTCGCGCTTGGCCTGCGCGGCGATCTCCATCGCGTTGCCGCCCGTCAGGATCAGTCGCTGGATCTCGTCGGAGATCGGCATCACCTGGTAGATGCCGACGCGGCCCTTGTAGCCACCGCTGCAGCGCTCGCAGCCGACCGGACGGTAGGGACGCCAGGTGCCGTCGAGGTCCGCCTCCGTGAAGCCCGCCTTCAGCAGCGCGTCATTGTCGACGTCTGCCTCGGCCTTGCAGCTGCACAGCCGGCGCGCGAGGCGCTGCGCGGTGATCAGGATCACCGACGACGCGATGTTGAATGGCGCGATGCCCATGTTCATCATCCGCGTCAGCGTCGTCGGCGCGTCGTTGGTGTGCAGCGTCGACAGCACCATGTGACCGGTCTGCGCCGCCTTGATCGAGATGTCGGCGGTCTCCAGGTCCCGGATCTCGCCGACCATGATCACGTCCGGGTCCTGCCGCAGGAAGGACTTCAGCGCGACGGCGAAGGTGAGCCCCGCCTTGTCGTTGACGTTGACCTGGTTGATGCCCGGCAGGTTGATCTCGGCCGGGTCCTCCGCGGTCGAGATGTTGACGCCCGGCTTGTTCAGGATGTTCAGGCAGGTGTAGAGCGACACCGTCTTGCCCGAGCCCGTCGGTCCGGTGACCAGGACCATGCCGTAGGGGCGCTGCACCGCCGAGAGCAGCAGCTCCTTCTGCTCGGGGTCGTAGCCCAGGGCCTCGATGCCCAGCTTCGCAGACGACGGATCCAGGATCCGCATCACGATCTTCTCGCCGAACAGCGTGGGCAGCGTCGAGACCCGGAAGTCGATCGCGCGCTGCTGCGACAGCACGAGCTTCATCCGCCCGTCCTGCGGGATCCGCTTTTCCGAGATGTCGAGCCTCGAGATCACCTTGATCCGCGACGCGAGCGTCTCCTTGATCGCCAGCGGCGGTTTCGAGACCTCGCGCAACTCGCCGTCGATCCGGTAGCGGATCCGGTAGGACTTCTCGTAGGGCTCGAAGTGGATGTCCGACGCGCCGCCGGTGATCGCGTCCATCAGCACCTTTTGCAGGAACCGTACGACGGGCGCGTCGTCGACTTCCGAGGTGTCCTCGGCGGGCGCCTGCTGGTTTGAACTATCTCGATTCCGCATACACCGATTGATGCAGTCGTGAGCTGCCGTTCAAGTTGCATCGGCGTGCGATAGCCGATCGCGCCATGCAGCCGAATGAGGTCCTGGAAGCCGTCGATCCGGCCGACGATGTCGGTGCCGGCCCGCCGCGCACGACGTGAATGCCGCCGTCGCGCAAGGTCCGGCGTACGCGGGGCGGGCCGTGGGTACGGCCGCTGTCCGCATGCACGGCCGCGATCCCGGCGTCGAGGGCCGGGTTCGCCTGGGCGCATGCCCTGGGCGACCGATTTCGCCACGGTGGATGGCGGTAGCGCGCGACCTGCGGCACTCCGCACCTCCGGATCGCCGGGAAAGGCTCGCCGTCGGCGTGGAACCCGTCATCCGAAATGACACCCACTCGGCTGTACCTGACCGAGCGGGTCGGCTCGAGGCCTGCGTCGGCCTCCTCGAGCCGGACGTTGCCGAGGTTGTCGTCGACGAGCGGGTTCATGTGGAGGATGCCGGCCGCAGGGGCATGTCTTCGTCGAAGATCCGGACGTCGTCCTCGACCGCCGCGAACATGTCGGGGTCGCTGAAGTATTCGTCGGCCGCCGGCTCCAGCTGGTCGGTCAACGACTGGGCCAGCTGCGCGACCAGTTTCAGCAGCTTGTCGTGCTCGACGACGATCGGATCGACCGTGGCCTGCGCCCGGAACTTGACGCGGTCGATCGACTCGAGGTCGGTCGGGTCCGAGAGCAGGACGGTGAGCCGGTTGCCGCGCTTGGCGATCGGCAGGATGCGGCTCTCGGCCAGCAGCTTCGTGTCGACCAGCTCGTCGAGCAGCATGTTCGCGTCGATCGTCGCGAGGTCCATCAGCGGCAGGCCGAAGGTGTCCGATGCGAAGCGCGCCAGCTTGATCGCGGGCAGCTGCCCGCTGGAGACGAGCTCGTCGATGAACCTGCCCTGCG
>JADCHE010000135.1 GCA_020248665.1 Burkholderiales bacterium | reverse complement strand
GTGCCGGACGCGGCGCGCGTCGGCCGCCTGCTCGCCGACGCCTGGGCGCAGTCCACCGGCGGCGCGGCGCGCCCGCTCGGCGCCCGCGTCGATGGCGCGGCCGGCCCGGCGCTCGCGCCGCAGACCGGGCTCGCGCCCGAGGGCCGCACGGCGCTCGCCGGCCACTGACGCACGGAGCCGCGCATGACCGCCCGCACCCCGTCCGTGTCCCCGCCGCCCGCGGCCTCGCCGATGCCGCGTGGCCCGCTCATCGCGATGTTCGCGGCCGTCGGGATCGCGCTCGCCGGAGCCGCCGCGGTGCGGCTGTCCGGCGTCGACATCCGCGAGCCCGACGCGCCCGCCGCGGTGGTGCGCGAACTGCGCTTCATCGACCTGCCCGACGGCGGCGTCGGCGTCATCGACGTCCGCGACGGCGTGCGCATCGCGACCTTCGAGGGCGAGAACGGCTTCCTGCGCAGCACGCTGCGCGGGATGGCCCGCGAGCGCAAGCGCTCCGGGATCGGCGAGGAGCCGCCGTTCGAGCTCGTCGGCCGTGCCGACGGCCGCCTCACCCTGATCGATCCGAGCACGAAGCGCGTGATCGACCTCGAATCCTTCGGCCCGACCAACGCGGCCGTCTTCGCGCGCCTGCTGCCGCCAGCGCCGCAACGTCCCTGAACCCAGGAGAACCGCCATGGCGCTCGACGCCCCGATCGACAGCCCCGAGCAGGCGATGGAACACGCGAAGGCCCGCACGCTGATCAGCCCGCGGTTCTACACCACCGACTGCGAGGCGATGAACCGCATCGACGTCTCGCCGATGCGCGCCGAGTGGGACGCGCACATGCTCGAGTACGCCGGCGACAACAACCACGACCACTTCCAGCGCACCGGCGACTTCACGGCCGAGATCCAGGCGCTCGACCCCGAGCTGCGCCAGGAGTTCCTCGACTTCCTCGTGAGCTCGCTGACCTCGGAGTACTCCGGCTGCGTGCTGTACAACGAGATCCGCAAGAACGTCACCAATCCGGACATCAAGAAGCTGATGACGTACCTGACGCGCGACGAGTCGCGTCACGCGAACTTCATCAACATGTCGCTGAAGGACTTCGGGCTGGGCGTGGACCTGGCGGACCTGAAGGCGACCAAGCACTACACCTACTTCAAACCGAAGTACGTGATGTACACGGTCTACCTGTCCGAGAAGATCGGCTACGCGCGCTACATCACCATCTACCGGCAGCTCGAGCGCCACCCGGAGTTGCGCTTCCACCCGATCTTCAAGTGGTTCGAGCGCTGGTGCAACGACGAGTTCCGCCACGGCGAGTCGTTCGCGCTGATGATGCGCGCCGACCCGAAGTTGCTGCGGGGGTTCAACCTGCTGTGGATCCGCTTCTTCCTGCTCGCGGTCTACGCGACGATGTACGTGCGCGACCACACGCGGCCGGCGCTGCACCGCGCGATGGGGCTCGAGTCCGACGCGTTCGACTACCGCGTGTTCGACATCTGCTCCGAGATCACCAAGCAGGTGTTCCCGCTCGTCCTGGACACGAACAATCCGAAGTTCCGCGCGGGCTTCACGCGGCTGTTCGAGCTCGCGCAGGCGGCCGAGCGCGCGAAGGAGCGCGGCGGCGTCGCCGGCCTCGTCAAGCGTGCTGGCTGCGCGGTCGCGGCCGCCGCGACCTTCGGCCGGCTGTTCCTGATGCCGGTCAAGAAGAATGCGCTGCCGGAGCAGGTGCGCGTGGCGCCGGCGTGGTGAGCGCGGACGCGGCCGGAGGCTGATCGGTGCTGGAGTACGGTCTTCCGTTCGCCTTCACGGTGCTCGTCTGGTGGGCGAGCACAGGCGCGATCCTCTACCTCGACGGGCTGCCGCGGCGCACGTACCCGAGGACGATGATCGCGACGACGCTGCTGGCGGCGCTCGCGATCTGGGGCATGTGGTACAGCAGCGGCCAGACGACGGTCGCGGGCGCCTACTGCGGCTTCACCTGCGCGATCCTGATCTGGGCGTGGCAGGAGGTCGCGTTCCTGCTCGGCTACCTGACCGGATCGCGGCGTACGCCGTGCCCCGAGGGCGCGCGGGGGTGGCGGCGGGCGCGCTATGCGTTCGACGCGGTGGCGCACCACGAGCTCGCGCTGGTCTTCCTCGCGATCGCCGTCGTGATGGCGACCTGGGACCGGCCCAACCACACCGGCCTGTGGACCTACCTCGTGCTGTGGACCATGCGCCAGAGCGCGAAGCTCAACGTGTTCCTCGGCGTGCGCAACCTCAACGCCGACTTCCTGCCCGAGCACCTGAAGTATCTGCAGACCTACTTCGTGCGCGCGCCGATGAACCCGCTGTTGCCGGTGTCGGTCGCAGCGGCGACGCTGGTCTCGGTCCCGCTATGGCTCGCGGCGACCGCGCCGGGTGCGAGCGCGTTCGCGATCGCGTCGACGACGCTCGTCGCCTCGCTGCTGTCACTGGCGATCCTGGAGCACCTGCTGCTGGTGCTTCCGCTGCCGGCCGAGCGGCTGTGGTCGTGGGGCATGCGCTCGCACGAGGCGACCGGCCGCGCGGCAGCCGCGCTGCGCGCCGCCGCACCGACGCCCGCCGACGTGCCGATCGTCGCGGCGATCGCCCCGCCGCCTGCGCGACATTGGCGACGACGCGACCCCGGCGACGCACCGCGGTCCTGGAGGTGACGAGACGATGGCGACGCTGTTGGAGGGCGGCTGCCCGTGTGGCGCGGTGCGCTTCCGCACGCGGGGCGACCCGCAGGACTGGATCCGCTGCGACTGCGGCTTCTGCCGCGGCCTGACCCGCGTCCGCGGCCACGGCGAGCCGGTGTGGCCGAACGCCAGCGTCGAGTTCGCCGGCGGCGCGATCGGCAGCGTCGACCACCGCTCCGATGACCACCCCCGGCCGCTGACCGTGCACTTCTGCACCGCCTGCGGCGCGGCGGTCAGCCTGTCGCTCGAAGGCCGGCGTGCGGAGCGATGCATGCTCACCGCGACCTTCGACGATCCGCGCCCGCTGCAGGCGGCGATCCCGGCGCGGGGCGGCAACGGCCGCTCGTCGATGCACTGACCGGCGCGCCGCTCAGGCCGCGATCCGGCCGAACACCGCCCCAGCCGCCATCAGCAGCGCCGTGTCGCAGCGCGAGCCCGAGCGCAGCCTCTGCGGTCGAGGCCAGCGCGATCGCGGCGCGCACCCCGCCGACGTGCGGCCAGCCCAGCGCGGTCGCGCGCGGCGGGCCCCAGTCGCGCAGCGCGGTCGCCCAGGCGCGCAGGGCGCCCGGTCGCGGGGACGGCCCGTCGCGCCCCCCGCGCTTCAGGCCACCAGGTACCCGCCGTCGACCGGCAGCACCACGCCGGTCACGAACGCCGCGGCCGGCGAGCACAGGAACATCACCGGCCCGGCGACGTCCTCCGGACGGCCCCAGCGGCCCATCGGCGTGCGGGCCAGGATCGGGCCGGCGCGCACCGGGTCGTCCTGCAGCGCCTGCGTGAGTGGCGTCGCGATCCACCCGGGCGCCACCGCATTGACCCGCACGCCGGCCGGCGCCCACGCGATCGCGAGGCTCTTGGTGAGCTGCGCGATGCCGCCCTTGCTCGCCGAGTAGCCGGGCACCAGCCCGCCGCCGAAGAAGCTCAGCATCGACGCGACGTTGACCATGCTGCCCCGGCTGCGCTCGAGCAGCGGCCGCGCGGCGGCGGCCACGCGCATCGTGCCGTTCAGGTTCACGTCGATCGTCCGCGCGAACACGGTCGGGTCGTGCTCGTCGCCGCGGCGGATCGTGCCGGCCGCGTTGACCACGACATCGAGCGCGTCGAGCTCGCCGACGAGCGCCCGGACGGCGTCGTCGTCGGTGACGTCGAGCGCGGCGACGCGCAGCGCGCCGTCGGACGCCGGTGCGTCGGGGCCGACCAGGCCCGCCGCGACGACGCGCGCGCCGGCGCCGGCGAACGCGCGCGCGATCGCGAGGCCGATGCCGCTGGTGCCGCCGGTGACGAGGACGCTGCGGCCGGTGAAGTCGAAATGCATGGATCGGTTCCGAGGGAGGGAAGAAGCGTTCCCGAGCGTGCCGCGTCGCGGGCGTGTCGGCAAGCGCACGGGCGCCGGTCCCGGCCGACCCGGTCCGCCCGCTCGGCGGGCCCGGGCGGTCGTGCGTGCCCGGTGGCCCGGGAGAACGCGGGGGGCTCGCGTTCCGGCCCGATCGGGCGTAGGCTTCGCGAGGCCGGTCGCCACGGGGTGGCGACCGGCCAAAAAAAACGGCGTCCCCCCGGAGGGGAACGCCGTGACCGTTGGGCGGGGAGATACCGCCACAGCGGACCGCCGCATGGCTGCGGCGGGAGCGGGGATCGTCAGCGGATGGCGACGTCGACCCGGCGCGCGAGCCGGTCCTCGCCGGAGATGTTCGCCTCCGTCTGCATGGGTTTCTCGAGCACGATGCGGTCGGCCGCGATGCCGGCGGCGATCAGGCCGTCGCGCACCGCGAACGCGCGGCTCTTCGCGAGCTCCTGGTTCTGGGCGAGGTTGCCCGAGGCCGAGTGGAAGCCGGAGATCGACACCTTCGCACCCGGGTTCGCCTTCAGGGTGGCGGCCAGGTCGCCGACCACCTTGCCGCCGTCGGCGTCGACCGCCGACGAGCCGACCGCGAAGAACACCGTCGCGGGGCCCATCGACGGCGTCGTCGCCGAGGTGGGCGCGGTCGCCGCCGCGGGCACCGCGACCGGCGCGGCCGGGGCCGCGGCCGCCGAGCCGGGCCTCACGCCGCCGAGCTCGGGGTGGTCCTTGGCCATCTGCGCGCCGAACAGCGGCTTGTAGGCCCCCTGGTGGCAGGTCGCGCAGTTGATCTTCGCGACGTCGCCGAGCGGGCCCTTGCGGTGGGCGGGAAAGGTCGCGGTCAGTGGCTCCATGTACTCGTTGTTCATCGAACGCGCCATCCGGATGCCGTACCAGGCGGTCGCGCGCTGCGGCGGGCTGCCGTCCCACTCGGCCATCGACCGGGTGTTGTGGCAGTACGTGCAGTTCACGCCCAGCGCGTCCGACATGTGCATCATCAGGCCGTAGGTGAACTCGGCCTGCTTGGTCGATGCACGATTGCCGTTGGGCAGCGCGTCCTTGCCGATCACGCGGATGGGCTTCGCGTCCGACAGGTACGGCCCGAACGGGTCGTACGGCAGCGACGCGAGCGCGACACTGGTCGCCGGCGAGTTCTGCCCGGCCCTGTCGCCGAGCATGCCCTTGACGTCGTGCGTCAGCGGTACCGGCTTGAACCAGACGTTCTGCGGCACCGGCTGGCCCCGGTGGCAGGTGTAGCAGGTCACGCCGGTGTTCGCGACGTGCGCCTTCCAGTCGCCGTTGATCTTGCGCGTCATCTGGATCATCGAGCGCGCGACGATCTTCGTGTACTTGCTGTCGTCGGCGAGGTTCGCCGGGTTGTGGCAGTACACGCAGGCCGCCTCGGGGCCTTCCTTCGGCGCGACCCAGTTCGTCATCGCGACCATCAGGCGGGTGAACTCGCCGACGCCGAGGTCGCCGAGCACCTTCACGTTCTGGTAGACCTGACCGGCCTTCGGGCCGCCCGGGTCGACCGGATCGAGCGCCGGCGGCACCTCGTTGGCGGCGATGACCTTCTCGAGCCGGCGCGGGTTGTAGACCTGCTCCATCCCGGTGCCGCGGAAGCCGGACTGGACGACGTCCGGCGGCGGCCGCTCGCAGCCCGACAGGAGCGCTGCGGCGACGGTGGCGGCGACGAGCGTCGATGCGATGCGCGCGCGACTCATGGCTTGACTCCCATCAGCGTGGCCGGATCGACGACCGGGGGATACACGGCGGGGTAGGCCGGCGCGACGCCGTGCTTGACCGCCCACAGGTACCAGTTGTCCACGACGGTGCCGGTCAGCAGGATGCCGATGCCGCCGGTGAGCGGGCACAGCACCGCGAACCACCACGCCCAGCGGTGGATCGACTCCATCGTCGCGTTGAAGCCCATCGTCCAGCGCCAGAACAGCGCGGCGCGCTCGGAGGCCGTGCCGCGGTCGACGATCTGCTCGATCTCGCGCTCGCCGCCGTACGGCGTCACCGCGAGGATCGTCGCGCCGTGCATCGCGAACAGCAGCGTCGAGCCGTACAGGAACACGATCGACAGCATGTGGAACGGGTTGTAGAACAGGTTCCCGTAGCGCAGCGAGAACGCGGCCGTCCAGTCGAGGTGCGGGAAGATGCCGAAGGGCACCGCTTCGCCCCAGCTGCCCATCAGGATCGGCCGGAAGAAGCCGAGCACCAGGTACAGCCAGATCGCCGCCGCGAACGCCCACGCGACGTGGGTGCCCATGCCGAGCTGGCGCGCGCGCCGGTACATCCGCGCCCACCACAGCAGGATCGAGGCGGTCAGGAACAGGCCGGTCATCAGCCACCAGCCGCCCTGGTTCAGCGGCGGGATCCGCAGCCCGTAGCCGGGCGGCGGTGGCTCGAGCGCGAGCCAGGGCAGCTGGCGCAGCATCTCGATCGGGCTGTAGTCGACCGACGCGAGCATGTTCCAGCCGATGATCTGGATGGCAACGACGCCGCAGAAGATCGACAGGATGCCGAGCGTGCCGAGATAGATCGGTCCGATCTGCGCGTTGCCGAGCAGGCCGAACAGCCACGACATCGTGGGCTGGAAGATGCGCTCGCGGGTCTCGCGCTCGGTCGGCAGCGGCGGACCGTCGTGCAGCGGGCCGACGACCTGGACCTGCGTGAAGAGGTTCTGGTAGGGCGGCGAAAAGGGCTGGTACTGGGCCATGGTCTAGTTCTCCGATCGCCGCTTCATTTCCAGATGGGCAGCGCGAGCCACCAGCCCCACCATTCGGGCCAGCCGCGCGTCCAGAACGGACCGCTGATCACGATGCAGACCGCGCTCCAGAACCCCGCCGACAGCGCGAGGAACAGGCCGAGCCGATGGATGCCGAGCGTGCCGATCGAGTAGCCGATCGTGTCGCGGAAGAAGGTGTCCTCGTGTTCGGGCGACTTCACCGGCAGGCCCTTCTTCGGATTCGTCGCCGACAGCACCGCTGCGCCGTGCATCGACAGCGCGAGGGTCGTCGTGAAGAAGAACGTGATCGCGATCATGTGCGCCGGGTTGTAGTGGAAGTGCAGGTACTGGTACCCGACGTTCGACACCCAATCGAGGTGGCTCAGGATCCCGTACGGGAAGCCGTGTCCCCAGGCGCCGAGCAGCACCGGGCGGATCACCACCAGCGTCACGTATGCGAAGATCGCGACGCTGAACGCCGCCGGCACGTGGTAGCCGATGCCGAGCTTCCTGCAGATCTCGACCTCGCGTGCCGCCCACGAGCCGAAGGCCCCGATCGCGCACACGGTGATGATCTGCCACAGGCCGCCTTCCTTCAGCGGCGCGAGCCCCAGCCCGTACTTCAGGTCGGGCGGCGCGATGTTGATCTGCCAGACGTTCCAGGTCGGTCCGAGCGCCGCGCCCCACAGGATCAGCGCCGTCCCCACGAGGGAGAAGAAGATCGTCGTGACACCGAAGAATCCGACGTAGAACGGCCCGACCCAGAAGTCGAACAGGTCGCCCCCGAGCAGGGTGCCTCCGCGTACGCGGTACTTTTTCTCGAAGCTGAGCATCGCCATCGTTGGATCCTCCGTCTGGGCGACGATGCGGAGCCGGGTGCGGTTACCCTGGCTCCGCCCGCCGCTTTCTTGCAGGTGCTACTTCGTCGCCGGTGCCGAGGCGGGCATCGGCGCGTTCTGCGCAGCGACCGGCTTGGCCTTGGGGCCGTCGAGCCAGTTGAAGCGGTCGGTGCTCAGCAGGATGAGGTGGATCATCGCCGCCAGGCCGAACAGGAAGACTCCCTGAACGACCATGGCCCTGAGCGGGTCGTACAGTCTCCAGATACGCCACATGTGACATTCACTCCTAGATGATGTGGGACAGCGCGGTGTAGACCGCGGATGTGACTCCACCGATCAGCGATTGCTCGCCTTCGGCCCCGGGCAGCCAGGCTCGCCAGCGAAGCGTCAGCAGCGCCGACGCGACCGCGACCGTCAGGAAGACGGCGAACAGCACGACGAACAGCAGCCAGTGAGCGGGGGAAAGCCGCTCCGACCACTGCTGCCGCGACGAAACGTTGACGTGGGCCATGTCACCCTCCGTGGGGTCGGATCAGTTGAACCAGGGGCGCCAAGCCCACACGAGGAAGTGCGCGACGACGGCCACCGCCGTGAAGCCCACGAAGCCCTGGACCCAGAACTTGTGGAACTCCTGCGCTTCCTCGTCGGTCAGCCCCGAGATCGAGCTTCTCTTCTCTGCCATACGGTCAGCTCCTGATGAACCGGCCTTGCGGCCGATGCCGCGCGCAGCCCGCGCGGCGTGGGCAGCCGCGACGGAATGCCGCGACGTCCTGGTGGCCCGGCTCGCGCCGGACCGAATTCGTGGCAATCGGGCGGCCGTGCACGCTCATGCCGCTTCTCCCTGCCTCAGTGCCTCCCGTGCGCCCGCGACGCGGGCGACCGTCACCACCTCTTCGCCGGCGCGCTGCGCGTCGCGCTCGGCGCGGTCGCGCAGCCGCTTCGCGGCCGAGATCTGCACCAGCACCGGCTCGGCGGCGACCAGGTCGGCGAGCAGGCGCTGCGCCTCGGCCTCCCAGCGGCGCGCCTGCTCGGCGCTCGGGCGCGCGGGCGTGGCCTCGACGCGGTCGAGGTCGGTGCCCAGCGGCAGGATGTGGAACAGCGCGTCGAACAGCGCGTTGCACACCTCCTGCACGACGTAGGTGGCGCCCGAGTAGCCCATGAACGGCGTGCCGGTGTGCCGGCGCACGATCGCGCCCGGGAACGACGCAGGGATGTAGGTGCAGCGGGCGTTGACCTCGGCCGCGTACATCCGCTCGTTGTAGCTGCCGAACAGCACCAGCGGCGGCTTGGCCTGGACCTGCGCGCGGATCGCCGCGTTGTCGGTCTTCTCGCCGGCGCGACGCGACACCGCGAAGTGGCAGGGCAGGCCCATCTCGTCGGCGAGGAAGCGGCGCAGGCCGCGCGCGTAGGTCTCGCCGGCGACGACGCCGAAGCTCGCGGTGCCGAAGAAGTCCTGCGTCACCGAGCGCCACAGGTCCCAGATCGGCTTGATGGTGGTGTGCTTCTCGCGCTCGATGAAGGGCTCGGGGTCGAGGCCCAGGATCTCGCCGAGCGCACGCAGGAACTTCGTCGTCGCGTGCAGCCCGATCGGCGCGTGCAGCCACGGGCGGCCGAGCGCCTCGCACAGCAGCGGGCCGAACTCGCGGTACAGGCAGACGTTCGCGTCGGCGTCGGCGAGGTTCTGGACGTCGGCGAGGTGCGAGCCCAGCGGGAAGGTCATGTTGACCTCGGCGCCGATGCCCTCGACCAGCCGGCGGATCTCGGCCAGGTCGCTCGGCATGTTGAAGGTGCCGTAGCAGGGACCGATCAGGTTGACGCGCGGCTTGACCCCCTCGGCGCGCGCGGGTCGCTCGGGCACCTTGCGCAGGCCGTACTCGCTCCAGAGCCAGAGCATCGCGCGGTTCGCGCACTGCCACTGGTCCTCGTCGATCGTGCGGGGCAGGAAGCGCATCAGCGTCGTGCCTTCCGGCGTGACGCCGCCGCCGATCATCTCGGCGATCGAGCCGGTGACCACGACCGCGGGCAGGTCCGGATCGAGCACCGCATGCGCGCGCTTCATCGCGCCCTCGGTGCCCTCGCGGCCGAGCTGCTCCTCCGCGAGGCCGGTGACGACGATCGGCAGCTCGTGCGGCGGCAGCGCGTCGCTGTAGTGGAGCACCGAGGTGACCGGCAGGTTCTCGCAGCCCACCGGACCGTCGACGACCACCTGCAGGCCCTTGATCGCGGCGAACACGTACACCGCGCCCCAGTAGCCGCCCGCCCGGTCGTGATCGAGCACCAGCATCAGATCATCTCCTCGGCCTTGCGGCGCTTGATGAGCTTGATCACCTGGCGACGCGTATGCTCGCGGAACTCCGGGTGCTCCTGCGGCACGTCCTGCCACACGCCGGACTTGTAGCCCTCGCCGGTGTCGCCGAAGAAGTCCTTCATCGCGTCGAAGCGCGCCTTGTTGCCGATCGCCGCGTTGATCACCGCGGCCAGCGAGCCGGCGCCGGCCGGGCCCATCAGCGGGCGCGCCGAGATCAGGTTCGTGAAGTAGAGCGCCGGCGTGCTGCGCTGCTTGGCCGCCTGCACCACCGGCGTCGTGCCGATCGCGAGGTCGGGCTTGAACTCGTGCATCGCGGCGAGGTCCTGCTCGAGCGACGCGCGGAACTGCACGTGCACGCCGCGTGCCTCGAGCCACTGGCGATCGGCGTCGCTCCAAGGCGTGCGCGGGCACGCGCTGCCGACGTAGCGCACGTCGGCCCCGCTCTCGATCAGCAGCCGCGCGACGAGCAGCTCGGAGCCTTCATAGCCGGAGAGCGTGATGCGACCCTTGATCGGCGTGGCCGCGAGCGCGCCGCGGATCGCGGGCAGCATGCGGTTCTTCGCGGCGTCGATCTTCGACTGCGCGACGCCGGCGGCGGTGCCGATCGCCTGCAGCCAGGCCTCGGTGCCGTCGTGGCCGACCGGCGCGCTGCCCACGACCGGGCGGCCCGCCGCCTCGAACTCGCGGACCGACGCGGTGTAGAACGGATGCAGCGCGGCGACCGCGACGCCGTCGAGCGCCTGGTAGAGCTCGCGCCACTCGCGCGTCGGCACCACCGGGCCTGCCGCCAGGCCCATCGGCTCGAGCATCATGCCGATGCCGACCGGATCGGCCGGGAACACCTCGCCCAGCAGCGTGACCGTCGGCAGCTGCGCGCGGCCGGTGCGCGGGGCGGCGACCGGGCCCGCCTCGACCTCGCTGCGCGCATAGCGCAGCATCGCGCCGGCGAGCACGTCCTTGGCTTCCGCGTGCGTCGGCACGCCGAAGCCGGGCACGTCGATGCCGATCACGCGGACCCCGTCGATCGACTTCGGCAGCAGCTGCAGCGGCACGCCCGAGGCGGTCGGCACGCATAGGTTGATGACGACGATCGCGTCGAGCTTCGAGGGATCGGCCTGTGCGTGGACTGCGTCGCGGATGTCCTCGAAGAGCTTGCCGGTGACCAGCGTCTCGCTGTTGAACGGCACGTAGCCGACGCTGCGACGCGCGCCGTAGAAGTGCGAGGTGAACGTCAGCCCGTAGACGCAGCAGGCCGAGCCCGAGAGGATCGTCTGCGTGCGGCGCATCCGCAGCCCGACGCGCAGCGAGCCGAACGCCGGGCACATGCTCTGCGGCTGGTCGTGCGGGCCCTTCGGGTAGTCGGCCGCGTACTGATCGAGCGTGCCGCCCTTGCCCGCCTGCGCGGCGGCCTCGAGCATCGCGTCGCGGCCCGAGTGGCAGCCCAGTCCGTCGCCCTTCAGGGCTTCAGGATTCGGCAGCGGTGCGCTCGGCGTGTCCATCGTCCGGTCCTCAGGCCGCGTCGTCGTAGATGACTTCGAGCGACGGCTTCGAGATCTCGACGCCGCCGGTCATGTCGGCGAGGGAGGCCGGCTCGAGCACGACGTCGCGACCGACCGCGGAACCCGAGAACAGCCCGAGCAGCGCGTCCTGGGTCATCGGCTTGGGACGCACCGGCGGCGCCTCGGCGACGTTGGTCGCGAGCTGCTCGAACAACGGCGCCCACTGCGTGCCGGGGCGGCCGATGATCTCGTAGGAGGCGCTCTTGCGTCGGATGTCCTCGTGCGCGGGGATCGCGGCGAGCACCGGAATGCCGGCGCGCTCGGCGAACGCGTGCGCCTCGCCGGTGCCATCGTCCTTGTTGATCACCATGCCGGCGACGCCGACGTTGCCGCCGAGCTTGCGGAAGTACTCGACCGCGCTGCAGACGTTGTTCGCGACGTAGAGCGACTGCAGGTCGTTGCTGCCGACGACGATGACCTTCTGGCACATGTCGCGGGCGATCGGCAGGCCGAAGCCGCCGCAGACCACGTCGCCGAGGAAGTCGAGCAGCACGTAGTCGAAGCCCCAGTCGTGGAAGCCGAGCTTCTCGAGGGTCTCGAAGCCATGGATGATCCCGCGCCCGCCGCAGCCGCGGCCGACCTCGGGGCCGCCGAGCTCCATCGCGAACACGCCGTCGCGCTTGAAGCACACGTCGGAGATCGTCACCGGCTCGCCGGCGAGCTTCTTGCGCGACGAGGTCTCGATGATGGTGGGCGTGGCGCGGCCGCCGAACAGCAGCGACGTGGTGTCGCTCTTCGGGTCGCAGCCGATCAGCAGGACCTTCTTGCCCTGCTGGGCCATCATGTAGCTCAGGTTCGCGAGCGTGAAGCTCTTGCCGATGCCGCCCTTGCCGTAGATCGCGATGATCTGCGTCTGCTTGGTGACGGGGCCGGCGACCGGCGCGTCGGGCTCGATCGCGGCTTCGGCGCGCAGGCGCTCCTTCTGCATGAACTGCACGGTGGCCGTGCCAGGGATTCCGGTGTTCATGCGCAGTGTCTCCAGTCGAGGACCATCTTCAGGCAGTCGGCGTCGTCGAACGCGACCGGGTACGCGCCCGGGGCGCGATCGGCCTCGGCGCGGTGAGTGATCAGCCCGTCGAGCGACAGGTGGCCGGTCTCGATCAGCCATCGCACGGCGAGCAGGTCGGGCTTCTTCCATTCGGCCGCGCAGCGGATCGTCGCCTCGCGCATGAACGCGGGCGCGAACATGAACGACAGCGGCTGCGTGTAGAAGCCGGCGAGCACGATCTCGCCGCCGGGGGCGAGCCGCATCACGAGCGTGTCGAGCAGCGACGCGTCGCCGCTCACGTCGTAGATCGCGGTGTAGTTGCGGCGATCGTCGTCCTCGGGGTCGACGACCGGATAGCCCTCGGCGCCGCCCGCGCGACGCGGGTTCGTCTCCCAGACGACCGGCGCCGGATAGCCGGCGAGCACGGTGAGGCGCGCAAGCAGGCGACCGAGCACGCCGTGGCCGACGATCAGGTCGGGCGGCACGATCGGGTCGCGCCGGCCGCCGCCGGACACCGAGTGGTACGCGGTCGCCGCGAGCGCGAGCAGCACCGCCTTCTCGCCGAGCGCGTCGCTCACCGGCACGGCCTTCTCGCCGGAGACGACCAGCCGCGACGCGGAGCCGCCGAACAGGCCGCGGATCTCGCCGAAGCAGCGCGCGCCGGGTACGTAGACCGACTCGCCGCCGACGAATCCCGACTCGGGACCCGCATGCACGACGCGGCCGACCGATTCGTAGCCGGGCACGAGCGGGTAGCCCATGCCGGGGAAGGTGGGCATCCGGCCGGTGTAGAGCAGCTTCTCGGTGCCGGTGCTGATGCCGCTGAAGTCGACGTCGACGACGACGTCGGCCTCGCCCGGCTCGGCGAGCGCGACGCGCTCGACCTGGATGTGCTCGGGCCTCTCGAGCACGACGGCCATCGAATTCATCGTGCGGCTCCGGTGGTGGACGCCGCGTTCCGGCGCGAGGGCGTCGGGTCGTGCGGAAGGTCGATCGAGGGCATACGCATGCTCCCTTGGGAATGTCATCTTAGGCTTACTGGCCGTTGTGTCAAGACAAATGGACACTCGGGCTTGTCCAAGACGGTTCCGGAATGCATGGGGACGGCTCAGCCCCGGGCGCGCAGCACGCGCGTCTGCAGCGGCAGGCGGGTCGGCAGCAGCGCGACGTCGGCGAATCCGGCCTCGCGCAGCAACCGCTCGATGTCCTGCGGCCGGCGCGAGCGGCCCTTGCCCATCGCGAGCAGGTACAGGCCGTAGTACGCGTCGCCGATCGCCTCGGCGCCGGGCGTCCCGGACATCGGCTCGCACACCAGCAGCGTGCCCCCCGGCTCGAGCGCGGCGCGCGCGGCCTTCAGGATCCCGAGCACGCGCTCGTCGGGGTGGTCGAAGAGCACCCGGACCAGCGTCACCAGGTCGGCGCCGCGCGGCAGCGCGTCGGCGTGGAAGCTGCCGCCGTAGGTCCGCGCGCGATCGGCCAAGCCGGCCTGCGCGAAGCGCTCGCGCGCGCGCTCGGCGACCGCGGGCAGGTCGAACAGCTTCACGCGCAGCGACGGCGCCCGGTGTGCGGCGGCGATCGCGAACGCGCCCTCGCCGCCGCCGACGTCGAGCAGCACGCGGTGCCGCGCGAACGGGTATGCGTCGAGCACCTGCTCGGCGACCAGCGGCTGCGTGACCGACATCAGCCGCGAGTACTCGGCGACGCGCGCCTCGTCGAGCGCCTCGGGCGCGGCGCCAGGCGCGGTGTCCGCGTAGGGCCAGTAGCCGGACATCGAGGTGTCGCGCTCGCCGCGCAGCAGCGCGACCGGGTCGACCAGGTCCTGGTACAGCGTCGCGTGGTGCTCGATCATCGCGGCCACCGAGGGCAGCGCCACGATCGGCGCGCCCTGGCGGCCGAGGCCCCAGCGGCCGTCGTCGCGCGCCTCGATGAGCTTCAGCGACGCGGCCGCGGCGAACAGCCGCGCGGCGCCCTCCGACGGCAGGCCGACGCGGCGCGCGAGCTCGTCGGCGGCGAGCGGGCCCTCGGCCGCGAGCGTCTCGAGCACCCGCAGGCGCACGCAGGCGAGCAGCACCTGCGAGTAGGTGAAGCCGGCGACCAGGTCGAACAGCGCGCGCGCATCGTGCCGCACGAACGGGCGCGTCAGCGGGAACGACGCCGCGCGCCGGTGGAACTCGGGGCTCGTCAGCAGCCGGTCGCGCAGCGCGCGCCAGCGGTCACGCAGCGTCGGACGGCGCGCTCCGCTCAGGCCAGGGCCCGCCGGCGCTCCGCGTCCTCGCACCACGCCTTCGGCACCAGCCGTTCGGATTCCATCCATACGAGGGCTCGCAGGCGGGGCGCGCCCGCACAGTCAGGGATCGCCGCGATCGCCTGCGCGACCAGCGACTGGAAGTGGAAGATCGCGCCGTCGAGGCCGAGCTCGCGGGCCGCGCTCGGGCGGCCGAGCAGCACGTCCTGGCCGATCGGCTTGCCGAGCACGTCCGGGTCGGACAGCACGTCGCGGATGTCGTCGGCGACCTGGTAGGCCTCGCCGAGCCGGTCGCCGAGCCCGCGCCAGATGCGGCCCTCGGCGCCCGCGGCCTCGGCACCGGCGGCGGTGGCCGCGGCGAACAGCGCACCGGTCTTGGCGCGCTGGTAGTCGGCGAGCGCGACGCGCGGCTCGCACTCCCAGGCCTGGCCGGCGACGATGCCGAACGGCGTGCCGGTGCCGCCGGCGACCGTCGCGAGCACCGGGCCGAGCCGCTGCGGCGAGCGGCGCGCGGCCTCGCCGAGCACCGCGAACGCGCGGACGATCAGCGCATCGCCGGCGAGTACCGCGAGCGGTTCGCCGTAGGCGGCCTGCACCGAGGGGCGGCCGCGGCGGGTGGCCGCGTCGTCGAAGCAGGGCAGGTCGTCGTGCACGAGCGAGGCGCAGTGCAGCAGCTCGAGCGCGACCGCAGCGGCGTCGGCGAGCGCGGGGTCGTCGTCGCCGCACGCGCGGGCGACCGCGATGCACAGTTGCGGGCGGATGCGGGCGCCGCCGGGGAAGACCGCGTGGCGGATCGCGGCGGCGAGGCGGGGCGGGGCGCCCGGAACCTCGTGCTGCGAGAGCGCCGCGTCGAGCGCCTGTTCGATCCGGGCGAGGATGTCCATGCCGTGCCGTCCCGTGTGGTCGGCCCGCCGAGTGTCAACTCAGCGAGCGAGTCATGAGTGTCAATGACAATAGACACTCCGGGGCGGGGCGTCAACGTCTTCCGCAGCCGCAAGCCCGGCCGGGCGATCCGGGCGGGCGCGGGGCGGGGGGCGCTGCGAGCCGCGCGGCTCCCGCGGGTCAGCGGCCGGCCGCCCGGGCGACGACCGCCGCGGACGCTTCCCCGGAGGTCACGAGCTAGGGCTCCGGGTCGCGCGCCGTGACGCGGTGACGCCCCTCGAGATGCAGGCGCGCGCCGGTCGAGCCGACCGTGGCGATCGGTGCGCCCCGCGCGACGCGCTCGCCCGGCCGCGCGAGCGGCACGTGCGCGTAGAGCGTCCGGTAGCCGTTGCCGTGGTCGACGTCGACGACCAGCCCGTACGCCGGATGGCGTTGCCCGCGAAGCACCGCACCCTCGGTGGTCGCGGACGCGTCGATCAGCGTCATGAAGCGCTCGCCGGCGAGCTGCCCGCCGGGCGAGCGGCGCCCCGCAGCGCCCGTGGGCGCTGTCAGGACGGTTGCGACACGTCGTGCCGGCCGAGGCGGCGCTGCGCCTGCTGCTCGCAGAGCTCGATCACCCAGACGGCGCGCTTCGCGAACGCGAAGGACGGCGTGCCGGGCCGCGCGGCGGCGTCGGGCACGACGCGAAGCGCGGGGGCGGGCGGCGGCGCGTCGGTGCGCACCACCGCGTCGACCAGGTAGCCGACCGCGTCGAGCGGCGGCAGCCCCGCCCCGGCTCCGGGGCGCGCGACCACGCCTTCGGCGAGCGCGCGCGCGAGCAGCGCGAGCTTGCGTCGGCCGGACACGACCGCGCGCTGCGACACCGAGTCGCAGCCGCGGCGCTCGACCTCGCGTCCGATCTCGGCATAGAGCACGCGCGCGGCCTGGATGCCGGGACGGCACGCGGGCGGCAGCAGCGCGATGCCCGCCTCGACCCGTGCGTACAGCGTGTCGGCGTGGCGCAGAAGGCGCCGCACGACGGCGGCGATCCGTCGGTCGAAGACCGGCTCGGCGAGCCATGCGTCCGGATCGACGCCGGCCTCGCGCAGCCACGCGAGCGGCAGGTAGACGCGGCCTCGGCGCGCGTCCTCGCCGACGTCGCGGGCGATGTTCGAGAGCTGCATCGCGACGCCGAGGTCGCAGGCGCGGGCCAGCGCCTCGGGCGAGCGCCGGCGCATCAGCACGGCCATCATCGCGCCGACGGTGCCGGCGACGCGCGCCGCGTAGTCGTGGAGATCCTCGATCGTCTCGTAGCGGCGGCCGCGCGCGTCCCACTCGAAGCCGTCGAGCAGCGCCTCGGGCAGCTCGCGCGGCATCGCGTGGCACACGACGACGCGCGCGAACGCACGGTCGGCGGGGGTCGGTTCGGGCTGGCCGGCATAGATCCGCGCGAGCCGCGTGCGCAGCCGGGCGACCGCGGCGAGCTCGTCGACGGTGTCGAGGTCGACCGCATCGTCGGCGGTCCGGCAGAACGCGTAGAGCGCGCAGGCGGGGTCGCGGACCGCGCGCGGCAGCAGGCGAGAGGCGGCGAGGAAGGTCCTCGAGCCGTCGGCGAGCTGCGCGCGGCAGGCCGCGAGGTCGGCTGCGGCGTCCGGAACGGCGCGCGCGGGCGCGTCGTCGAAGGCAGGCGCGGCTTCCAGGTCGAACGACAACGTCGCGGTCGGGGGCATGGGCGGGCTCTCGGGTCGGCTCCGGCCATGGTATCTGTGTCAAGTCGACTGGACAACCGATACTGTCAAGTGACGGTCGTGCCCACCTTCGCCGCGAACGCCGAGATCCGCGCGGCGACCAGGTCCGGCCGCTCCTCGTGCGCAAGGTGGCCGAGCCCGGCGAGCGTCTCGACGGTCGCGCCCGGCACACGCTGCCGGACGCGCTCGCCCTCTTCGGGCGGCAGCGTGGTGTCGCGCGCGCCGACGATCGAAAGGAGCGGCACCGGCAGGCGCGAGAGGTCGCGCTCGAGCGCGCGCAGCTCCCAGCGCGCCATCATGCCGATGGCGCCGGCGACGTGGCCGGGGTTCGCGACCAGCGTCGCGTAGCCGCGCCGGCCGTCGTCGCCGATCGACGAGCCGGTCCCGCGCAGCAGCCGATCGAGCACCGCCGGCGACTCGCCGAGTCGCGCGAACAGGCGCGGCGCGAGCGATACGCCGCCCAGCCAGCGCGCCGCCGGAGAGAACAGCTGGCCGGCGAGCCCGGCGAGCGGCAGGAGCGCGGGATTCAGGCCGACCAGGCCGCGCGGCGTGCAGCCTGCGTCGAGGATGGCGCGGGCGCCGACCGCGGCGCCCGCCGAGTGACCGACCACGAGCGCGGGCGTCGCGCCGAGCGCGGCGAGCAGCGCGCCGACCGCCGCGGCCATGCCGGGGAGCGACAGGCCCTCGGGGGGCGGCATCGACGTGAAGCCGTGGCCGGGCAGGTCGGGCGCCACCACCCGGAACCCTTGGGCGAGCCGCGGCGCGAGCGCCCGCCACGAGTGCGTCGCCGCGCCGGTGCCGTGCAGCAGCAGCAGCGTCGGCGCGCGAGCGTCCGCGGGCCCCAGCACCTGCACGTGCCAGCGCAGGCCGCCCGCGTCGACGAATCGGCTCGCCTCGCGGTTCGGCCAGTCGCGCCCGTCGCGCGCCCAGTCGAGGCGGGGCGGGCCGGCGTCAGCGGACACGGCCCGGTCCGCGACGCGCGGCGCCGGCCATCGCGCGCACCGGCCGCGCGATACCTTCCGCGTCCGCACGCGGCAGCGGCACGTAGGCCGCGGCCATCGCCGCGGCGAGCGCCTGCGCGGCCGCGGCGGGCTGCGGCGAGGTGTCGAGCAGCAGCGTCGCGTGGCCGCCCGCGCGCAGCCGGCGGGCCGCGTCGACCGCCTCTTCGACGGCCTTCGCGCGGCCGCCGGCGCCGTCGCGGGCGACGTTCGCGCGACCGTCGGTCAGCAGCACCACGATCGGCGAGCCGCCGCGGCGCACGACCGCGTCGGCGAGCGCCACCGCCGCGTCGATGCCCGACGCGAGCGGCGTGCCGCCTCCGCCGGGCAGTCCCGCGAGGCTGCGCTTGGCGCGCACCAGGGAGCGCGTCGGCGGCAGCAGCACTTCGGCGGCGCGGCCGCGGAAGGCGACCACCGCGACCCGGTCGCGACGCACGTAGCAGTCGGCGAGCAGCAGCTCGACCGCGCCCTTCGCCTCGGCGAGCCGGTGCAGCGCCGACGAGCCGGAGGCGTCGATCGCGAAGATCGTCGTCGTCTCGG
>JADCHE010000134.1 GCA_020248665.1 Burkholderiales bacterium | reverse complement strand
CGGTGGGTGCACTCCATGCAAGACCTTCCTGTCCTTCTCGCGATCGCCGGCTTCGCCGTCATGGGCATCGGCGCGATTGCCAAGCCCGCCCTCGTGACGGCCCAGTTCGGATTCGCGGCGGCGCAGCGCGATCGATGGCCGCACCACACGGCACACCGGCTACCGGCTCTCCCAGGTCATCCGAAAGCGGATCGAAGAGCACTTCGGCTGGGGCAAGACGGCAGGACGGATTCGGCAGACGACGTACCGCGGCCTCAAACGAGTTGATCAGCACTTCAAGCTCACCATGACGGCCTCCAATCTGGCTCGGATCGCTCGAATGCTGGCAGCGGTGAAGCAAGGAGCGGTGCAATGAGACCGAACACGGCGAATCGGGCCGCGGCGAACGGCACGACGACGCTGTCCGATGCCACGCAGCCACGATTGACCGGCCCGATCCCGGCCGGCAAGTCGGCGCACGCGCATTCCTCGGCCAAGAACTGATGTCGACCGCGCTCATTCGCCTCTTGTCGGACCGCATTTCAACAGCCTGTTTGGCCTCGCAAGCCGTCCCATCGCCATGCCACCGCAACCAACGCCTGCCCTGCGCCTGAATCTGCTCGTCACGGACCTCGGCTTCATCGTGTATTGGCTGACCTCGGCGCTGCAGCTTCTCCCGCCGGAGTGGTTGTACAAGGATCACAGCAATCCCATCCTCATCGCCTGGAACTGGTCCTTTGCGTCCGTTGACTTGGCAGCAAGCGCAACCGGCCTGCTGGCGCTATGGCTTGCGCGCCAGAACAGCTCATCTTGGCAACACGTCGCGATCCTATCAATGACGTTGACTTTCGCAGCAGGCGTGTTCGCGCTGTCCTTCTGGGCGCTTCGATCAGACTTCGATCCGGCTTGGTGGCTTCCTAACGTCTATCTGGTCGTCTGGCCCCTTTTGTGTATCTGCGCCGTCTTGCCGCAGCGTCAGCCGAGTGCGGCCTAATGCCTTGCTCGAGCCGACCCGCTCCGGCAAGCGCCGGCTGGCCGCTCTGGACCATCTTTGTCATCGTCCCTCCTTGGCGTGTCGACTCCAGCTTCCACGGTCGGCTCAGCGCCAGCGTTAGGCGCCATGCTGCGTGAAGTCGCAGTGCGCCAAGCTGAGGAAAGCCACGAGGCGCTCTTGCTGGACTCTTGCTTAGCTGTTATGCGCTCTCGGAGCCCGTTGTGCAGACGGTGCGTCGCAGGCATGACGCGCAGTTGAAGGCATAGCTGTGTCAAGCCCTCCGCTTCCTGGATCACGTTTCTGGATCGTGCTGCAGGGTATCGCTGCCGTGACTTCGGTTGCTGCGGCGCTGTTGATCGAGTTTCTGGGCTCGTCGCTCACTCCCGCGGATTACTCGGCCCGGTTCGGTTCCGTGCCGGCTCATCTCTCCAGCTGTGCATACATCGTGCCGCGCAGCCCAGCAGGTATGCCTGGCACACGTGGCGAGCCACGAAGACAGGCGATGTGTTTCTTTGGCTCGCGAGACACGCATCAAGAAGCGTACGTGGCAGCGTGGGTTGCAATCGGCCTTTGCATTGCCTTTCTGCTTTGGACAGTAGTTGCCGGTCGTGGCTTGCGCTTGACCGCCAGGCGCCGTTAACGACATCGGCTACGTTGCCGCGGATGACCAGCTTCCTTGCTTCGGTAGCGGGCCGGTCAACTCGAACGTGAGGCGGCGCATAGACAGCCCGAGTTGGCGGTGGCCGGGACACGATCCGGCAGTACCTGCACAGCCGGTCGACCTGCTCGCGCTCGGCGACGCCGTGGTCCGGCACGAGCGCCCGCCGCTCGCCGCGCACGTGGTCATCGCCCGGCAGTGTGCGGAGCGATCGAGCCGTCGGTGTCGGCGACCGTCTGGCCGATCGGTGCGGTGAACGGGTGGCACGGGATGGAGATCCGTCAAGCGACCGAGTCCGACGCCGAGGCGTTCGCCGCGCCGCTCGGCGAGCTCGTCGACCCGCTCTTCGTGTCACCGAGTCGCGAGGGCGCGCCGGCCTTCGTCGCCTCGATCGGCCTCGAGGCGATCCGCGCCTGCCTGCCTGTCGTCGGATGCGTTCTCGTACGACGTCGCGACTTGCGACGGGCGGCTCGCCGGGGTCGTCGCCATGCGTGACGGCACCACGTCCACCTGTTCGTCGCACCGGCCTTCCAGCCGGCGGACCTGGCTGGCCCGCCGGCCGTGGCATCTCGTCGAGTCCGAGGCGCTCGAACGCGGCGCGCCGGGCGCCTTCACCGTGAACGCCGGCCTGGCCGCAGTGCCGGTCTACCGACGGTTCGGCTTCGAGCCGGACGGGTCGATGCGCGTGCGCGAGGGCGTGACGTTCCTGCCGATGCGGTCGCACCGGGCGGCTGGCGGGCCGTGCTAAGTTCGTGTCACCGAACGCACAGGAGCCGACACGATGCCGACCTACGCCTTCACCACCGCACGCCCGCTGACCGCCGCGCAGCGCGGCGCGCTCGTCGAGTCCGTCACCGCGATCCACGCCGTCGAGGCGACCGCGCCGCGCTACTTCGTGCAGGTGGTGTTCCACCGCGTCGAGCCCGGCTCGATCTTCATCGGAGGCGAGCCGGCGTCGCCGGACCACGTCTGGGTGCGCGCCGATATCCGTTCCGGGCGCACGCCCGCCCAGAAGTCGAAGATGCTGCGGCGGATCATGGCCGAGACCAGCGAGATCCTCGGCATCTCGGAGCAGGCGGTCTGGGTCTACATCTCCGACATCCCGGCGCACGGCGTGCTCGAGTTCGGCAACGTGCTGCCCGAGCCGGGGGGCGAGTCGGCGTGGCTGGCCTCGCTGCCGCAGGACCTGCGCGAGAAGCTCGAACGCTCGGCCTGAACCGTCGTCGCCGGGTGTCGAACCGGCGCCGGCCCGATCGTCGGGCACGGTCGGCGCGTCCCGTGGCCCCACTCGCACCGAGGAGTTCCACCGATGAAGATCACGGTCGAGCACCGCATCCCCGCCTCCGTCGACGCCGTCTGGCCCGCGTGGACGACACCCGAGGACATCGTCCGCTGGAACGCCGCGTCGGACGACTGGCACACCGTGCGCGCGTCGGTCGACCTGCGCGAGGGCGGCACGTTCTCGTCGCGGATGGAGGCGAAGGACGGCAGCATGGGCTTCGACTTCGAGGGCACCTACACGAAGCTCGAGCCGCAGCGGCGCATCGAGGCGATGCTCGGCGACCGGGCGCTGGTGGTGGAGTTCCTGCCCGGCCCCGGCGGCACGACGGTGCGCGAGACCATCGACGGGGACGACGTGTATCCGGAGGCGCAGCAGCGCGCCGGCTGGCAGGCGATCCTCGACCGCTTCGCGCGGCACGTGGAGGCGGGGGGCGCGGGCGGCTCTTCGCCGCGGCGCCAGCGGGGCCGTCTTGCGCGCGGCGCGCGCGCCGCGCACAGTTCCGGGCGGAACCGATCCCGCCCGACGAGGAACCGATGACGCCGCTCTTCTCGAAGCTGAACCTGGGTACGCACGCGACCGTCCACGTGCTCGATGCGCCGGCCTCGTTCGAGCTGGAACTGGCGGCGCTGCGGGGCGTGACCGTCCGCCGCGACGTGTCGGGGACGGTCGGCTTCGCGATCGCGTTCGTGTCCACGCTGGCGCAGGTCGAGGCGGCGGCCGGGCGCCTGGCCGGTGCGGCCGAGGGCGACGCGACGCTCTGGATGGCCTACCCGAAGGCCTCGTCGAAACGCTATCGCTGCGAGTTCAACCGCGACACCGGCTGGGCGGCGCTTGGCGGCGCGGGATTCGAGCCGGTGCGGCAGGTCGCGATCGACGAGGACTGGTCGGCGCTGCGCTTCAGGCGGGTCGAGTGCATCGCGTCGATGAAGCGCCACCCCGACGGCGCGCTCACGGCCGCTGGGCGCGCGAAGGCAGCCGCGCAGCGCGGGCGGTGAAGCGTCTCCTCGTCCTCGTCGTCGTCGCCAGCCTCGCGGGCAACGCGTGGCTCGCGTGGCGGCTGTGGACGGCGCCGGGCGCGACGCGCAGCACGCACTCGAGCGGCGAGCGGATCGTGATGCGCACGCCGGGCGGCCTGCTCGAGGTCAGCACGGTGACCGCCGAGGAGCGGTTCGACTCGAGCACCGAGCACACGGTGCTCGGCGTACCGGTCGGGCGCACGGTCGCCTCGGTGCGGGTGCCCACGGTCTACCGCTACCACGTGCCGCTCGCCTCGGAGTGGACGCTGCGCCAGTCGGGTGACGCGTTGATCGTCGTCGCGCCGAAGGTGCGGCCCTCGCTGCCGGTCGCGATCGACACCGGGCGGATGGAGGCGTTCTCGGCCGGGGTCTGGTCGCCGTTCACCGGCGAGGCCGCGGTGGCGGCGCTGCGCCGCTCGATCAGCGAGCGGCTCGAGAAGAGGGCGGGCGCGCCCGAGCTGCTGCTGCTGCAGCGCGAGTCGGCGCGTCACACGGTGACCGAGTTCGTGCGCAAGTGGGTGCTCGAGCAGCCGCGCTGGAAGGGCGCGACCGTGCCGACGGTGTTCGTGTTCTTCGAGGACGAGCCGCTCGGGCGCGACGCCGGGCCGCTGCTCGACCGGATGCCCTGACCGCGTCGCCACGCCGAGCGAGCCGGGCCGCGGCGTTGCCGCCTATACTGCGGCCTCGAACGAGGAAGGGACCCCCATGACGATCCGCACCCCGAGGCGCGTGTTCTCGCTCGGCCTGGCCGCGCTCGCCGCCGCCCCCGCCGCCCGCGCGCAGGAATGGCCGAGCCGTCCGATCACGGTGGTGATCCCTGCCGCCCCGGGCGGCGCCACCGACATCGTCGGCCGCGTGATGGCCGAGGAGCTCGCCAAGAAGCTCGGCCAGTCGGTCGTCGTCGACAACCGTGGCGGCGCTTCGGGCATGCTCGGCACTCAGGCGGTCGCGCGCGCGGCGCCCGACGGGCATACGCTGCTGATCGCGTACTCGACGCCGATCTTCTACGTGCAGCACATGTTCTCGAAGGTCGGCTACGACGTCCGCAAGGACTTCGAGATGATCACGCAGGTGGCCGCGACCAGTCTCGTGCTGACGGTCAACGAGCGCGTGCCCGCGAAGAACATGAAGGAGTTCATGGCCTGGGCGCAGGCGAACAAGGGCAAGCTCAACTACGGGTCGTACGGCACCGGCTCGGCCGGGCACCTGATGAGCGCGTACCTCAACCAGTCGCGCGACCTCGGCATGACCCACGTGCCCTACAAGAGCGAGGGACCGTACATCCAGGACCTGGCGGCCGGCACGGTGCCGTGGGGGATGGGCACGCTCGGCCCCGCGCTGCCGTACCTGAAGACCGGCAAGGTGCGGATCATCGCGGTGCTCGGCGCGAAGCGGCTGCCCGAACTGCCCGACGGGCCGACGATGGCCGAGGCGGGCTTCCCTGATCCTGAGTTCGTCACCGTCGCCTGGTTCACGCTGCTCGCGCCCGCAGGCACGCCGCAGACGATCGTGCGCCGCCTGGAGAAGGAGGCGATGGCGATCATCCAGTCGACGCCGATGAAGGCGCGCTTCCAGGTTTTCGGGCTCGAGGCGGTGAAGGGCGGCGCGGAGCAGTTCAAGCGCGATTTCGAGGCGAGCTCGCCGATCATCGAGAAGCTGGTGAGGATCTCGGGCGCGAAGATGGACTGAACCGGGCCCTCGCCATGTCGTCCCGCACCGTCCGCGTACAAGCGTGCTGCGCGCTCCGCCGACGCGCCTCTACCGCGCCTTCCTCGAGCCCGACGCGATCGTCCGCTGGCTGCCGCCGTACGGCTTCACCTGCACGGTGCACGCGCTCGACGCGCACGTCGGCGGACGTTTCCGGATGGCCTTCACGAACTTGTGCACCGGCGGCTCGCACACGTTCGGCGGCGAGAACCTCGAACTCGTGCCGAACGAGCGGATCCGCCACACGGACGTGTTCGACGCCCCGGACCTGCCTGGCACGATCGAGGTCACGGTCGTGCTGAAGCCGCAGTCCTGCGCGACGGAGCCGCGCATCGAGCAGGCGAACATCCCGGTGCCGATCCCGCTCGAGATGTGCCATCTCGGCTGGCAGGAATCGCTCGAGCAGCTCGCGAGGCTGGTCGAGCCCGAGATCCCGGGCCGAGCGTGTCCACCCTGGAGGTCGCATCGATGTTCTCCCACGTGTTCGTCGGCGTGTCCGACTTCGACCGCGCGCTCGCGTTCTACGAGCCGGTGATGGCCGCGCTCGGCATCCCGTCGCGCTTCGTCGAGCGCTCGCGCCCGTGGGCCGGCTGGCAGACGCCGGGCGGGCCGCGGCCGCTGTTCCTGATCGGACGGCCGCACGACCGGCTCGCGCACGACGCGGGCAACGGCCAGATGGTGGCGTTCCTCGCCGGCGACCGCGATCGGGTCGACCGCTTCCACGCGGCCGCGCTCGCGAACGGCGGCACCTGCGAGGGGCCGCCCGGGCCGCGGCCCGAGTACCACGCCGACTACTATGGCGCGTACGTGCGCGACCCGGACGGCAACAAGCTGTGCGCAGCCTGCCACCAGGCGCCGCCGCGGTAGCATCGGGCACCGGGCCGCAGCGCCCGACGGGGGGGACGCGGGATGCCGGATGCGGCGACGAACGGCCGCTTCGAGACACGGGGCCAGAACGGGATGGGTCCCGCGCGCGGCCGCCGGCCGGCCGCCCGATACTGAGGGCCGACCGTGGGCCGCGCGATCGTCCTCGCCACGCCGGTGTTCCTCGCGCTGATCGCGCTGGAATACGCCTGGGGCCGACGCGCCGGGCGCAACACCTACGGCCTCGCCGACGCGGTGTCGAGCATCGCGCTCGGCATCATGAGCCAGTACACCGCGGTATTCACGCGGCTGCTGCGGGTCGGGATCTACGCGGCGGCCGCGTCCTCGCTGTCGCTGGTGCCCGCGGAGGCCGCGGCCGCGTTCTGGACGAGCCCGCTCGGCTGGGTGCTCGCGCTGGTCTTCTACGACTTCTGCTACTACTGGCTGCACCGCGCCGGCCACGAGAGCGCGATCTTCCGGGCGGCGCACGTCGTGCACCACCAGAGCCGGCACTACAACCTGTCGGCCGCGCTGCGCCAGACCAGCTCCGGCGCGCTGCTCGGCTGGGTGTTCTACCTGCCGATGGCGGTCGCGGGCGTGCCGCCGCAGGTGTTCGCGATCGTCGCGCTCGTCGACCTGCTCTATCAGTTCTGGGTGCACAGCGAGCACGTCGGCCGGCTCGGCTGGTTCGACCGGTGGTTCGTGAGCCCGAGCAACCATCGCGTGCACCACGCGATCCAGGACGGCTACCTCGACCGCAACTACGGCGGCGTGCTGGTCGTCTGGGACCGGCTGTTCGGCACCTTCGTCGAGGAGGGCGAGCGCTGCACCTACGGCACGCGCAAGCCGCTCGACGCCTGGGATCCGGTGTGGGCGAACGTCGAGGTCTACGCGGCGATCGCCCGCGACGCGTGGCACGCGCGCGGCTGGCGCGACCGGCTGCGTGTGGTGTTCGGCCGGCCGGGCTGGCGGCCCGTGGACGTCGCCGCGCTGGCCGCGGTGCAGGCGGGCGGCCTCGACTGGGCGACGCTCGGTCGCGCCTGCAAGCCGCTGGTGCTCGGCCTCGCGGCCGCGTGGGCGTGGCGGCGGTGGCGTGCGGCCGCGGCCGAAGACGCGCGCGCACACGCGCTGCTGGTCGCGGCGCTCCTCGCGTCGCTCGCCGGCGACGTCGCGCTGATGGTGCCGGGCGGCTTCCTGCCGGGGCTGGTCGCCTTCCTGCTCGCGCACGTCGCCTACGTTGCGCTGTTCGCGCGCGGCGTCGGGGTGTTGCCGCGCCGCGGCGCGGCGCCGGCGGTCGCGCTCTACCGCCTCGCCATGCTCGCGGTGCTGTGGCCACACCTGCCGCCGGGGCTCGGCGGCCCGGTCGCCGCCTACGTCGCGGTGATCTCGGCGATGGGCGCGCAGGCGATCGGCCGCGCGCTCGTGCGGCGCGACGCCGCGTCGGTCGCGACCGCGGCCGGTGCGCTGCTCTTCGTCGCCTCGGACACGGTGCTCGCGCTCGACCGCTTCGTCGGGCCGGTGCCGCTCGCGCCGTTCTGGATCCTGTCGACCTACTTCACCGCGCAGCTGCTGATCGCGCGCCACGCGCTTCCCGATCCGTCGGCTCGACGCGCCGCAGCGCTTCCGGTACACGTCGCGGGATGACGACCGACCCGCACGCGCTCTGCGAGCAGCGCTGGTTCGAGGACTTCCGCGTGGGGGAGCGCTTCCCGCTGCCGTCGCGGACGATGACCGAGGCGCTGTTCGCCGCGTTCCAGCTCGCCAGCGGCGACAACCACCCCTCGCACTACGACGTCGAGTACTGCCGCGCGCACGGCCATGCGGGCCTGCTCGCGCACGGCTTCCAGGTGCTCGTGCAGACGGCCGCGGGTGCCGGCCTCTTCCCGCACATGGTCGAGGACTCGATGAAGGGCTTCATCGACCAGAGCAGCCGCTTCCTCAAGCCGGTGATCGCCGGCGACACGCTGCGCTGCACGCTCGAGGTCGCCGAGCTGGTGCCGGGCCGCACGACCGGGGTCGTCGCGATGCGCTCGAGCGTCGTCAACCAGCGCGGCGAGCTGGTGATGGACGGCATGCAGCGCTACCTGCTGAAGCGGCGCGTCCCGCTCGGCGACGCCTCCGGAGCACCGACCCGATGACGATCGACTCGCTCGACGCGCTGCGCGCGCTGTACCCGCCCGCGAAGGAGCGCTCGCTGAGGAAGCAGCTCGCCTCGCTCGACGCGCACTGCAGGCGCTTCGTCGCGCTGTCGCCGTTCGTGGTGCTCGCGAGCACGGGCGCCGACGGCACGATGGACGCGTCGCCGCGCGGCGGCGCACCGGGCTTCGTGCTGGCGCCCGACGCGCACACGCTGTGGCTGCCCGACGCGACCGGCAACAATCGGCTCGACACGCTCGAGAACATCGTCGCGACCGGCCGGCTCGGGCTGCTGTTCATGGTCCCCGGCGTCGACGAGACGCTGCGGGTCAACGGCGATGCGCGCCTGTCGACCGAGCCCGCGCTGCTCGCGCGGTTCTCCGAGGCGTCGAGGTCGCCGCGGCTGGTCGTCGAGGTCCGCGTGCGCGAGGCGTACCTGCACTGCGCGAAGGCGCTGATGCGCTCGAAGCTGTTGGACCCGACGCGCCATCCGTCGCGCTCGGCGCTGCCGACGATGGGCGAGATGCTGAAGGACCAGATCGGCGACGACGCGCCCGCCGAGACGCAGGCGCAGATGCTGGCCCGCTACGCGGCCGACCTGTAGCGACCGGCCCGGCGCGGCGAGGACGGCGCGCGCCGGAACCGCTCAGGCGAAGCGCCCGAACCAGGCGATCGACAGCACCCCGGCGAAGGTCGCGAGCAGCGCCGCGGCCGCCGCGAGCAGCGAGGTCACCTCGGTGTCCTTGCGCTCTAGCACGAAGCGGGTGTTCAGCTCCTGGTAGACCTTCTTCAGGTCCTGCGCGGTGCCCGCGTGGTAGTACTCGCCGCGGGTGATCTCGGCGACCGCCTTCAGCGTTTCCTCGTCGAGCCGCACGTAGGCCGACCAGCCCTCGAAGCCGATCGTCGCGCCCTCGACGGTGCCGAAGCCGACGGTGAACACCCGTACGCCCCGGTCGGCCGCCATCTTGGCGACCTCGATCGGGTCGGGACCGGTGGTGCGGCGGCCGTCCGACAGCAGCACGATCACGCCCGACGGGTACGAGCCCGGCTTGACCGGCGGCGGACGCTCGCGCTTGGGCTCCTGCGGCTTGTCGATCGCCGTGCCGCGCCCGCCCGCGGCGCCCCCCGGGCGGCCGAACACCACCGCCTCGACGTCGATGTCGTCGTCGGGGAAGAGCGTGGCGAGCGAGACGACCAGCGCGCTGCCGGTGGCGGTGCCGCGCTGCAGCTGGAAGCGGTCGATCGCTGCGATCAGTTCGTCGCTGCGGTCGGTCGGCTTCTGCACGAGCTGCGCCGAGCCGCCGAACGACACGATGCCGATCCGCGCGCGCGGCGGGTGCTCCTCGATGAACGCCTTGGCCGCCGCCTGGGCGGCGGTGATCCGGTCCGGCTGGACGTCGGTGGCGCGCATGCTCAGCGACACGTCGATCGCGAGCACGATGGTCTGGAACTGCGAGGGCAGGGTGATGACCGCGGTGGGCCGTGCGATCGCGAGGGTGGCGGCGGCGAGCGCGAGCAGCAGCAGCGCCGGCGGCACGTGACGGCGCACTCGCGAGGCCGGCCCCATCGCCTCGCGCACGAGCGCGAGGCTCGCGTAGGAGACAGCCGCCTTGCGACGCCGCAGCAGCCACAGGTACGCGGCCACGCAGGCCGGCAGGGCCAGCAGCAGCCACAGCATCTGGGGCCACAGGAACGACATCGGTACCGCCTCCGTGCGGCGTCGCCCGATCCCCGCAGGACCGGACGCGCACCCTCGTTTATAGCATCCGCTCCCCGGATCGGAACAGCGCGGTTGCCGCATCCGCGGGGGCATCCGAGAATCGGGCGTCCCCCGCACGGAGCCCGCCATGCCCGACGTCGACGCGATCCGCAGCCTGCTCGCCCCGCTGCTGCCCGGCCTGATGGGCGTGACGCTCCTCGAGGCCGGGCCGGAGCGGGTCGTGGCGACGATGCAGGTGCGGCCCGACCTCTGCACGACCGGCGGCATCCTCCACGGCGGCGCGGTCATGGCGTTCGCCGACACGCTCGGCGCGGTCGGCACCGTCGTCAACCTGCCGCCCGGCGCGCGCACCACCACGACCGATTCGTCGACCAAGTTCCTCGCGGCGGCACCGGTCGGCAGCACGGTCACCGGCGAGTGCACGCCCTTCCACCGGGGCCGCACGACCATGGTCTGGCAGACGCTGGTCCGGGCCGAGTCGGGCAAGCTGTGCGCGGTGGTGACCCAGACGCAGCTGGTGATCCCCGGCTGACGCAGCCGTCGTTCGGCGGCCCGCCGGCGACCGCGGCCCGGGAATCGGGTATGG
>JADCHE010000133.1 GCA_020248665.1 Burkholderiales bacterium | reverse complement strand
GGCGAACAGCACCGACAGGGTGATCGGGATGCCGCGGCGGGTCTCGAGCACCCGGTGCAGGTAGCTGTTGTCCGGGTCGTAGTAGGCGCGCGCGTTGCCCGCGAAGCCCTCGGTCGCGAAGAAGAAGCGCATCGTGCGCTGCAGCCTTGCGGTCTCGGTCGAGGCGCCGCGGCAGGCCTCGGCGAGCCGGTCCGCGAGCCGGTCGAAGGCGGCGAGGTGCGCCTGCAGATCGAGCTCGGGGTAGGCGTCGAGCGCGAGCGAGGCGGCCGCCTCGAAGAGCGGGATCGATTCGGTATCGTCGACCAGCATCCGGAAGTAGTCGAGCGCGCTGACGGGCCGGTACATGGCGGTGGAGGCTCGGAGTCGGGCCAGTATGCCGCAGTCGGCGCGCACCATCTGCTCGGAACGCTCGCGCCGCGGGCTACGCGCGGCCCAGCTGCTCGAACGCCTTCGGGAAGAAGTCCGTCGTGCCGAAGTTGCCGGACTTGAGCGCGAGGTGGACGGTTTCGCCAGGGCACGCCGCAGGCTCGACCGCCGTCCACGGCACGCCCGGATCGATCTGCGGGCCGATCGCCATGCGCTCGACGCCGAGCGCCTGCACGACCGCGCCCGAGGTCTCGCCACCGGCGACCACCAGGCGGCGCACGCCGGCCTCGACCAGCCCGCGGGCGACCGCGGCGAGCGTGCGCTCGACCAACTCGCCGGCGTGCGCGGCGCCGAGCCGCGACTGCACTGCACGGACCGCGTCGGGCGCGGCGGTCGCGTAGACCAGCACCGGGCCGTCGGCGAGCCGTGCGCGCGCCCAGTCGAGCGCCGCGGCCGCGACGTCGGTCCCCGAAGCGATGGTCAGCGGATCGACGGCGAACGCCGGCCGGCCCTGCTCGCGCCAATGCGCGACCTGGGCATTGGTGGCGCTCGAGCAGCTGCCCGAGACGACCGCGGCGAGCCCGCCCGCGGCAGGCAGCGCGTCGGCGCGTGCGCCCTCGGCGAGCCGGCCGCGCACGATCCAGTTGCGCGGCAGACCGATCGCGACACCCGAGCCGGCGGTGACCAACGGCAGGCCGGCGAGCGCCTCGCCGAGCCGCATCAGGTCCGCGTTGCCGATCGCGTCGACGACCGCGACACCGACGCCCTCGCCCTGCAGCGCCGCGAAGCGCGCCCGGATCGCGTCGGGACCGGCGGCGACGGTCTCGTAGGTCACGAGCCCGACGCGCCGGCGCGTCTGCGACTGCATCACGCGCACCAGGTTCGCGTCGGTCATGGGGGTCAGCGGATGGTCGCGCATCCCGCTGTCCGACAGCAGCACGTCGCCGACGAACAGGTGCCCGCGGAAGATCGTACGGCCGTTCTCGGGGAAGGCCGGGCAGACGATCGTGAAGCCGCGGCCCTCGCCGTGCAACGCGTCGAGCAGCGCGTCGGTGACCGGACCGATGTTGCCGGCCGGCGTCGAGTCGAAGGTCGAGCAGTACTTGAAGTAGAACTGCTCGCAGCCGGCCGCGCGCAGCCAGCGCAGCGCAGCGAGCGATTGCGCGACCGCATCAGCGGCCGGGATCGTGCGCGACTTCAGCGCGACGACGACCGCGTCGGCATCGATCGCGGTGCCTGCGGCGGGCACGCCGATCGCCTGCACCGTGCGCATGCCGGCGCGCACGAGGTTGTTCGCGAGGTCGGTCGCGCCGGTGAAGTCGTCGGCGATGCAGCCGAGCAGCGACGCGCTCACGGCGCCAACCCGCCGCGCCCGGCCGGCAGCTCGATGCCGGGGAAGATCTTGATCACCGCCGAGTCGTCCTCGCGGCCATGGCCCGCGGTGGACGCCTGCATGAACATCTGATGCGCGGTCGCCGACAGCGGCAGCGGGAACTTGGTCGCGCGCGCGGTGTCGAGCACGAGGCCCAGGTCCTTGACGAAGATGTCGACCGCCGACAGCGGCGTGTAGTCGCCGGCGAGCACGTGCGCCATCCGGTTCTCGAACATCCAGCTGCTGCCGGCGCTGTGCGTGATGACGTCGTACAGCGCCTCGGGGTCGACGCCCTCGCGGATGCCGAGCGCCATCGCCTCGGCCGCGGCCGCGATGTGCACGCCGGCGAGCAGCTGGTTGACGATCTTCACCTTGCTGCCCGCGCCCGCGCGATCGCCCAGCCGGTAGACCCGCGCGGCCATCGCATCGAGCACCCCGCCCGCCTTCGCGTAGGCCTCCGGGCGGCCCGCGGTCATCATCGTCATCTCGCCCGCGGCGGCCTTCGCGGCGCCGCCCGAGATCGGGGCGTCGAGGTACAGCACGCCGAGCGCGGCGAGCCGGGCCTCCAGCGCGATCGACCAGTTCGGGTCGACGGTGGAGCACATCACGAACAGGCTGCCGGGCTTCAGGGCCGCGGCCGCGCCGCCCTCGCCGAACAGCACCGACTCGGTCTGCTCGGCGTTGACGACGACGCTGACCGCCACCTCGCACGCCGCGGCGATCTCGGCCGGCGTCGCGCAGGCGACGCCGCCGTCCTTCGCGAACGCCTCGGCCGCCTCGCGCCGCACGTCGCACGCGTGCACCCGGTAGCCCGCGCGCCGCAGCGACGCGGCCATGCCGCGACCCATCGCGCCGAGGCCGATCACGCCGACCGGGTCGCCGCCGGCCGCACTCGTTCCGCTCATTCCCGTCGTCTCCCGGAATCCATCTGGATGGGTCGCGCCGGGCCCGCCGGCGCACGGCCGGACTATAGCGTGGGCGGCCGCGCGGGCGCCGCGCTCACTGGATCGCGAGCAGCTCGACCTCGAAGGCGAGCGTCGCGTTCGGCGGGATCGCGCCGGGCACGCCGCGCGCGCCGTAGGCGGTCGCCGGCGGGCAGGTGAGCTTCGCCTTGCCGCCGGACTTGAGCTTCTGCACGCCCTCGGTCCAACACGGGATCACGCGGTTCAGCGGGAAGCTCGCGGGCTGGCCGCGCTTGTACGAGCTGTCGAATTCGGTGCCGTTCTCGAGCGTGCCGCGATAGTGGACCGAGACGGTGTCGGTCGCCTTCGGCGAGGCTCCCCCGCCCTGCTTGAGGTGTTCGATGACGACGCCCGAGGGCAGCGTCTCCTTGCCGGACGCGGCATGGGCGGGGATGGCGGCGGCCACGAGAGCGAGGGTCGCGGCGAGCGTGGCGAGTCGTCGGTTGGGTGCGTTCAATCGGTCCTCCGGGTCGAAGTCCGCGAGTGTGCCACCGTCGGCGGCCCGTCGCGGGCCCGGCGGGCCCATCGGCCGGCTCGATGTCCTGCGGCGAGGCTGCCCATCCGATCGGACGGGCCGATCGCACGCATCGGAACAATCGTCTGGCCGGAACAGGCACCACGCGTCAAGCTGCATCACGACGTCGCGCGACGACACGCCCGACGTCCCGCCACACCCCACTCGAAGACCAGGAGCCGACGACCATGCCCGATGATGCGAAGTGCCCGTTCTCCGGCGGCCGTGCCGCCCCCGCGCCGCGTGCGCGCGCCAACCGCGACTGGTGGCCCGAGCGGCTCGACCTGCAGGTGCTGCGCCAGCACGGCCCGGCCGGCGACCCGATGGGCGAGGCCTTCGACTACGCGGTCGAGTTCGAGCGCCTCGACCTCGCGGCCGTCAAGCGCGACCTCGCCGCGCTGATGACCGACTCGCAGCCCTGGTGGCCTGCCGACTGGGGCCACTACGGCCCGCTCTTCATCCGGATGGCCTGGCACAGTGCCGGCACCTACCGGATCCACGACGGGCGCGGCGGCGCCGGCTCGGGCACGCAGCGCTTCGCGCCGCTGAACTCCTGGCCCGACAACGGCAACCTCGACAAGGCGCGCCGCCTGCTGTGGCCGATCAAGCGCAAGTACGGCCGCGCCCTGTCCTGGGCCGACCTGATGATCCTGGCCGGCAACGTCGCGCTCGAGACGATGGGGTGCCGCACCTTCGGATTCGCCGGCGGCCGCGAGGACGTCTGGGAGCCGGGCGAGGACATCGACTGGGGCCCGGAGACCGAATGGCTCGCGCACAGCACGGCGACCCCCGGCCGCTACGCCGGCGAGCGCGAGCTCGCGGACCCGCTCGCCGCGGTGCAGATGGGCCTGATCTACGTGAACCCGGAGGGCCCGGACGGCCACCCGGACCCGGTGGCCTCGGGTCGCGACGTGCGCGAGACCTTCGCGCGGATGGCGATGGGCGACGAGGAGACGGTCGCGCTGATCGCGGGCGGGCACACCTTCGGCAAGGCGCACGGCGCGGGCGACGCGGCGCTCGTCGGCGTCGAGCCCGAGGGCGCGCCGATCGAGGCGATGGGCCTGGGCTGGGCGAACCGCTTCGGCCTCGGCCGCGGCGTGCACACCACGACCAGCGGCATCGAGGGCGCATGGAAGCCGAACCCGACGACCTGGGACGGCGGCTACTTCGACATGCTGTTCGGCTACGAGTGGGAGCTGGTGAAGAGCCCCGCGGGCGCGCACCAGTGGCGCGCCAAGGACGTGCGGCCCGAGCACATGATCCCGGACGCGCACGATCCGTCGCTGCGCCACGCGCCGATGATGACCACCGCCGACCTGTCGCTGCGCTTCGACCCGGCGTACGAGAAGATCTCGCGCCGCTTCCACCGCGACCCCGCCGCGTTCGCCGACGCGTTCGCCCGCGCGTGGTTCAAGCTCACCCACCGCGACATGGGCCCGCGCGCCCGCTACCTCGGGCCCGAGGTACCCGCCGAGGCGCTGATCTGGCAGGACCCGGTGCCCGCGGTCGATCATCCGCTCATCGACGCGGCCGACGTGGCGACGCTGAAGGCGGCGCTCCTCTCGAGCGGACTCACGGTCCGCGAGCTGGTCTCGACCGCCTGGGCCTCGGCCTCGACCTTCCGCGGCTCGGACAGGCGCGGCGGCGCCAACGGCGCGCGGATCCGGCTCGCGCCGCAGAAGGACTGGGCGGTCAACGACCCGGCGCAGCTCGCCCGCGTGCTCGAGGTGCTCGAGGCGGTCAAGGCGCGGTTCGACGCGACGGCCACCGGCGGCAGGCGCGTGTCGCTCGCCGACCTGATCGTGCTCGGCGGCGCGGCCGCGATCGAGCAGGCGGCGAAGACCGCGGGCCACGCGGTCGTCGTGCCGTTCACGCCGGGGCGCACCGACGCGCGCGCCGAGCAGACCGACGCGGCCTCGTTCGCCGTGCTCGAGCCTCGGGCGGACGGCTTGCGCAACTGGCGCGGGCCGAAGGCGCGGCGCCCGGCCGAGGTGGAGCTGGTCGATCGCGCGCAGCTGCTCACGCTCACGCCACCGGAGATGACGGTCCTGCTCGGCGGGCTGCGCGCGCTCGACGCGAACGCCGGCCACGCGCCGCACGGCGTGCTGACCGACCGGCCGGGCGTGCTGTCGAACGACTTCTTCGTGAACCTGCTCGAGCCCGGCACCACCTGGAGCCCGGTCGCGGGCCAGGACGGCGTCTACGCGGGCTGCGAGGCGTCGGGCCGCACGCGCTGGACCGCGACGCGGGCCGACCTGATCTTCGGCTCGCACTCCGAGCTGCGTGCGCTCGCCGAGGTCTATGCGAGCGACGACGCGCGGGGGAAGTTCGTGGACGATTTCGTCGCCGCGTGGGCCAAGGTGATGGACCTCGACCGGTTCGACGTCGTCCGCGAGCGGCGTCGCGCCGGCGCGGTCGGGACGAAGCCCTAGTCGCCGGCGCCGGGCGAGCGGCTGCCGGTCGGGCCGCGCGGCGCGATCGACACCCGGGGCGCGGTCGCCGTCAGGCCGCGCCCCGGACGCGCATCACCTCGTCCTCGACGTCGCGCAGCCGCTCCTTGCCGAACCACATCTCCTCGCCGACGAAGAAGGTCGGCGAACCGAAGGCGCCGCGCGCGTGCGCCGCCTCGGTGCTCGCGAGCAGCGCGGCCTTGACCTCGGGGTCCTGCGAGCGCTCCAGCAGCGCGGCGGCGTCGAGGCCCGCGGCCGTCAGCACCTCGACGATCGTCGGCACGTCGTCCATGTTCCGGCCCTCCTCCCACATCGCCGCGAACATCGCGTCGACGTAGCGCTCGAAGCAGCCCAGCCGCTGCGCGGCGACCGCACCGCGCATGATCTTCAGCGTGTTGACCGGGAAGTGCGGGTTCATCCGGAACTGCGACAGCCCGTGCCTCGCGACGAAGCGCGCCATGTCGTGGCGGTCGTAGGCCCGCTTGGTCGGGATGTCCTTGAAGGCCTCCATCGGCGAGCGGTTGTTCGCGAGCTTGAAGAGGCCGCCCAGCAGGACCGGCACGTACTCCACCTTCGTGCCCGTGCGCGCCTCGAGCGCGGGCAGCACCTTGTGGCTGAGGTACGCGTTGGGGCTGCCGAAGTCGAACAGGAACTGCACGGTCGGGGCGCTCATCGGGACGGGTCTCCTCGGGGTCGTCGCGGGCCGCGGTCGGATCGGGACGGGCGCGGCCCGCTCACCAGGACTCGGTCCACGGCCGCAACTCGGTCTCGTGGGTCCAGGCGTCTCGCGGCTGGCTGTGGATCTGCCAGTAGGTGTCGGCGATGTGCTCGGGGTCGAGGATGCCGCCCCGGTCCTTCGCCGCGTAGCGCTCGGGGAAGTTCGAGCGGATGAACTCGGTGTCGATCGCGCCGTCGACGACGACGTGCGCGACGTGGATGCCCTTCGGCCAGAGCTCGCGCCCCATGCTCTGCGCGAGCGCGCGCAGCGCCGCCTTCGCGCCGGCGAAGGCCGCGTAACCGTCGCGGCCGCGCAGGCTCGCCGTCGCGCCGGTGAAGAGGATCGTGCCGCGGCCGCGCTCGAGCATCCGCTTCGAGACCTCCCGGCCCATCAGGAAGCCCGCGAAGCAGCCCATCTCCCAGACCTTGAAGTAGACGCGCGCGCTGGTCTCCGTGATGCCGTAGCGCACGTTCGCACCGATGTTGAAGACGGCGACCTCGATCGGCGCGATGTCGCGCTCGATGCGCTCGACCAGCTCGACCATCGCCTCCTCCTTGCGCGCGTCGCTGCCGAAGGCGTGCGCTTCGCCGCCATCGGCGCGGATGCGCTCCACCAGCGGTTGCAGCTTGTCGGCGTTGCGCCGGGTCACGCAGGCGACGTAGCCCTCGCGGGCGAAGCGACGCGCGATCGCGCCGCCGGTGGCGTCGCCGGCGCCGACGACGAGGACGGCCCTGGGATCGGACATGGCGGTCTCCTCGATGGGGCGTCAGGATCCGCGCGCAAGCGTGACGCCGCCGTCGACGACGATCGTGTCGCCGACCACGTAGTCGCCCGCGCGCGACGCGAGGTAGACCGCCGCGCCCGCCATGTCCTCGAGCACGCCGACCCGGCCGATCGGCACGCGCTGCGCGACCTCGTCGCCGTGGTCGCGCGCGTCGCGGTTCATGTCCGATGGGAACGGCCCGGGTGCGATGCCGCTCACGACGATGTTGTCCTTCGCGAGGCGCAGCGCCATGCGCTTGGTCAGGTGGATCAGTCCCGCCTTGCTCGCCGCGTACGAGTAGGTCTCCCAGGGGTTGACCGAGATGCCGTCGATCGACGCGATGTTGATCACCTTCCCCGGGCGCGATGCGGCGCCTCGGCGCAGCGCGTCGTGCAGCGCCTGCGTCAGGAAGAACGGCGCCTTCATGTTCAGGTCGACGACCTTGTCCCAGCCGGCCTCGGAGAACGCGTCGAAGTCCTCGCCCCACGCCGCGCCCGCGTTGTTGACCAGCACGTGCAGTGCGGGCTCGCGGGCCGTGAACTCGGCCGCGAGCCGGCGAGCGCCCTCGACGCTCGAGACGTCGATCGGCAGCGCGACGCAGGGCCCGATCGCCGAGAGCTCGGCCGCGGTCGCCTCGCAGGCGGCGGCCTTGCGCGCGCTCAGGTAGACCTTCGCGCCGTGGTGCAGCAGCCCCGCCGCGATCATGCGGCCGATGCCGCGCGAGCCGCCGGTGACCAGGGCGACGCGGCCCTCGAGGGAGAACAGGTCCTTCATGCACGCTCCTGTCGAAAGGGCACAGCCTAGTGGCTCCGGCGCGCGCGTCCAAGCGGCGGTGCAGCGACGCGCGCCGCGGCGCGGGGATCCGGAATCCTCGGCCGCCCGGCACGCGCGCCGCATGGAGGCGGTCCGCGCCCCCGGGCCGGCCAAGGCCGCGATAATGGCGGTCCGTCGTCAGCGGAGCGCCCCGCCGTGAACACCCGCGTGCTGTTCGTCAAGCGACCCGTCGGCTGGGTCGACCCCTCGTGCTTCGCGCTCGAGGCCTGCGACGAGCCGGCCTGCGGGCCGGGCGACGTGCTCGTCGAGTCGATCTGGCTGTCCCTGGACCCGTACCTGCGCGGCCGGATGAACGAGGGACCGTCGTACGCGCCGGGCTTCGCGCTCGGCGCGCCGATGGTCTCGCGCGTCGTCGGGCGGGTCCTGGAATCGCGTCGCCCCGGGTTCGCGGCCGGCGACCTCGTCTGGGGCTTCCTCGACTGGGCGCTGCGCAGCGTCGTGCCGCGCGGCGAGGGGCTGCACCGGATCGACCCGTCGTGGACCCGGCCGAGCCTCGCGATCTCGGCGCTCGGCATGCCCGGGCTGACCGCGTGGGTCGGCGCGATCGAGCTCGGCCGACCTGCGCCCGGCGAGACGGTCTACGTGTCGTCGGCGGCCGGCGCGGTCGGGCAGCTCGCCGGGCAGTTCGCGAAGCGCGCGGGCGCCCGCGTCGTCGGCTCGGCCGGTGGCCCGGAGAAGGTCGCGTTCGTGCTCGAACGCTGCGGCTTCGACGCGGCATTCGACTACCGCGCCCGCGACCTCGACGACGCGCTGCGCGAGACCTGCCCGCGCGGCATCGACGTCTACTTCGACAACGTCGGCGGCCCGACGCTCGAGGCGGCGCTGCGCCACGCGAACGTCGGCGCGCGCATCCCGGTGTGCGGGATGATCTCGGGCTACAACGCGACCGGCGACGCCGGCATCCGCGGGCTGCAGGCGCTGGTGTCCAAGCGCATCGCGATGACCGGCTTCATCGTGTACGACCACGTCCACACGCTCGCCGCCTACCAGGCGCGCGTCGAGCCGTGGATCCGCAGCGGCGAGCTGCGCTTCCACGAGGACGTCGTCGAAGGCATCGAGCGGGCGCCGGCGGCGCTCGTCGGGATGATGCGCGGCGAAGCGATCGGCAAGCGGCTGGTGCAGGTGACGGCGTTTCCGACCGCGGGCTGAGCGCGGCGCCGACGCCCGACCGTCGGCGATTCCACGGGCGGTGCGGTCGGCCCCGGCAGTGCTCGGAGCGCATCGGCAATCGGCGTGCCCCGGTGCGACCGGGCCGACCTCGGCGCTTCGTCAGCGGACCGGGTGGACCGGGACGCCGGACAGCGCAGGCCGCGGGTCGACGCCGTAGGCCGAGGCCGGCGACGGCTTCGGCGGCGGGCACGCGCCCGGCGGACACGGCAGGGGCACCTTGCCGGCGCCCGGCGGCAGCACGACATGCGGCGGTCCGTAGTGCGGCGGTCCGTAGTGCGGCATCGCGGGGCCGTAGGGCAGGACGACGGTCGGGTAGATCGGCATCGCCACGCCGCCCCAGGCGGCGCGGTGCGGGTTGAACAGCGCGTCGATCTCGGCCTGCCGCTGCAGCGACTCCCGGAGCCGCGCCTCGCCCGCCTCGCGCTGCGCGGCCGTGCCGATCACGCGCTCGCCGCGCGTCGCCGGCTGCGGCAGCGTCGAGTCGACGCGCTCGCGGGGCTGCGCGGCGAGCGGTGCGGCCGCGAGCACGGCCGCGACGGCCGAGAACGCGACGCACGCCGGCGCCAGCCGCCGCAGGCCGGGGGAGCCGGGGGTCGGAACGCAGGCAACGGGTCGGTCTTCGCGCACGGTGGGACCGATATAGCCCACCGCGCGCGGCGGCGCGAGGACATTCCGCACACCCTCGCACCCGGTCACTCAGCGCTCGACGCGCGTCGGGATCGCGTTGAACGGCATGCCACGGTCCGCCCGCATGTCGGCCGGCAGCCCGAGCACCCGCTCGGCGATGATGTTGCGCAGGATCTCGTCGGTGCCGCCCTCGATCCGCGTCGCCGGCGAGCGCAGCAGCATCGCCTGGAAGAGGCCGCCCGCCTCGGCGAGCGCCGGGTCGACCACCACGCCCGCGCGGCCCTGCAGGTCCATCGCGAACGCGGCGATCTCCTGCAGCGTGCGCCCCGCGACCAGCTTGCCGATCGAGTTCTCCGGGCCGGGCATCTCGCCACGCGACAGCGCCGAGATGCTGCGCCACGCGGTGTACTTGAGACCGCTCGCGCGGACCGCCCAGGTCGCGAGCCGCGCCCGCACCGCCGCATCGTCGATCGCCAGGCCGTCGCCGGTGTCGAGCCGGCAGCACAGGTCCAGCAGTTCGGGAAAGCCGGTGGGCATGCCCGCGCCGATCGACAGCCGCTCGTTCATCAGCGTGTGCAGCGACACGCGCCAGCCGCTGCCGACCGGCCCCAGCCGCTGGTGGTCGGGGATCCGCAGGTCGGTGAAGAACACCTCGTTGAAGTGCGACTCGCCGTTGACCTGCCTGATCGGCCGCACCTCGATGCCCGGGCTCTTCATGTCGACGAAGAACATCGTGAGGCCGTCGTGCTTCGGCAGCTCGAAGTCGGTGCGGACCAGCAGGATCCCGTAGTCCGACAGGTGCGCGCCGCTGGTCCAGATCTTCTGGCCGTTGACGACCCAGTGGCCGCCGGCACGCTCGGCCCGCGTGCGCAGCCCCGCGAGGTCCGATCCCGCGACCGGCTCGGAGAACATCTGGCACCACACCTCCTCGCCCGAGGCGAGCGGCGGCAGGTAGCGGCGCTTGTGCGGCTCCTCGGCGAAGGCCATCACCGTGGGTCCGCACATGCCGTGGCCGATGATGAAGACGCGCGAGAGCTTCGCGTAGACACCCTCCTCCTGGTCCCAGATCACCCGCTCGATCGGCGAGGCGCCGCGGCCGCCGTACTCGCGCGGCCAGTGCAGGCAGGCCCAGCCGCCCTCGTGCTTCCTCTTCTGCCACGCCTTCGCGGCGGTCATCAGGTCGCGGCTGCGCAGCGCGGGCTGGCCGAAGCCGGAGGCGGCCAGCTCGTCGTGCAGCTCGCGCGGCGCATGCTCGCGGATCCAGGCGCGCGCCTCGGCGCGGAACGCGGCTTCCTGCGGGGTGTCGTCGAAGTTCATCGCGGCGGCCTCCTCGTGGCCTCAGGCGGCGCGGCGCGCGCGCAGCAGCTCGACCAGGCGGTCCTCCCAGCGCGAGGCCGCACCGAGCGACAGCGCGAGCAGGTTCGAGCGCCGGTAGTGCAGGTGGCAATCGAACGCCCAGGTGAAGCCCATGCCGCCGTGGACCTGGATGTTGTCGCGCGCGCAGTGCTGGTAGGCCTGCGTCGCGGCGACGCGCGCGCTGGCCGCGGCGACCGGCAGCTCGGGCGAGCCGGTCGACAGCGCCCAGGCGGCCCAATAGCAGTTCGAGCGCGCGAGCGTCGCCGACACGTACATGTCGGCGAGCAGGTGCTTGACCGCCTGCAGCGAGCCGATCGGCCGGCCGAACGCGAAGCGCTGCTGCGCGTAGTCGCGGCCCGCCTCGAGCGCGCGTTCGGCGCCGCCCAGCTGCGCGAACGCGACCAGCACCGCGGCACGGTCGAGCACCCGCCCGAGGATCGCGTCGGCGGCCCCGGGGGCGCCCAGTGGCTCGGCGGGTGCGCCGGCGAAGGCGAGCGTCGCGTGGCTGCGGGTGGGATCGACGGTGCGCACCGGCGTGCGCACGACCCCGCCGGCTGCCGGCTCGACGAGGTACAGCGAGCGCGTCGCGCCGCCGTCGTCGGTCGCGACGACGATCACGAGGTCGGCGACATCGCCGTCGGGCACCGCAGGCTTCGTGCCGTCGAGGACCGTGCCGGCGGGCCTGCGGCTCGCACGGGTGCGGACGTCGCGCTCGGCGTCGCGACCGGTGCGTTCGGCGAGCGCGAGCGTGGCGACCGCCTCGCCCGCCGCGAGGCGAGGCAGCCAGCGCGCCTTCTGTGGGTCGGTGCCGGCATCCAGCAGGCACTCCGCCGCGACGGCGATCGACGCGTCCCAGGGCACCGGCGCGACCGCGCGGCCAAGCTCCTCGGCGATCACGCAGGCCTCCAGGTAGCCGGCGCCGAGCCCGCCCCAGGCCTCCGGGATCGCGGCGCCGAGGTAGCCGAGCTCGCCGAGGCCGCGCCACAGCGCACGGTCGTGCGGCTCGGGACCGTCGAGGATCCGGCGCACGGCCGCGCTGTCGCAGCGGTCCGAGAGGAAGCGCCGGACGTGGTCCTTCAGCTGCTTCTGTTCGGGGGAGAAGTCGAAGTCCATCGTCGCATCCGGTCTCGGGCGGAGACCGAGTGTCGCCCGGCGCGGGCCGCGGCGTCGAATCGGGCGCGCGGATTCGGCGGCCTCCCCGAGCGCATCGGATGCGCGGCGCGGCCGGGTTGACACCGTCCGGGGCCGCGCACAGGCTGGGGGTCCGCGGGCGAAGCGCGTCGGTCCGACGCCCGGCCCGGAGCGGAGACGCCATGGCCCTGAACCTCGACTCGCCGGTCGGCGAGCTGCTGGACACCCCCGCCACCCGCGCGGTGCTCGACCGGCTGATGCCGGGCTTCTCGACCTCACCCAGGCTCGCGCCGGCGATCGCGATGCGGCTGTCGCTGCGCACGGTCGCGAAGCACTCCGGGGGGCTGATCGACGCGGCGCTGCTCGAGCGCACCGGCGCGGCATTCGCCGAGGCGCAGGACGCGGGGGCGGCGAACGCCCTCGGGTCGAGCGCGGCGATCGACGCCGGGTCGGCCGCGCGGTCCCCCGCCCGCCCGGCGCCCGCCCCCTTCCCCGCCGACGAGCCGCGCCTGCGCGGCTACTACGCGCCGCTTCTCCTGGAGGGCGACGTGTCCCGGGTGCCGATCGACGGCGCTTTCCCGCGCGAGCTCGAGGGCACGCTGTACCGGATCGGGCCGAACCCTCAGTTCGCGCCACGCGGGCCGTACCACTGGTTCGCCGGCGATGGCATGGTCCACGCGTTCCGCGTCGCCGACGGCCGCGTGTCGTACCGCAACCGCTGGGTGCGCACGCCGAAGTGGCGGCTCGAGCACGAGGCCGGCGAAGGCCTGTCGGGCGCGTTCGGCAATCCGCTGTGGAGCGACCCGCGGATCGTCGCGCTCGACTCCACGGTCGCGAACACGAACGTGATCACGCACCGGGGCCGGCTGCTCGCGCTGGAGGAAGCGCACCCGCCCTTCGCGCTCGACGCGGACACGCTCGAACCGCTCGGCGAGGACACCTTCGGCGGCCGCCTCGCCGGGCCGTTCACGGCGCATCCGAAGCTCGATCCGACCACCGGCGAGACGATCGCGTTCGGCTACTCGACGCGCGGCCGCTTCTCGCCGTGGGCGCAGGTCTCGACGATCGGGGCCGACGGCGCCGTGCGCCGGACGCTCGACGTCGAGCTGCCGTTCGCGAGCATGGTCCACGACTTCGCGGTGACCGAGCACTGGATCGTGCTGCCGGTCTTCCCGCTGACCGGCTCGATGGACCGCACGATGGCCGGCGGCCCGCCGTTCGCATGGGAGCCGGAGCTCGGCACGCGGATCGCGCTGATCCCTCGGCGCGGCGACGCGCCGCGCATCGCGTGGATCGAGGCGCCGCCGTGCTACGTGTTCCACCCGATGAATCACTTCGAGGACGAGGACGGCACGATCGTCGTCGACGTGATGCGCTACGACGTGGCGCCGCTGTTCCCGCGGCCCGACGGCCGGCCCGCGAGCGAGGCGCCCTCGCCCGCGTCGCTGCACCGCTGGCGGATCGACCCGCGCGCCGGCTCGCTGCGCGAGACGCGCCTCGACGACCGGGCCGGCGAGTTCCCGCGCTTCGACGAGCGACGCTGCACCCGGTCCTACCGTCACGGCTGGATCGTCTCGGGCGACGAGGCGTTCGTGCGCCGCGGCGAGGACGCGACCGAGGGCCTGATCGGCTACGACCTGATGCGCGGTACCTCGCAGCGCTGGATCCCGCAGCGCGGCGACCGCTGCGGCGAGCCAGTGTTCGTGCCGCGCTCGGCCGACGCGCCGGAGGGCGACGGCTGGCTGCTCGCAACGGTGTGGCGCCGCGCGGAGAACCGCAGCGACCTCGCGGTGTTCGAGGCGCAGGACCTCGCAGCCGGGCCGATCGGCCTCGCGACGCTGTCGCATCGGGTGCCCGCCGGCTTCCACGGCAACTGGGCGGCGCGCTGACGCGCGCGCCGCCGCGTCAGACGCGGCGGCAGACCGCGACCGCGGCCATCGAGCCCGCGCCCACCGTGCGTGCCCACAGGCGCAGCAGCGGACCCGCGTCGCGCCCGGCGCGGGCGAACGCCTCGGCCGCCTCGTCGCGGTGCCCGACCTCGTCGCGGCGGCAGGCGTCGAGCAGCCCCCTCACCGACTGCAGCGAGGCGTCGGCGCCGGCCGGGTCGAGCGCGTCGATCCGCTCGATCTGCTCGGCGTAGTGCCGGTCGACGAAGGTCTCGACCGCCTCGATCGTCGCGTGGACCGCGCGCGCGCCGAACAGGGCCGGCAGCGCGCCCGTCAGCCAGCCGGCCGCACGCCAAGCCGGCAGCAGCCGGCTGCGCTGCGCGGCGGGCAGCACCGCCTCGATCTCGCGCAGGTGCCGCGACTCGGTCTGCAGGTGGCGCTCGGCGAACGCGCGCACCGCCGCGTCGCGCGAGACGGCGAGCACCCCGCGGTAGATCCGCACCGCGCCGGTCTCGCCGGCGTGGTCGGTCCGCAGGTCGGCGACCAGCGCCGCGGGCAGCGCCGACGGGGCCCGCCGCCAGAGCCTGCGCACGCGCAGGAAGACGACGTAGGCGACGTCGAGCCCGTGGCGCACCGGCGCCACCTCCGCTACGCGGCCGAGCACCGACCACGCGGGCAGCGCGCGCCACATCGCCGCGAAGGCGCGCACGCCGTCGACGAGCGTGCCGTCGGCACGCCGCGCATGCAGTCGGGCGAGCGCGCTCGAGCGCTCGAGGCCGGTTCCGAGCGCTTCGGGGTCGCAGGCCGAGGCGTCGACCCAACGCACCGACTCCGCGCCGCGCTGCCTGCGGTACAGGCCGATCTCGCGGGTGCAGAGCGGGCAGGCGCCGTCGTAGTAGACGGTCAGCGCCGCGGCGTCGGCCGCTCCGCGGGCGTCGTCGTCGCGAGGCCCGTCGGCATCGTCCGCCGCGGCGCGGGACTGATCGGGGATCGGTCGCAGGTCCATGTCCTGCGGGACGCGGCTGCGGGGCCGAAGTTGCACGCCGGTCCGGCAACTCGAGCTGCGTCTCGACGCCGCCGACGCGGTGTACTCCGAGCTGCTGGGCGAGCGCCCGCCGGTGCGCGCGTGGCTGCGCGAGCACGGCGCGGGCAGCGACCAGCGGGGGCGATCACCGCAGCGCGCGCGTCGCGCCCGATCCGGGCACTCGCCGCCGCGGGCGGCGCACGCGCTCATGACGACGGCGCCTCGCCGTCGTCGGGCAGCAGCGCGCCCGCCTGCGACGCGGGCAGCTCCTGCACGTCGCGCAGCCGCCGCACGATCGCCCGCGAGCGCACCTCCGCGGTGTCCAGCGAATTGCCGACGGTCAGCAGCTGCTGGCGCGCCTTCGCGAGCACGTCGCCGAACTTGCCGAACTCGCTCTTGACCGCACTGAGCACCGCCCAGACCTCGCTGGTGCGCTGCTCGACCGCGAGCGAGCGGAACCCCATCTGCAGGCTGTTGAGCAGCGCGCACAGCGTGGTCGGCCCGGCGACGACGATCCGGTGCTCGCGCTGCAGCTCGTCGACGAGGCCGGCGCGCCGCACCACCTCGGCATAGAGCCCCTCGATCGGCAAGAACATCAGCGCGAAGTCGGTGGTCGATGGCGGCGCGAGGTACTTGTCGCGGATGCGGCGTGCCTCGACGCGGATCCGCGCCTCCAGCGCGCGCCCCGCTTCGTCGGCGGCGGCCGCGTCGGCGCGGTCGTGCGCCTGCTGCAGCCGCTCCCAGTCCTCGCGCGGGAACTTCGCGTCGACCGGCAGCCAGACGGCGGTATCGCGGCCGGGCAGGCGGATCGCGTACTCGACGCGCTCGGTCGAACCGGGGACGGTGGCGACGTTGGCAGCGTACTGCCCGGGCGCGAGCATCTGCTCGAGCAGCGCCGAGAGCTGCACCTCGCCCCAGATGCCGCGCGTCTTCACGTTCGCCAGCACGCGCTTGAGGTCGCCGACGTCGGAGGCGAGCGCCTGCATCTCGCCCAGGCCACGGTGCACCTGCTCGAGCCGGTCGGACACCAACCGGAAGCTCTCGCCGAGCCGCTGCTCGAGCGTGGCGTGCAGCTTCTCGTCGACGGTCGCGCGCATCTGCTCGAGCTTGGCGGCGTTGTCGCTCTGCAGCTCGCGCAGCTTGTCCTCGAGCGTCGCGCGGATCTCGGCGAGCCTGCGCTCGTTCGACTCGGCGAGCCGCGCGAGCTGCTGCGCGAAGCCGTCGATCTGCGCGTTCTGGATCTTCGCCACCGACGCGGCCTGCGCGGTCACCTGCCGCGCGAAGCGGCCGATCGACTCGGCCATCTCGCCGCGATTGCCGCGCGCCTGCTCGAGCACCTCGGCGCGCAGCTCGCGCGCGAGCCGTTCGGCGGCGTCGCGCTGCGCGTGCCCGAGCGCATCGAACGCCTCGCGCGACTCGGCCGCGTCGGCCGGGCGGCGCGCGAGCAGCAGCGCGAGCAGCACGATCGTCGCCGCGACGCCCAGCGCGATCGCCGCGAGCAGCCCCTCGACCAGCGTCATCGGAGCGTGTCAGCCGGCACGGTTGCGCATCCAGTCCGCGGTGCCCGAGAACGACTCGAGCAGCCGATCGAAGAGCGGCTCCGGCACGCCGACGTCGGCCATCGCCTCGGCCATGCACAGCAGCCACTGGTCGCGCTCGGCCGAGGCGATCGGGAACGGCAGGTGCCGCGCGCGCAGCCGCGGGTGGCCGAAGCGCTCGATGTAGTGGTCGGGCCCGCCCATCCAGCCGCACAGGAACCAGAACAGCTTGTCGCGCGAGGCGTCGAGCATCGGCGGGTGCAGCGCGCGGATTCCGGCGAAGCGCTCGTCGATCGCCATCAGGTCGTAGAACCGGTCGACGAGCAGACGCACGCGCGCCTCGCCGCCGATCGCCTCGAAGGCGGTGGGCGCCGCGGCCCCGGCGCCGGTGTCGTCGCGGTCGGTCATTGCGCCATTCTAGGCGAGTCGCGGTGCCCGCCCGGACGCGATAAGCTCGCCGCCCATGGGAGCGGATCCGTCGGATGTCCACGACCGTCGCCGCGACGGTCCCGGGCACGTCCGTCCGGGCGCGCCCGGCGCCGGCTGCCGCGTGCTCGTCATCGAGGACGAGCGCACGATCGCGGCCAACCTGCACGAGTACCTGTCGGCCCGCGGCTTCGAGGTCGACCTCGCGCACGACGGCGCGGCCGCGGTCGCACGCCTCGGGGCCGAGACCTTCGACGTGGTGGTGCTCGACCTCGGGCTGCCGCGCATCGCGGGCAGCGAGGTGCTCGAGCGGCTGCGGCGCACGCTGCGCGTCGCGACCCCGGTGCTGGTACTGACCGCGCGCGACACGCTCGGAGACAAGCTCGACGCGTTCGAGCTCGGCGCGGACGACTACCTGGTCAAGCCGTTCGCGATGGCCGAGGTCGCGGTGCGCATCGCAGCGCTGCACCGGCGCGCGCGCGGCGCGACGGTGGAAGAGGTGCTCGAGACCGGCGGGCTGCGGCTCGACCGGCGCACGCACGAGGCGAGCGTCGACGGCACCGCGCTGCGGCTCGGTCCGATGTCGATGCGCCTGCTCGAGCGGCTGCTGCGCGACCCGGGCCGCGTCGTGCCGCGCGGCGAGCTCGAGGCCGCGCTGTGGCCCGACGATCCGCCCGACGGCGACGCGCTGCGGGGCCAGGTGCACCTGCTGCGGCGCGCGCTGGTGGCCGCGGGCTTCGCCGGCCTGGAGACGGTGCACGGCGTCGGCTGGCGCATCGCCGCGCCCGCCCCGGACCCGCCGCGATGACGCTGCAGCGCCGCGTCTGGACCGCGCTCGCGTCGCTGGTCGCCCTCTTCGTCGCCGCGCAGAGCGTGCTCGCCTACCTGTCGCTCGAGGAGCAGGAAGACCGGATCGCCGACGAGCTGGTGCTCGCCGAGGCGCGCCAGCTCGCGATCTACGCCGAACGCGGGGACCTCGACGGTCCGCGCGCGGCGGACATCCTCGACCGCGGCGGCGACCTCGAGGCGTGGCTGGTCCGCCGCGACGGCGAGGAGATCCCGGAGCTGGTGCCGGCGGTACTGTCGGCCCTGCCCGACGGGCCGCACCGAACGCGCGACGGCAGCCGGCACCTGCACGTGGTCGCGATGGCGACGCCGGCGGGGCGCCTGGTGGTCGCGTACGACGCCGAGCGCACCGAGCAGCAGGTCCGGCAGTACGGGCTGTACCTGCTCGGTCTGGGCGCGCTCTGCATCGCCGTGGCGATCGCGACCGCGCGCCGTCTCGCGCGGATCGTCGTCGAGCCGCTCGAACGGCTGACCGGCCGGCTGTCCGCGTGGGTGCCCGGCGAGGCCGGCGCGAACGCGTTCGCCTCCGACGAGGAGGCGCGGCTGCTCGAGGCGTTCGGACGCGTTCAGTCACGATTCGAGGACGCGATCGCGCACGAGCGCGAGTTCGGCGCGAACCTGCGCCACGAGCTGCGCACCCCACTCGCCGCACTGCGTACGGACCTCGAGCTGCTGGCCGACGCTCCGGACCTGGCGCCCGCGGCGCGTTCCCGCGTCGAGCGGATGACCCGGGCGGTCGACGCGCTCGGAGGCGCCTTCGAGGCCGCCGGGGCGCTGACGCGGCGCGCCCCGGCGCGACCCGAGCCGGTCGAGCTGGCCGACTGCGTGGAGGACGCGTGGCTGACGCTCGAGCAGGCTGCACAACCTGCCGGTCTCGAGTTCAGGAACCGGGTCGAGGCCGGCCGGACCGTCGTCGCCGACCGGCACGCGCTGCTGACCATCGTGCGCAACCTGCTGCGCAACGCCTCCGAGCACGCCGCGCCCGCCCGGTGCACCGTGTCCGGCGATGCGACCGCGCTGGTCGTCGAGGACGACGGGCCCGGCCTCGCGCCGCACGAGTTGCCCTTCGTCTTCGACCGCGCGTGGCGCGGTGCGCGCGCCGATCGCCCCGACGGGCCCGACGCGGGCGGGCGAGGCCTCGGACTCGCGATCGCGCGGCAGATCGCCGAGCTGAACGGCTGGTCGCTGCGTGCCGAGGCACGCCCGGGGGGCGGGCTGCGCTTCGTGCTGGCCTTCGAGGCGGCGGCGGGACGTTGAGCGCGTCGCACCCGATTCGACGGGAATTCGACGCCGGCTAGACGGCCTTTCGACGGCCGACCGCGCACACTGCGCGCCGATGGCCGACCGACCCGCCCTGCCCCACGCGCTGCACCTGCTCGTCGCCGGCCTGCTCGCCGCGCTCGCGCTCGCCAGCGCGGCCTCCGGCTTCGACGACACGATCGCCCGGGCCACCTTCGATTCCGCGACTGGCGCGTTTCCCGCGCGAGGCTCGGCGATGCTGGAGCTCGTCGGGCACCACCTCGCGAAGTCCGCGGTCTGGATCGCGTGGTTCGTCGTGCTCGGCGCGGCGATCGCATCGCAACGGGTCGCCGCGCTCACCCCATATCGGCGGGTCCTCTGGGCGACCGCCGCCGCGATCGCGCTCGGCCCGCTGCTGGTGTCCGTGCTGAAGGGGGTGACCGGACCGCGCTGCCCCTGGGACCTTGTCGAGTTCGGCGGGCAGTGGCCGCCTTCGGACACGCTGTTCGTGCCGCCGGCGCAGGCGGGCCGCTGCTTTCCCTCGGGCCATGCTTCGGGCGGGTATGCACTGTTCGCGCTCTACTTCGCCGGCGCCGCGCTCGGCACGGCTCGACTGCGCTCGGCGGGCCTGCTTCTCGGCCTGGCCGCCGGCACTGCCTTCGGCGTGGTGCGCATCGTGCAGGGCGCCCACTTCCTGAGCCACAATCTGTGGTCGGCCGTCGT
>JADCHE010000132.1 GCA_020248665.1 Burkholderiales bacterium | reverse complement strand
GGGCGGCACGCGCGTCCGCGCGGCAGGGCCGGCGGTGCGTGGCGGCGTCGCCCGCGCCGCGGTCTTCGGACGGGCGGCGGCGGCGCGGGCGGGGACGGCGGTGATGCGCTTCACGGCGATCGGACGGCGGGGCGGAGGGCTCGCGGGCGAGGATACCCGACGCGCCCGGACCCGCTGCTGGCCCGGATCGCTCAGGTCGAAGGCGCGAGCGTGCGGCGCTCCTCGTCGGTCAGCTGCGGGCCGTCGAGCGTCACGCGCGAGTCGTCGCGCTTGAATCGCGCGATGATCGGCTTGAGGTCCTCGCGCACGTGGCGCGTGTCCATGCCGTTCAGCAGCGTGCCGACGAGGCCGCGGTCGAGGTCCGAGGTCTTCATGAACCAGTCCGCCACCGGGAACGTGAGGTTCATGTTGTAGTGCATCATGATCCCCTGGTTGTGGTGGGCGATGTGGTGCCGCCGGATCGTCGCCACGAACGGGAAGTGGTTGACGAACCAGTTGTCGCGCACGTGGCAGCAGTAGTGCATGAACTCGTAGACGAGGTACTGCGCGACCATCGTCATGAACACGAAGTAGCCGGCGTTCGCGTTCCAGACGAGCGATGCGATCCAGCCGAACAGCGTGCCGAGCACGCCGAGCACGAAGAGCAGCCGCCACGGGAAGAACACGATCCGGAACTCGCGGGTCGTGTCGATCGTCCACTCGTTGTCGGTGAAGTACTGGTGGTGCTGACGGGTGTGCCGGTCGTAGATCGCGCGCAGCGCGAACACGTCGATCTTGCGGTGCATCACGTACTTGTGCATCGCCCATTCGGCGAAGTTGCCGGCGAGCGCGACCGGCAGGACCACCAGCCACTCCCAGCCGACGTTCTCCAGGCGCTGCGTGCACCACCAGATCGCCGAGAGGCCCACGGCGTAGATCACGCCGATGTGGACCAGGCCGTTGTACAGCGGGCTGATGTTCGAGCGGTACTGCTCTCGGAACTTGCGCTGGCGTTCGCTCATCGTGGTCACGGGACACCTCCGGCGCGGCGCGGCCGCCGCATGTGATCTATGACTGATATGTTAGCAGGCCGGCACGGTTACGCCCAACCGGGGCGTCACATCCCGCCCGGCGCGACCCCTTCGGCCTCGCGCTGCTGCAGCGCGAAGATCGACGAGTAGCCGCCCGACCAGTCGGGCGGCAACGGGCACGGCCGCGGGTCGTGGTGCGCGAAGCGCGCGGCGCGGCCGCGGACGATCGACTGGTCGAAGCGCGAGCGGATCGGGTTGACCGTGTACGGGAACGCGTCGGCCGACGAGAAGGTGTTGAGCAGCAGCGGCCGGCCGAGGTCGGACAGGTTCTTCGGCGACGCGTGCAGCGAGCGGCAGTTGTGGATCGTGAGCGAGCCGGCGGGGCCGGTGAGGTAGCGGGCACGCCTCAGGTCGAGCTTCGCGAGGTCCGCGGGGTCGAGCGCCCCGACCCACTTGCCGTCTGGGCCGTACTGCGAGAACAGCGGCTCGAGGTCGTGGCTGCCCGGCAGCACCGCGAGCGGGCCCTGCTCCATCCCGCAGTCGTACAGGTAGGTGCCGACCGTCAGCGGCGAGTAGTTGGTGTGCGGCCAGAAGGCGATGTCGTAGTGCCACTTCACTTCCTCGCCGCCGGCCGCCCACTTGAAGTTCAGCTTCGAGTGGTGGAACTTCACGTCCGGCCCGACCAGGTCGGCGACGATGTCGGGCACGATCGACTCGCTCGCGTACGCCCAGAACGCCGGATCCTGCTCGACCGGCTTGGAGACGCGGCGCAGCCGCGGCGCGTCGGGCCGGTGGCCGGGCTCGAGGTCGAAGACCTCGTCGGACGCCGTGACGGCACGGCTGCGCTCGACGAGCCGCTCGGTCGCCTCGCGCAGCCGCGCGAGCCAGGCGTCGTCGATCGCGCGCTCGACGAGGATGAAGCCGTCGCGGAAGTAGGCCTCGCGCTGCGACTGCGACAGCACCTTCGGCGGGATCGACAGGATCTGGTCGGGGGTCATCGTCGTCCTCCGTACGCGTTCAGCGCAGCTGCAGCATCACCGTCGGCAGCCAGGTCACCAGCCCCGGCCAGGCCATCGTGATGCCGAGCGTCACCACCTGCAGCGTGATGAACGGCACCACGCCGCGGTACATGTGCCGGATCGTGATCTCGGCGGGCGCGACCGCGCGCAGGTAGAAGATCGCCGGCGCCATCGGCGGGGTCAGGTAGCTGGTCTGGATGATGATCAGGAACAGGATGCAGAACCACACGCCGTTGAAGCCGGCCTGCACGGCCAGCGGCGTGAAGATCGGCACGAAGATCAGCACGATCGAGATCCAGTCGAGGAAGAAGCCGGCCAGGAACACGACGAACAGCATCAGCGCGAGCAGCGCCCACGGGTCGAGCTGCATCGTCTGGATCAGCCGGCTCGCGGTGTTGATGCCGCCGCCGCCGATGAACACGCCGGTGAACAGCGTGCCGGCGAGCAGCACCGCCATGATCATCGCGGTGATGGTCAGGGTCTTGATCAGCGCGTCGTACAGGCCGCTCCAGGTGAACTGGCCGTACAGCACCGTCAGGCCGACCGCGCACAGCGCGCCGATCGCGGCCGCCTCGGTGGGGGATGCCCAGCCGAGCAGGATCGAGCCGAGCACCGCGAAGATCATGAACACCGGCGGCACCAGGTTGCGCAGTGTGATCAGGACCTTCTCGCCGAAGCGCGGGTCGCCCGGCTCGGGGGGGATCCGCGGCCCGTACGACGGGCGCAGCAGGCACAGCACGAAGACGTAGACGAGGTAGAGCCCGGCCATGATCAGGCCCGGGAACACCATCCCGTACATCAGGTCGCCGACCGACAGGTCCGCGAGCGGACCCATCACGATGACGACGACCGACGGCGGGATGATCGTGCCGAGCGAGCCGCCCGCGCAGATCGTGCCGCTGATCAGACCCTTGTCGTAGCCGTAGCGCAGCATCACCGGGATGGTCAGCAGGCCGACGACCGACTCCGTCGCGCCGATCACCCCGCTGGAGGCCGCGAAGATGATGCACATGATGATCGTCGCGAGCGCCAGCCCGCCCGGCAGCCGGCGCGTCCAGATGTGGATCGCCTCGAAGAGCCGGTCCGCGATGCCCGACTTCTCGAGCATCGCGCCCATGAACACGAACAGCGGGATCGCGGCGAACACGAAGTTCGACGACAGGTCGTCGATCTTCTCGATGAACTGGTGGACGACCTTGTCGCCGAAGACCACCAGGCCGAACAGCACCGCGGTGATCATCATCGCGAAGGCCACCTGCACGCCCAGGAACATCAGGCCGAAGGCGACCGGCAGCATCAGGAACGGCAGCACGTCCATGGTCAGTGCCCGGGGCGGGCCGGCAGTCGCACGCGGTCGATCGACTTCAGCAGTTCGGCGAGCACCTGCAGCGCGAACAGCACGAAGGACACGAAGAACACCACTCGGAAGGGCCAGACCGGCGGGTTCAGCGCGGACTGGCCGCTGCGCTCGCCGCGCACGTAGCCGGCGACCAGGTACTGCATCAGCATCCACGCGAGCCAGACGAGCAGCGGCAGCACGATCGCGTACGCGATCGAGTCCAGCAGCGCCCGGGTGCGCGGCGACATCGACCCGGTGAAGATGTCGATCCGGATGTGCAGGCCCTCGCGCAGCGTGTAGGCGAGCCCGAGCAGGAAGTGCGAGCCGGTCAGGATGTAGCCGACCTCGTAGGCCCAGATGGTCGGCGCACCCATCACGTAGCGGGAGAAGACCTCCCAGCTCGTGGCGAGCACGAGGGGCACGAGCAGCATCGCCGCGGCGATGCCGATCGTGCCCACCAGCCGCTCGATGACTCGGATCAGCGGGCGCATGCGCGAGGGTCCTCGAGGACGGGAATCAGGAGCGCTTGACCTTGACCTTGCGGTAGTCGTCGGCCTCCGCCCACGCCTTGTCGAAGTCGGTCAGGCTCTTGTGGACCTGCGCGAACCACTTGTGCTTGCCTTCCTTCGCGGTCTTCTCGGCCCAGTCGAGGCCGATCTTGCGCGCGGCGAACTGCACCTCGTCGTCGAGCTCGATGACCGTCACGCCCTGCTTCCTGTAGAAGTCGAGCGCCTTCGCGTCCTCGGCACCGATCCGCAGCCAGCTCTCGAAGGTGACCAGCTTCGCGACCGTCTCGACCAGGCGCTGGTCGGCGGCGGGCATCTTGCCCCAGACGTCCTTGTTGATCACCAGCTCGAAAGGCGCCGTGGGCTGGTGCACGCCCGGATAGACCAGGTACTTGGCGACCTTGTAGAAGCCGGGCGAGATGTTCTCCCACAGCGTGCCCCACTCGGTGGCGTCGATCGCGCCGCGCTCGAGCATCGGATAGATGTCGCCGCCGGCGGTGGTCACCGGCGCGGCGCCGAGGTCCTTGGCCATCTCGAGCCAGGCGCCGGCCGTGCGCAGCTTCAGCCCCTTCAGGTCGGCGAGCGACTTCACCGGCTTGCGCGAGTGCATGAACACCTCGGCGGTCCGGATGAACAGCGGGATCGACACGATCCCGTCGCTCTCGTCGCGGTAGCGCCGCTGCAGGTCCAGGCCGCCGCCCTCGTAGATCCAGTGCAGCATCCGCTCGGTGTCGAACGACCCGGCATAGCCGCCGAACAGCACGGTGGTCGGGTCCTTGCCCCAGTCCCAGCCCATCCAGGTGTGGCCGCACTCGGCCAGCCCGTTCTTCACCGTCTCGGGCACCTTCAGCGCATTGCCGATCGCACCGCCCGGGAAGGTCTGGATCTTGAAGCGCCCGCCGGAGAGCTGGTCCATCCGCTCGGCGAACAGCTTGGAGCCGACGTCCATCAGCGGGCCGCCCGGCCAGCCGGTGGCCATCTTCCACTGGTAGCTCGGGCCGGTCTGCTGCGCCTGCGCGGCCGCGGCGGCCCCGAGCGCGAGCGAGCCGAAGGCGCCTGCCCGGACGAAATCGCGTTTCTTCATGGTCTCCTCCTCGTGTGCGGCCGCGCGTGCGGCGGTCGGTGGGTGCGTGAACGGGTCCGCGTCGGGGGCGACGCGGCGTGGACCGCGCCGGTGCGACGGCGGCGCGCCGCGATCCGGTGCGAGGTGCGTGCGACCCGCGTCGCGGCGGGAGGGTTCGGCGCAGATGCGGGCGACTCGCCGATGCGGCGCGCGGGCGCGTCGTGCGGCCGGCCAGCGACGATCAGGGCGGTGCCCCGTTCCACGTCTCCCCCTCCGGTACACCATTGATATATCAGTCGTCGACGGTAAAGGTCGCGCCGGAGGGTGTCAAGCACGCGGCTCGGCCGGGGCGCCGGGGCGCGCGTCGTCGACGCCCGGGCCGTCCTCGCGCAGCGACTCGACGACCGACAGGAAGTTCGCGACCAGCGGCGCGCCGCGCCGCTCCTCGAGGCAGATCACGTGCGGGTGCGTGTAGAGCGCCGGGGACTCGAGGGGCACGGTCAGCAGCCTCGGGTCGGGCACGTGCGCGGTCCGCGCGACGATGCCCAGGCCGAGCCCCTGGGCGACCGCTTCGCGGACCGCCTCGCGGCTGCCCATCTCGACCGCCATGCGCACGCGCACGCCGGCCGCGTGCAGGGCGCGCTCGAACACCGACCGGGTCGTCGAGCCCTCCTCGCGCATCACGAACTCCAGGCCCTGGAGGTCGGCGAGCCGGACCGCGCGGCGCCGCGCGAGCGGATGCGCACGCGGCACGAGCAGCACGAGGCGCTGGCGGCGGTACGGCACGCAGTGGATGCGCGGGTCGCGCACGGAATGCACCAGCACGCCGAGATCGCCCCGCCGGTCGAGCACGCGCTCGACGATCTCGCGCGAATCCCCGACGCCGACCGCGATCCGCACGTTCGGCCAGCGCGCCCGGAAGCGGACCAGCATCGGGGTCACGTTGTACGGGCCGACCGCGACGATCGACAGCCGGCCCTGGAACTGGCTGCGCGCGTCGAACAGCAGCTCGGCGGCCGCTTCCTCGGCGCGCCAGATCCGATGGGTGATCTCCTGCAGGAGCCGTCCGAACTCGGTCAGCTCGAGCATCCGGCCGCGCCTGACGAAGAGCTCGACGCCGAACCGCCGCTCGAGCGCGAGGACGTGCGCGGACAGCGTCGGCTGCGTGAGCCCGAGCGCCCGCGCCGCCGCGGACATGCCGCCCGCGCGGGCGGACGCGTCGAACGCCTTCAGCTCGGCCATCGTGGGTCGATCCATCGCCACGCCTCCCATCGAGCGGCTCTATAGGTTGATCGCCGCACGTTGCGGTTTCGTTAACGTCGGCGACACATCGGCCGCCGATGCTGTCCTCCATGGCGACCGTCACCCTCACCCGCATCCGGAAGCGCTTCGGCACCACCTGCGTGCTCGACGCGATCGGCGACCGGGTGCCGGGCAGCCACGAGCCGCCGCAGTACGCGGTGGTGCTCGCGGACGCGGATACGACGGTCGTGCACCTGCACGACCTCGCCGACGCATCGCCGAGGTTCCTGCTGTGAGCGCGGCCCGCCTCGCCGATGCGCCGAGGCCCGCGGTGGTCTCGGCGGCGGAGTCCGCGCGCGCGCTGCAGGGCCGGCGCGCGGTGGTGTTCGACCTCGACGGCACGCTGGTCGACACGCTGACCGACCTCGTCGTCGCGCTGAACGCGGCGCTCGCCGAGCTCGGCGCGGCGGCCGTGCCGCCGATCGTCGTGCGCACCACGCTGCACGGCGGCCTGGAGGCGTCGGCGGCCGGTGCGCTGCGATACCTCGACCTGCCCGAATCGATGGCCGAGCCACTCGTGCTCGCCTACGGGCGGCACTACGACCGCGCGCCCGCCCGCCGCTCGGTGGTCTACGACGGCGTGCCCGAGCTGCTGTCGAGGCTCGTGCGCGACGGCGTGCGCGTCGGCGTGTGCACGAACAAGCGCGCGGCGCAGGCCGAGCGCGTGCTCGAGGCGACCGGGCTGGCGCCGAGGATCGCGACCGTCGTCGGCGCGGACACCTGCGGACGGCGCAAGCCCGACCCCGCGCCGCTGCGCCTGTCGGTCTCGCGCCTCGGCGTCGGCGCCGCCGAGGCCGTCTTCGTCGGCGACAGCCTGGTCGACGTGCAGACCGCGCGCGCCACGGGCATCGACTGCGTGCTGCACACCGCCGGCTACGGGATCGTGGCTGCCGACGAGCCCGGCGTGCGTGCGCGCTTCGGCCGCTACGCGACGCTCGTCGCCGCGCTGGCCGCCCGACCCTGATCGCCGAACCGTTCCACATGCGGGGCCACCGCCTCGCCCAACCGGGAGTCCGTCCATGCATCGCCGTCCGTTCCTCCTCGCCGCCGGCACCGCGCTCGCCGCGCCGGCGTTCGTGCGCGCCCAGTCGCGCCCCGTCCTGAAGGTCGGCCTCGGTCCGCAGCAGCCGACCCAGGCCGACACCAAGCGCGTCTGGGAACCGGTGTTCCGCCGCGCCTGCGAACAGCTCGGCGCCGATCTCGACCTGACGGTCGCCAACGACTGGGCCGGCATCTCGGTCGCGCTCGCCACCCGTCAGATCGACGTCGCCCAGATGGGTCCGTGGGGCTACGTGCTCGCGAAGCAGAAGGGCGACGCGCAGGCGATCGCGATGCTGCAGATCCAGGGTCGCGACCACTACCGCGCGATCGTCGTGGCGCGCCCGGGGCTCGCGCTCTCGAAGTTTCCCGACGACGCGAAGGGCATGTCGATGCAGATGCTCGACGTCGGCTCCACCTCGGGATGGCTCGTGCCCACTCACTTCATGCGCGCGCGCGGCATCGATCCGAAGACCTTCTTCGGTCGCTACGCCGAGGGCGCCTCGGCCGCGGCCGCCCAGATGGCGACCGCGAACGGTCAGGTCGACCTCGCGACCGGCTGGGACACCCATCGCAACACGATGCTGCGCAACGGCCAGCTCAAGCCCGACTCGAACCGCGTGGTCTGGGAGTCCGACCCGCTGCCGAACGAGCCGGTGGTCGTGCGCCGCGACTTCGATCCGGAGCTCGCGCGCCGGCTCCAGGCGGCGCTGACCTCGATCCCGTCGGGCACGGCCTCCGAGCTGCTGCCCTGGCCGTACAGCGGCTACGTCGCGACCACGCACGAGCCCTACGCGATGCTGGAGCGCATGGGCCGCGACGTCGGCGTGCTGAAGGCGTGAGCGCACCCACCGCGGCGCCGCGGCGGCTCGCCGGCGGCGGCTACGCCGAGCCGGCGCTCGACTGGCGCTCCGGCGCGGTCCAGCGGCGGATCGCGACCGCGGTCGGGCTCGCGGCGTTCGTCGCGGTCTGCATCGTGGTCGCACGGGTCGATCCGCTCGCCCTCGCGCGCGGGCTGCCCCGGCTCGCGCAGTGGGCGGCGACCGCGTGGCCGCCGAACCTGAACGAGCTCGACGCGATCGCGCTGCGCGCCTTCGAGACGGTCGCCATCGCGACCGTCGGCACCCTCGCGGCCGCGATCGTCGCGGCGCCGCTGTCCGTGCTGATCGCACGCAACGTGGCCCCGTCGCCGCGACTCGCCGTGGCTCTGCGTGCGGTCACGAACGCGTGTCGCGGCATCGACACCGTGGTGTTCGCGATCCTGTTCGTCGCGGCGGTCGGGCTCGGCCCGTTCGCCGGCGTGCTCGGCATGCTCGTGCACTCGATCGGGGTCATCGCGAAGCTCAACGCCGAGGCGATCGAGACGCTGCCGCGCGCGCCGCTCGAGGCGGCGGCGCTGACCGGCGCGGGCCACGCGAAGATCATGGCCCACACGGTGCTGCCGGCGGTGCTGCCCAACCTCGCGTCGGTCTCGCTGTACGTCTGGGAGGCCAACGTGCGGACCTCGACCGTGCTCGGCATCGTGGGCGCGGGCGGCATCGGCATCGAGATCAAGGCGGCGATCGACCTGCTCGACTTCCAGCGGCTGCTGACGCTGTCGATGGCGGTCCTCCTGATGGTCGCCGCGATCGACCGGCTGAGCGCGTGGCTGCGCCGCCGGCTCGTATGAGCGGCGAGGTCGCGCTCGGGCTGGAGCGCGTGTCGAAGCGCTTCGGTGCGGTCGTCGCGCTCGACGGCGTGTCGCTGACCGCCCGCGAGGGCGAGGTCACCGTGCTGCTCGGGCCGAGCGGTGCGGGCAAGTCCACCGTCTTCCGCTGCCTGACCGCGCTCGAGCAGCCGGACTCGGGCGAGGTCGTCGTGCGCGGAGCACGGATCGACCGGCTGCAGGGGCGCGCGCTGCGCGAGGCGCGGCGCGCGATCGGCCTGGTGTTCCAGCAGCACAACCTCGTCGGTCGGCTGTCGGCGATCGACAACGTGCTGTCGGGGCGGCTCGGCGCGACGCCGACCTGGCGGGTGCTCGCGCGACGGTTCGCGCCCGCCGACCGGCAGCTGGCGCTGGCGTGCCTCGACCGCGTCGGGCTGCTGGACCGGGCCTACGAGCGCGCGGACCGGCTCTCGGGCGGCCAGCAGCAGCGCGTCGCGATCGCGCGCGCGCTCGCGCAGCGCGGCGGCGTCGTGCTCGCCGACGAGCCGGTCGCCTCGCTCGACCCCGAGTCCGCGGAGCACGTGATGAGGACGCTGCGGACGATCGCCCGCTCGAGCGGGATCGCGGTGCTGTGCAGCCTGCACCAGGTCGAACTGGCACGGCGCTTCGGCGACGTGCTGGTGGGGCTGCGGGGCGGGCGCGTGGTGTTCACGGGGGCGCCGGAGGCGTTCGACGAGGGGGCGCGTGGGCGGGTGTAGGGGGGGCGGGGGGAGGCGGAAGGGGTGGGTGAGGTCGAGATGGCTGGGTGAGGAATCCGGCCGGCTCTCGCCGGATTCACGTCCGGGACGCGGTAGCCCCGCGCAAGCATGCGCGGGTCGTTCGGCCGGCCTCACCGCTGCGCGCGGTCCTTCGCGTTCTGCGCCTCGATCCGCTCGCGCGCCTCGCGCCACTGCTCGTCGCTCCATTCGCGCAGCGCGTAGAAGTTGCCGCCGGTGGCGAGGTGGTTGCCGCCGTCCATGTGGATCAGCTCGCCGGTGAGCCAGTCGCACATGCCCGGCGCCATCAGGAAGGTCGCGAGGTTCTGCAGCTCGCGCATCTCGCCGGGACGCATCTGCGGGTTGTGCTGCTTCGAGCGCGCGCCGGGCTCCTCGCCCGGGTTCAGCCGCTTGCTCATGCCCTCGGTGGGGATCTCGCCGGGTCCGATCGCGTTCAAACGAATGCCGTGCCTGGCCCACTCGATCGCGAGCGAGCGGGTCATCGCGGCGATGCCGGCCTTGCTCATCGCGGACGGCACGACATAGGGCCCGCCGTTCTCGACCCAGGTGACGATGATCGACATCACCGACTTCATCGGCGTCGGCGGCTGCCAGCCGCCCGCGGCCTTCGCCTCGGCGATCCAGCGCTTCCCGACCGCGTGCGTCACGTAGAAGGTGCCGTGGAACACGATGTTCGCGATCGCGTCGAACGCGCGCGGGCTGAGCGCCTCGGTCGGGCTGATGAAGTTGCCGGCCGCGTTGTTGACGAGGCCGTCGAGGCCGCCGGTGGCGAACAGGTCGTCGGCCATCGCGTCGACGGCCGCGGCGTCGCGGATGTCGACGCCGTAGGTGCGCACGGTGCCGCCGGTGTCGGCCATCATCTGCGCGGCGGCCTCGTCGAGCACGAGCTTGCGCCGGCCGCAGATCGCGACCTCGGCGCCGAGCCGCAGGAAGCGCTCGGACATCGCGCGGCCGAGCCCGGTGCCGCCGCCGGTGACGAGGTAGCGTCGGCCCTTCAGCAGGTCGCTCTGGAACATGTCGGTCTCCTGTCGGTGTCGGTCGATCGTACCGCGGCGCGCGCCGGCCGCGGGCGGCGAGGCGTATTCAGCGCCCGTGTCGAGGATCGCGCGCGCGGGCGACGCCGTAGCGCCCTTCGCACAGGCGGATCGCCGGCGCGGCGCCGAGCGTGAGCAGGCGCTCGAGGCGGAAGTTCAGCAGGTCGTCGTGCCCGACGGGGCGCTTGAGCCGGTTCGCATCCACGGGGTCGACCTTGTTTCGAACAATCCCGGATCCCGTCGCGAGAATGCCCTCCGAGGGCGTCGACCGCAAATTCCGCGACGCCCCGGAAGGCGACGATGCGTGCCCTGATCCTCGCGATCGCCGCGCTGCTCGGCGCGGCGGCCCCCGCCTATGCGGTCGAACCGTGGCCGACGCGGCCGGTGCGCCTGCTGGTGGGCTTCCCGGCCGGCGGCCCGCCGGACCAGGTCGCACGGCTGATCGCGACCCGGCTGGAGGTCCGGCTCGGCCAGCCGGTCGTCGTGGAGAACCGGACCGGCGCGGCCGGCACGATCGCCGCGGCCGCGGTCTCCCGCGCCGAGCCCGACGGGCACGTGCTGCTGTTCGGCGTCGCGGCGAACCTGGCGGTGGCGCCGGCGACGATGCGGCCGCCTCCCTACGATCCCGCGACCGCATTCACGCCGATCGTCGAGGTGGCGCGCGGCCCGTACGTGTGGCTGGTGCGGGCCGACGCCCCGGCACGCACGATGGCCGAGTTCGTCGCCTGGGCCCGGCGCGAACCGGGCCGCCTCAACTACGCGTCGCCGGGCACGGGGTCGGCCCATCACCTCGCGACCGAGCGGCTCGAGCGCGTCGCGGGCCTGCACCTCGTGCACGTGCCCTATCGCGGCGCGGCGTACGCGGCGCTGATCGGCGGCGACGTCCACGCGATGTACGAGTCGATGCCGAGCCCGCTCCCGCACCTCGCCGCCGGCCGGGTCCGCGCGCTCGCGGTGTCCGGGCCGAGCCGGCTGCCCGCGCTGCCCGACGTGCCGACGCTCGCCGAGCAGGGCGTCCGCGACGCCGACGCGTCCTCGTGGTGGGGGCTGGTCGGCCCGCCCGGGCTGCCCCGCCCGATCGTCGAGCGGCTCAACGCCGAAGTCGCCGCCGCGCTCGTGCATCCGGAGGTCGCGCGCACGCTGCAGGGCTGGTCGATCGTGCCGAGTCCGGGCACCCCCGAAGCGTTCGGGGCGTTCGTCGCCGAGGAGTCGGCCCGCTGGCGCGCGGTCGTCGCGACGCTCGGCCGGATGCCGGACTGATCGCCCGAGGCGGGGAGGCCCGGGCGGCGCAGGTCCGCACCGTTCACAACGTCCGGATCGTCGCCCCGCAGTGCATCGCGCGCGGCTCGGTCGAGAGCAGGCGCTCGACGCCGCGTCTCAGCATCGCCGGCAGCACGTAGATCGGCAGCAGCGCGGCCGCGAGGCCGAGCTCGACCGCGGCCGGCAGCCCGTCGCCGGCGCCGACCCACGCGAGGCCGACGCTGCGGTTGCCGCCGACCAGGCCGGCGGTCATCGCATCGCGCCGCCCGAGGCGCAGGAACAGCACGGTGCCGAGCGCCTGCAGGCCGGCGTTGAACGCGAACGCGGCGAGCACCGCGAGCGCGGCGGTCGCCGGCTGCGCGAGCGCCTGCGCCTGCACGCCGTGCATCGCGCCGATGGCGAACACGACCATGCCGAGCACCGAGAAGCCGGTGACCGCGGTCGCGTTCGCGCGCAGGCGCGGGCCGGACACGCGGTGCGCGAGCGCGGCGAGCGCGGCCGCGCCGCCGACGAGCAGCGCCAGGCGCAGCGCGGTGCCGAGCGGCTCGAACGCAGGGCCGGCGACCCCGAGCCAGCTGCCGAGCGCCGGCATCGTCCACGGCGCGGCGAGCGTGCCGGCAACCGTCGCCCACAGCGCGAGCGGCGCGCTGAGGCCGAGCAGCGCCGCGACCGTCGCGGCCCCGCCGAGCGGCGGCGCGAGCGCGCACAGCAGCAGCGCGTCGGCGAGGGCGCGGTCGAGGCCGAGCGCGGCGAGGCCGAGCCAGGTCGCGAGCGGCACGCCGACGACGGTCCAGGCGATCAGCGCGAGCGCACCGCCGCGCGTCGGCACGGTGCGCCGCAGCTCGGACGGCGCGACCCGCAGGAACGCACCGAGCGTGAAGCAGAAGACGCCCGCGTCGCGCAGCGGCGAGGCCGCATCCGCGAGCGAGGGCATCGCCAGGCCGGCGAGCACGCCCGCGAAGAGCAGGGCCGGCCCGTGCCGACCCGCGGCGTCTAGGGCGCGCAGCAGCATCGTGGGAGGATCCGTGTCGTCGGCGCGCGGGATGCGGCGCCTCGGTCCGGATGCTGTGCGTCGCCCCGCGGCCGCGCAATGCCGTCGATGGGGGACGGCGCTCCCAAGGGTCCTTCCGGCGCGTCGCTCAGCCCCGGATCGAGCGCAGCACCTGTTGCACGTCGAGCGTGCGCGCGCGGTCCTGCATCTGCGGCAGGTACTGCGCCTGCATCGTGCGCGCCTGCGCGAGCAGGCCGGCGAACGCGTCCTTGAGCACCGCGGTCTCCATCGTGCGGCCGCCCGCGTAGTAGCGCCGCGCGACCTGCCCGAGCGCCCAGGTCGTCGCGAAGGCCATCGCCGAGCTCGTGGCCTGGCGGCCGAGCCCGCCGAGCATGCGGCCGCCGACCTTGCGCAGCAGCCCGCCGACCAGCTTCGTCGCGGCCTGCTCGAGGTACTGCGAGGTGAGGCCCACGCCCGCGGTCGCGAGGAAGTCGCGGACGTGGCCCTGGTCGAGCTCGTAGCCGTACGACTTCCCGATGCGGTACACCAGCTTCATCTGCAGCGGGATGATCGCCATCGTCGCGAGCGACTCCGGCAGCAGTTCGAGCGCGCCGTTGAGGATCGCGGCGTTGCGCACGGCCTCGTCGAGCTCGGCCTCGGTCATCGTCGAGGGGCGGAGCGCGCCGCCGGCGGGCATCGCGGGCGGGGACGCGATGCCGCCCGCCGGGAGCCCGCCCGAAGCGCCGGCCGCGCCGGTGCCGCCCGCGGCCGCAGCGGCGGCCGCCACCGTCGCACCCGGCCTCGGCACCGGGTCGAGCTCGACCGGCAGCGGCCGCGCCACCGGCGCCTCGACGACCGCGTCGGCCTGCTCGGCGATCACGTTCGCGTCGGCCGGGTCGAGCCCGAGCGCGCGCGCGAGCGACGCGAGGAACTCGCGTTCGGCCGCGCCGCGCGCGCCGTCGGCGTCGCACACGCCGACCGCCATCTCGTAGGCGAGCTGGCGCAGCCCGGGGTCGGCGAGCTTGGCCGCGGCGGACTCGGCGGTCACCTGGCGCGTCAGCACGCGCTGGTACAGCGCGGGCAGGTTCGGCTCGCCGGCGGCGGCGAGCGCCTCCACGATGCGGCGCACCTCGTCGCGCTCGCGGTCGTCCTTGCGTCCGTCGGCGAACGCGGCCGCCAGCGCGATCGCGAGGATCGCTTCCTGCTCTTCGTGGGTCATGTCGGGCTCCTCGGTCGATGGAGCCGATAGGGTGCCACGGCGCTCAGCGCTTCACCGCCTTGCCCCGCACGGCCTCGGGCAGACCGGACGGGTCGACGATCATCCCGAAGCGCTGCCGGTTGTGGGCGTGGCAGAGCTGGTGCAGCCCGAACACCGTGTCGGTCGCGGTGCGCTGGCCCATCGCGTCGACGCTGCGGTTCACCGCCTCCTTGGTCATCTTCAGGGCGAAGGCCGGCATCTGCGCGATCCGCCGTGCCATCGCGAGGACGGTGTCGGCGAGCGCGTCGCGCGGCACCACGCGGTTGACCATGCCGAAGGCCATCGCCTCGCGGGCGCTCCACGCCTCGGCCATGAAGAGCAGCTCCTTCGCCTTGCGCGGGCCCAGCTCCCACGGGTGCAGGAACCACTCGACGCCGCACACGCCCATCGCCACCACCGGGTCCACGAAGCTCGCGTCCTCGCTCGCGACGATCAGGTCGCAGGCCCATGCGAGCATCAGGCCGCCGGCGATGCAGCGGCCCTGCACCGCGGCGATCGTCGGCTTCGGCAGGTCGCGCCAGCGCCGCGTCATCTGCAGGTAGATCTCCTGCTCGCGCGCGAACAGGCCCTCGGCGCCCTCGGCGTCGTACGCGCCCCAGGTCGACACCGCCGGCCGGTCGCGGCCGAGCCGCAGCGTGCCCGGGTCGCGCAGGTCGTGGCCGGCCGAGAAGTGCGGGTCGGCGCCGGCGACGATCACGACCTTGACCTCGTCGTCCTGGGCGGCGCGGTCCATCGCCGCGTTCAGGTCGTAGGTCATCCGCAGGTCCTGCGCGTTGCGGGCCTCGGGCCGGTTCATCACGATCCGCGCGACGTGCGGCTCGGGGCGCTCGTACAGCACGGTCTCGAAGGCGTGGACGGTCATCGTCGGTCTCCTGCGGGCGGCGGCACGCGCCCCGCCCCGATCGTAACGTTCGACACGGTCCGTCGCTCAGGACCGCGACGTCACCAGCCGCGGCGTGTCGGCGAGGCCGGGGTGGCGCGGCCCGTCCGCCTGCCGGACGACGACGCGCGCCGCGCGGGTGGGCGGCTTTCGCATCGGCTCGAACCCGAGCGCGCGCTGCACGCGCTGCGGCAGCCCGGCGACGACGAGGCGGTGCGAGCGCTCGATGAGCGGGCGCAGCTCGGCGAGCGCGAAGCGGCGCGGCTCGTCGATCGCGACCCAGCCCGCGCGGGCGAGGTAGGGCGCGGGACGCACGCCCGGCCGGTCGGTCAGCTCCAGGAAGCGCTCGGCGTCGACCTTGAACCACAGGTCGGCGGGGCGGCCGCGCGCGTCGAGCACGAGGATCGCGAACATCTTCCGGCGCACGAGGAAGGTGTCGACGTTGCCCCACTTGCGCTCGGGCTCGGCGTGCGGCAGCAACGCGCAGACGCGGCGCAGCGCGTCGAAGGTGGTCATCGCGCGTTCCGACCGTCGCGGCCGGATCGTGGTCCGAGCGTGTCCATCGTCGCCTCGCCTCCTCGCGTCGCGTTCCGCCCGTCCGATGATGCCGCATCGGCCGGCCGGCCCGCACGCTATCCTTGCACGATGACCGCACCCACGACCCGGGACGCGTGCGCCGCGCTCGACGCCGCCGACCCGCTCGCCTTCGCGCGCGATCGCTTCCTGCTCCCCGAAGGCACGATCTACCTCGACGGCAACTCGCTGGGGGCGATGCCACGCGCCGTCGCGCCGCGGATGCGCGAGGCGGTCGAGCGCGAGTGGGCCATCGGGCTGATCCGCTCCTGGAACGACGCCGGCTGGTACACCGCGCCGCAGCGCGCGGCCGCGCGGATCGCGCGGCTGGTGGGCGCCGACGCCGACGAGGTGATCGTCACCGACTCGATCTCGGTGAACCTGTTCAAGCTGGTCGCGGGCGCGATCGGCCTCCAGCGGCGCCGCGCGCCCGCTCGCGACGTGATCGTCGCCGAGCGCGGCAACTTCCCGACCGACGTCTACGTCGACGCGTCGCTCGCGCGGCTGCTCGGCATGGAGCTGGTCTGCGTCGAGCAGGCCGAGGTGCCGGCCGCGATCGAGCGCGCGGGCGAGCGGCTCGCGCTGGTGCAGCTGACGCACGTCAACTACCGGACCGGCCTGATCCACGACCTGCCGGGGATCACCGCGCGCACGCACGCGCTCGGCGGCCTCGTGATCTGGGACCTCGCGCATTCGGCGGGCGCGCTGCCGGTCGGCCTCGGCGCGGCCGGTGCCGACTTCGCGGTCGGCTGCGGGTACAAGTACCTGAACGGCGGGCCCGGCGCACCGGCGTTCGCCTACGTCGCGCGCCGCTGGGTCGGCGAGCTCGAGCAGCCGCTGGTGGGCTGGCACGGGCACGCGGCGCCCTTCGCGTTCGAGCACGAGTTCCGGCCCGCGCCGGGCATCGAGCGGCTGCTGTGCGGCACCGAGCCGCAGCTGTCGCTGATCGCGCTCGAGACCGCGCTCGAGGCGTTCGACGGCGTCGGGCTCGATGCGCTGCGCGCCAAGAGCGTCGCGATGACCACGCTCTTCACCGAGCTCGCCGAGCGCGCGGTCGGCGGCTTCGACGGCGCGTCGGGCTTCGGCCTCGCGAGCCCGCGCGACGCGTCGGTTCGCGGCAGCCAGGTGTCGCTGACGCACCCGCGGGGCTACGCGATCGTGCAGGCGCTGATCGCCCGCGGCGTGATCGGCGACTTCCGCGCACCCGACATCCTGCGCTTCGGCTTCGCGCCGCTGTACCTGCGTTTCGTCGACGTGTGGGACGCGGCCGAGGCGCTGCGCGAGGTCGTCGCGACCCGCGCCTGGGACCGCCCCGAGTTCCTCGCGCGCAAGGCCGTCACCTGAGGTGCCGATCATCCGACCCGACCCCGACTTCCCGTCGTCGTACGCGCAGGCCCGCGAGCGCTTCCTCGCCGCGGCCCGCGCGCGCGGTGGCCGCCTCGAGGCGTTCGACAACCCGGCCGGCCCCGGCCTCGACGGCGAGCCGCTCGCCACCGACGTCGCGACGCTCGGCCCCGACGACGCACGCGAGGTGCTGCTGGTCACCTCGGGCACGCACGGCGTCGAGGGCTACTGCGGCAGCGGCGTGCAGCACGCGCTGCTGCGCGTGGGCCCGGAGCTCGACGACGCGCTCGCCGCCGGCGCGCGCGTGGTGCTGGTCCACGCGATCAACCCGCACGGCTTCTCGTGGCGGCGCCGCGTGACCGAGGACAACGTCGACCTGAACCGCAACGTGCGGCGGTTCCCGGTACCCGACGGCCCCGACCCGGACTACGACGAGATCCACGACCTGCTGCTGCCGGCGAACTGGCCGCCCGACGCCGCGAACGCCGCCGCGGTCGCTGCGTTCATCGCGCGCCGCGGCCTCGCGCACTTCCAGTACGCGACGAGCAAGGGCCAGTGGTCGCGGCCGGACGGCCTCTTCTTCTGCGGTCGCGCCCCGACCTGGAGCCGGCGCACGCTCGAGACGATCCTGCGCACGCGGGTGCGCGGCGCCGCGCGGCTGCACTGGATCGACGTGCACACCGGGCTCGGCCCCGCGGGCCACGGCGAGATGATCTACGCGGGCCTCGACGTGCCGGCCGACCTCGCGCGCACGCGCGCCTGCTGGGGCCCGGCGGTCACGTCGATCTACGACGGCTCGTCGACGTCGGCGAAGATCGAGGGCATGATCGGCGGCGCGTTCTACTCGGAGTGCCCGGGCACCGCGCTCGCGACGATCGCGCTCGAGTACGGCACGCTGCCGTTCGACGGCATGACCGAGGCGCTGCGCTTCGACCACTGGGTCGCGGCGCGCGCGCCGGGCGACGAGGCACTGCGCCGCCGGGCGCGCGAGCGGATGCTCGGCGCGTTCTTCGTCGACACCGACGACTGGAAGGCGGCGATCCTGCGCCAGGGGCGCGATGCGGTCGCGAGAGCGAACGCGTCGATGCGTACCCCGGTCGGCCGCTAGCCCGCGACCTGCTGGATCGCCTGCCGGATCATGGCCGGCAGGTCGTCGCCGAGCGGCTCGGCGCCGCTGATCCGGCGCCGCAGCCCGAGGCGGCCGCTGTAGACCAGCATGCCGTCGGCGCCGACGCGGACCTTCAGCGAGCGGGCGTTCTCGCCGGCCCACTCGAACGCGAGCGCGCCGTCGTCGTCGCGCACCACCAGCGGCTCGGGCAGCGTGCCCGGCAGCACCCGCAGGAAGTCCCGCGCGTGGCGCAGCACCAGCTCGGGCAGCGGCGCGTCGGCGCTCCAGGGGTCCGGCTCGGCCGCCTTCGAGAAGCCCGACAGCTCCACGTCGAAGCGGAACAGCGCCTTGTCGGTCAGCCGCCGCCGCGCCCCGGCCAGCTGCCGCGTGACCCGCAGCGCATGCCCGCCGACGCCGACCGTGGTCGCGCAGGCCGACAGGTGGCGGGCTCCGTTGGCCAGCTTTGTCATGAGTATGTGCCCACTAACTCCTCCGTCACCAAGCCGAAGAACACGCGGTTCTTCAGCTCCCTCAACGTGCCCAGCGCGTCGGCGAGGCGGCCGCCCAGGCGCTCGTCGACGCTGATCGAACGGTCCCAGCTCGCGTCGATGTCGACGATCACCGGCAGCTCGGTGGCCGTCCGCGCGGACGAGTCGGTCGCCTGGGTGACCGCGACCTGAAGGCCGTCGGCCCCGCCGGGCAGGGTCATCTGGACGAGGAAGTCGGCGATCTCGGGCGCGAGCCCCGCGGGCGCGCGCGGCGCGGTCGTCAGGTACCGCTCGAAGTGGAACTGTTCGCAGACCGGCAGCCTCAGGTCGTTCACGTAGCGCAGCGCGATCCGCCGGACCTCGATCGGGCGTGCCTCGGCGACGTAGGCGCTCCACAGCGACTGGAACCGGTCGACGAAGACGTCCCAGCCCGGATAGCCGGCGATGCGCCCGAAGGACACGCCGTCCTGCCGGATCAGCGCGACCTCGGTGCCGTTGGCGCTCTCGCAGCGCCAGCCGGTCTGGTGCGGATCGCCCGGATCGGACCCGGCGCCGCGCCGCTCGTCCGGCAGGTTCATCGCGACCGACGCGAGCCGGAAAGGCTTGGCGTTCGGGAAGGCCGGCGCCAGCCGGTCGCGCAGGTCGTTCACCCGTCGCATCTCGACGGGCTCGGACTTCACCTCGACGATCGCTTCACGGATCGGCGGGCGGGCGAGCGGGCGCTGGAGGGCCATGCGCCCATTCTAGTGACGCTTAAAGAATCCGGTCCATCTGACTGTTGTACAAAGGGAATTCGGGGTGCTTCCCAATCAGTCCTTCGAGCCGGTCAGCGAGCGCCGCAGATCGACCCCGACCCCCTTGTTGACGAACTCGGTGGTGAACACCTTCGACAGGTCGACCTCTCCGGCCTTGAAGAGCCCCGCCTTCACCATCTTGTCGTGGAAGTCGCGCACGCGCGCCGGGTCGATCGCACCGATCCCCTTCGTGCGGGCGTCCCCGGAATCGACGATGCCGAGCTGCTTGAGCTTCGCGACGCCGCGATCGAGCTCGTCCTGCGTCACCTCCGGGTTCTCCCTGCGGATCATCGCGTCGGCGGCCGCGCGGTCGCCGTGCAGGTAGTTCACCCAGCCGAGGATCGACGCCTCGACGAAGCGGCGCACGAGGTCGGGCTTGGACTTCACCAGGTCAGGACGCGTCTCGATGGTCGTCGAGTAGGTCGACCAGCCGTGGTCGGCGAGCAGGAACAGCGTCGGCGCGAAGCCGGCGGTCTTCTCGATCGAGATCGGCTCGGCGACGGCGTAGCCCTGCTGGACCGCGCGCTTGTTCGCGAGGAAGGGCGCGCTGTTGTAGGTGTAGGGGCGCAGCTGCTCGTCGCGGAAGCCGTCCTGCTTCATCCACTGCCAGAACGAGAACTGGCCGTCCTTCGCGACGAGGATCGCCGGCGCCTTCTTCAGGTCGTTCCAGCTCGCGTACTGGCCGGGATGCGCGAGGAAGACCTGCGGGTCCTTCTGGAACATCGCGGCGACGACCACCGTCGGCACACCGTTGCGCACGTTGTCGAAGGTGTGCAGCAAATTGCCGGTCATCAGGAAGTCGATGCGGCCGGCCGGCAGCAGCGGCCGGTTGTTGACCTGCGGGCCGCCCTGCCGGATCTCGACCTCGAGGCCCATCTTCCGGTAGGTGCCGTCGGCGAGCGCCTGGTAGAAGCCGCCGTGCGCGGCCTGCGCCTTCCAGTTGGTCGCGAAGACGACCTTGTCCTGCGCGGCGGCGGGGGCGGCCGGCAGCGCGAGCGCGGCGGCGGCG
>JADCHE010000131.1 GCA_020248665.1 Burkholderiales bacterium | reverse complement strand
AAGGCGCTGCTGTCGGCGCAGAACCTGACCGCTCCAGGCTTCGAGGCGCGGCTGCGCAGCGACCTGGCGATGCAGGCGCTGCCCGACGCCGTGCAGGCCTCTGCGATCGTGCCCCGCTCGGTCCGCGAGCGGATCGTCGCGCTGCAGGAGGAACGCCGCGAGATCCGCGAGTTGCGGATCCCCGCGAGCGAGTTCTCGGGCAAGGTCGTGCCGACCGACGATCAGCTCGCCGCCTACCACGAGCGCAACGGCGCCGCGTTCGAGACGCCCGAGAGCGCGAAGATCGAATACGTGGTGCTGACCCGGGACGCGCTCGCCGCCCAGGTCACGGTGTCGCCCGACGACCTGAGGACCTACTACGAGCAGAACAAGGCACGCTACGGCACGCCCGAGGAGCGGCGCGCGAGCCACATCCTCGTCAAGGTCGGCCCTGACGCGAAGGCCAAGGCCGAGCAGCTGCTCGCGCAGGTCAAGGCCGATCCGTCGAAGTTCGGGGCGATCGCCAAGGCGAACTCGGACGACCCGGGCTCGGCGGCGCAGGGCGGCGACCTCGGCTTCTTCACGCGGGGCATGATGGTCAAGCCGTTCGCCGACGCGGTGTTCGACATGAAGGAAGGCGACATCCGCGGGCCGGTCGAGAGCGAGTTCGGCCAGCACATCATCAAGCTGACGGGCGTGAAGCCGGGTGCCGAGAAGCCGTTCGAGGCGGTCCGGGCCGACCTCGAGCGCGAGGTCCGCTCGCAGCAGGCCGGGCAGAAGTACGCCGAGGCCGCCGAGCAGTTCACCAACCTGGTCTACGAGCAGTCGGACTCGCTGAAGCCCGCCGCCGACAGGTTCAAGCTCGAGATCCGCACCGCCGACTCGATTCGCCGCCAGCCCGCACCCGACGCGCCCCGCGGCAGCCCGCTCGCGAGCGCGCGCCTGCTCGGCGCGGTGTTCGGCGACGAGGTGCTGCGCAACAAGCGCAATACCGAGGCGATCGAGATCGCGCCCGGGCAGATCGCGTCGGCACGCATCGTCGAGTACAAGGCGGCGCAGCGCAAGCCACTCGCCGAGGTCCGCGACGAGGTGAGGATCCGCTTCGTCGAGGAGGAGGCCGCGAAACTCGCTAAGGCGGCTGGCGAGGCGAAGCTCGCCGAGCTGAAGGCGGGCAAGGGCGAGACGGCCGGGTTCGGCGCGCCGAAGACGGTGTCGCGGGCGGCGCCGGCGGGCCTGTCGCAGCCGGCGCTGGAGACGGTGTTCCGGATGCCGTCCGACACCGTGCCGGCCTACGGCGGCGTCGACCTCGGCCTGCAGGGCTACGCGATCGTCCAGTTGCTCAAGGCCAGCGCGCCGCCGGCCGACGAGATCGCCAAGCGCGAGGCCACCTACGCGCAGCAGCTCGAACGGGTGGCAGCTCAGCAGGACGTCGTGGGCTACGTGGAGGCGCTGAAGGGTCGCACGAAGATCGTCCGCCATCCCGAGCGGATCGGCGCGAAGAGCGACGCGCGGCCGCAGCCCTGACGGGCCGGCGTGCGGGGCCTCAGCCGCCCGCGGCGATCGCCTCGAGCGCCGTCGCCGCCCGGTCGAGGGCCGCGTCGTCGGTGCCGTCGAGCCGCACCACCGGCGCCTCCGACAGCCGCCCGAAGTTGCGCCGCATCGAGCGGTCGTAGCTCGGGTCGTAGTGTTCGACGAGCAGCCGCTCGACCAGCTCCAGCCAGCGGTCGCCCTCGACCAGCGCCTTCCACTCGCCGACGCGCTCGCCGCCGTGCAGCGGCACCAGGCAGTCGAGCAGCGCGAGCAGGCCCGGCACGTCTGCGCGGAAGTGCTCGTACTCGTCGAGCAGGAAGCGGGCGCGCGCGTCGACCCTGGCCTCGACGACCGCGACGCGCGACGCGCGGATCGCGTGGATCAGCGCCTCGGGCACCTGCACACGGCCGACCTTGCGGCTCTCCGACTCGACGAACACCGGGCGCGCCGGATCGACCTCGCGCAGCCGGTCCCACAGCATCGTCTCGAAGCGCTTCTGGCTCGGCTGCGGCGCGCCGGGCAGGCTGCCCAGCACCGAGCCGCGGTGCGAGGCGAGCGCCTCGAGGTCGACGACCTGTGCGCCACGCGCAGCCAGCCGCTCGAGCAGGCGGCTCTTCGCACTGCCGGTGCGGCCGCCTACGACGACGAAGCGCAGCGCTGCGGGGCGCGTGTCGAGCTCGGCGATCACCTGCCGTCGGAATGCCTTGTAGCCGCCTTCGATCACCGTCGTGCGCCAGCCGATCCGTGCGAACACGGTCGCGAGCGAGCCGGAGCGGTTGCCACCGCGCCAGCAGTAGACGAGCGGTCGCCAGTGGCGCTCGCGATCGGCGAACAGGCGGTCGATCAGGTCGCCGATGTTGCGCGAGACGATCGCGGCACCGAGCCGCTTGGCCTCGAACGCACCGCGCTGGGCGCTGAGCGTGCCGACGATCGCGCGCTGCGCGTCGTCGAGCACCGGCGCGCTGACCGCGCCCGGCAGGTGGTCGTCGGCGAACTCCGACGGGCTGCGGGCATCGACGACGGTGTTGAATTCGCGCAGCCTCGCCACCACATCCGCGGCGGGCATCGCGATCGGATCCTTCATGCCGAACCTCGCTGGACCGCGGATTCTAGCGGCATGCCGTAGAATCGACCAACGGAGCCCCGCCGATGAAAGTCTTCAACCTGGCCTGCGAACACGAGCACCGCTTCGAGGGCTGGTTCGGCTCGGCCGAGGACTACGACGCGCAGCTCGCCCGCGGCTTGATCGAATGCCCGGTCTGCGCGAGCACCGCGATCCGCAAGCTGCCGGCCGCGCCGCGGCTGAACCTGTCGGGCGCCTCGGAGAAGCTGGCCGTGCCCGCGCGCGGCGCCGAGGCCGAGCCGGGCGCCGGGTCGCCCGACCCGCGGATGCTGCAGGCGATGTTCATGAAGATGGCGCGCGCGCTCGTCGAGAACACCGAGGACGTCGGCGATCGCTTCGCCGACGAGGCGCGCAAGATCCACTACCGCGAGGCGCCCGAGCGTGGCATCCGCGGCGTCGCGAGCCCCGACGAGGCCCGCGCACTCGCCGAAGAGGGGATCGAGGTGTTCTCGTTCCCGATCCCGGCCGCGCTCAAGGAGCCGGTGCAGTAGCGGACCTGCTCCGCGTCACGCGCTACGTGCGCCGGTCGGCGAGCACCTTGACGCCGCGCTGCACCGCCGGCCGGTTGCCGATCGCCTCGAACCACGCCTTGACGTTCGGGTGGTCGTCGATCGACACGCCCTGGTTCTGCGGCGAGCGCAGCCACGGCCACAGCGCGATGTCGGCGATCGTGTACTCGCTGCCTGCGACGTAGTCGTTGGTCGCGAGCCGCTTGTCGAGCACGCCGTACAGCCGCTTCGCCTCGGCCGTGAACCGGTCGATCGCGTAGGGCAGCTTCTCGGGCGCGACGTTGCGGAAGTGGTTGGCCTGCCCGAGCATCGGGCCGACCCCGCCCATCTGGAACATCACCCACTGCAGCGCCTCGTACCTGCCGCGGTCGGACTTCGGCAGGAAGCGCCCGGTCTTGCCGGCGAGGTAGACGAGGATCGCACCCGACTCGAACAGCGAGATCGGCCGGCCGTCCGGGCCGTCGGGGTCGATGATCGCCGGGATCTTGTTGTTCGGGGAGATCGCGAGGAACGCGGGGTCGAACTGCTCGCCGCGCGAGATGTCGACGGCATGCACCGCGTAGGGCAGGCCGCACTCCTCCAGCATGATGTGGACCTTGTGGCCGTTGGGTGTCGGCCAGGAATGAACCTCGATCATCGTCGGCGCTCCGTGTGAGGACAGCCGCGATGGTAGCGTTGCATGCGCCGCGCCGCGAGGCCGGTGCCGCAAACGGCGACACCCGCCACGCGGGGCGCGGCGGGTGTCGAGCGGTCGTGCGCGGGTCCGGGCGGACCCGCCGCGCGCTCAGGCGCCGCGCGTGATCGGCATCGCCTCGATGTCCTTGGGGTTCGGGACGGTCGAGTGCTTGCCGAGCTCGAGCTTCGCGATCGCGGCGCGGTGCACCTCGTCCGGGCCGTCGGCGAAGCGCAGCGTGCGCTGGTGCGCGTACATGTTCGCCAACGGCGTGACCTGCGAGATGCCGGCGCCGCCGTGGGCCTGCATCGCCCAGTCGATGATCTGGCAGGCCATGTTCGGCGCGATCACCTTGATCATCGCGATCTCTGCGCGCGCGACCTTGTTGCCCACCGTGTCCATCATGTAGGCCGCCTTCAGCGTCATCAGCCGGGCCTGGTCGATCATGCAGCGCGACTCGGCGATGCGTTCGTGCCAGATCGAGTGCTGCGAGATCGGCTTGCCGAACGCCACGCGCGACATCAGCCGCTTGCACATCAGCTCGAGCGCGCGCTCGGCCGCGCCGATCGAGCGCATGCAGTGGTGAATCCGGCCCGGCCCGAGGCGGCCCTGCGCGATCTCGAAGCCGCGGCCCTCGCCGAGCAGGATGTTCGACTTGGGTACGCGCACGTTCTCGAGCGTGACCTCCATGTGCCCGTGCGGCGCGTCATCGTAGCCGAACACCGACAGGTGGCGCAGCACGGTGATCCCGGGCGTGTCGGTGGGGACGACCACCATCGATTGCTGCTCGTGGCGGCCGGCGTCGGGGTTGGTCTTGCCCATCACGATCAGCACCTTGCAGCGCGGGTCGCCCAGGCCCGAGCTCCACCACTTGCGGCCGTTCAGCACGTAGTGGTCGCCGTCCGAGCGGATCTGCAGCTGGATGTTCGTCGCGTCGGACGAGGCCACCGCGGGCTCGGTCATCAGGAACGCCGAGCGGATCTCGCCGCGCAGCAGCGGGTCCAGCCACTGGCGCTTGATCTCCTCGGACGCGTAGCGCTCGAGGGTCTCCATGTTGCCGGTGTCCGGCGCCGAGCAGTTGAACACCTCGGAGGCCCAGTGCACGCGGCCCATGATCTCGCACAGCGTCGCGTACTCGAGGTTGGTCAGGCCCTCGGGGACCCGCTTCGAGAACGGCAGGAACAGGTTCCAGAGACCCGCCCCGCGCGCGACCGGCTTCAGGTCCTCGATGACCCGGGTCGGCACCCACTGGTTGCCCGCCTTGCGGTTGGTCTCCACCTCGTGGTGGTACCGCTCCTCGTTCGGGTAGATGTGCCGGTTCATGAAGTCCAGCAGCCGCGCCTGCAGCTCCTTGACCTTGGGCGAATGTTCGAAGTCCATCTGTCTCTCCTCCTTGGGTCGTCGATCGGGGTGTACGGTGGGGCCGGGTCAGCGGACCTTCTGCGCGAAGGACCAGGCCATCTCTGCGAGCGGGCGCACGCGCTTGCCCTGCTCGAGCGCCTGCGGGCTCGACGCGGTGCCGTCGAGGGCGCGCTTGACGATGCCCTGCAGGATGCCGGCGAGCCGGAACGCGTTGTAAGCGAGGTAGAAGTCCCAGTTGCCGATACCGCTGCGGCCGGTGCGCTCGCAGTAGCGCCGGATGTAGGCCTGCTCGTCGGGGATGCCGAGCGCCGCGAGGTCGAGCCCCGCGATGCCGCGGAAGGCGCCCGGCTGGATGTGCCAGCTCATGCAGTGGTAGCTGAAGTCGGCGAGCGGGTGACCGAGCGTCGAGAGCTCCCAGTCGAGCACCGCGAGCACGCGCGGCTGGTCCTTCGCGAAGATCATGTTGTCGAGCCGGTAGTCGCCGTGCACGACCGTGGTCTCGTCGCCCGCCGGGATGTGTTGCGGCAGCCACTCGATCAGGCGGTCCATTTCGGGGACCTTCTCGGTCTCGGACAGCTGGTACTGCTTCGACCAGCGAGAGATCTGGCGCGCGAAGTAGTTGCCGGGCTTGCCGAAGTCCTGCAGACCGACGGCCGCGACGTCGACCCGGTGCAGCGCCGCGATCACGCGGTTCATCTCGTCGTAGATCGCGGTGCGCTCGGCGTTCGACAGGCCGGGCAGCGACTGGTCCCAGAGCACGCGGCCTTCCACGCAATCCATGATGTAGAACGCGCGCCCGATGACCCCCTCGTCCTCGCACAGGCCGTAGGTGCGGGCGACCGGCACGTCGGTGCCGGCAAGCGCCTTCAGCACCCGGTACTCGCGCTCGACGGCGTGCGCCGAGGGCAGCAGCTTCGCGACCGGGCCGGGCTTGGCCCGCATCACGTAGGCGCGCGACGGCGTGGTCAGCCGGAACGTCGGGTTCGACTGGCCGCCCTTGAACTGCTCGACGGTCAGCGGGCCGGCGAAGCCCTCGACGTTCGTGCGCATCCAGGTCTCCAGCGCGCCCGCGTCGAACCGATGGCGCTCGGCCACGGGGGTGGTGCCGACGTTCTGCTCGGCCAGGTCGCTCATCGTCCCTCCATCTCTCGTGTTCGGCGCCCCGGGTCCGGCGCTCAATCGGCGTGCGTCAGCTTCAGGCCCAGTGCGGCGCGCCGGCGCAGCCACAGGCTCGGTCGGTAGCGCGGGTCGCCGGTGGTCTCGTGCATACCGTCGAGCAGGCCGGCGACGGCGGCCGCGCCGAGTGCGTCGCCCATCGACAGCGGGCCGAGCGGGTAGCCGAGGCCGAGCCGCACTGCGAGGTCGATGTCGGCGGGGCTCGCGATCCGCTGCTGCGCGATCTCGCAGGCGACGGCGACGACCATCGCGACGACGCGCTGCGCGACGAAGCCCGCCGAATCTCGGATCAGCGAGACCTTCGCGCCGTCGGCGCCGAACAGGCGCTGCGCGGCCTCCGCGAGCGCCGGGTCGGTCGCCGGCGTGGTCATCAGCGTGCGGCGCGTGCAGGCCTTCGCGCCGTACGGAAACAGGGTGTCGAGCGCGACGCAGCGCTCGCCGGGCAGGCCCGACTCGGTCGCCGCCCAGGAGGCGTCGTGGCCGCGCGGCGCGAGGACGACGAGGCTATCGGCCGACGGGCCGTGACGGTCGTCGACGGTGCCGCCGAGCGCCTCGACCAGGTCGGCGATCGCGGTGCGGTGCGTGCCCGACGGGGTCCAGACCTTCGAGAACGGCGCGGGACCGGCGGCCACGGGCGGTGTCGGCTCGGGCACCGCGACCTGCCGGCCGCCCTCGTGCCGGTAGAAGCCCTCGCCGGTCTTGCGACCGAGCAGCCCGCCCGAGACACGCAGCGCTGCGAGCGCCGACGGCCTGAACCTCGGCTCGTCGTAGAACTGCCGGTAGATCGACTCCATCACCGGGTGCGACACGTCGAGCCCGGTCAGGTCGAGCAACTCGAACGGACCGAGCCGGAAGCCGCCGCGCTCGCCGAACACCACCTGCTCGCGCATGATCCGGTCCACCATGTGCGGCTCGGCGACGCCTTCGCCGACCAGCTTCAGCGCCTCGGTGCCGTAGCCGCGGCCGGCGTGGTTGATCAGGAAGCCTGGGGTGTCCTGCGCGACGACGGGGGCGTGGCCGGTGCGCTTCGTCAGCGCCACCAGCGTGTCAGCGACCGAGGGCTCGGTGCGCACGCCGCGGATCACCTCGACCACCTTCATCAGCGGCACGGGATTGAAGAAGTGATAGCCGGCGACGCGTCCGGGCGCCTTGCAGGCGGCGGCGATCGCGGTGACCGACAGCGACGAGGTGTTGGTCGCCAGGATCGCGTCGGGGGCGACCAGCGCCTCGAGATCGGCGAACAGCCGCTTCTTGACGTCCAGGTTCTCGACGACCGCCTCGATCACCAGGTCGCAGCCGGAGAGGTCGGCGAGCGTGCCGACCGGGCGCATGCGCGCGAGCGTCGCGTCGCAGGCGTCGCGGGCGAGCCTGCCCTTGTCGACCTGCCGGCCGAGCGCGTCGGCGACCGATGCCTTCGCGGCCTGCGCGGCGTCCGGTGCCGCATCGAACAGGGACACCGCGTGCCCCGCCTGCGCGAACAGCTGGGCGATGCCACGACCCATGGCGCCGGTCCCCACGACGCCGATGCCGAATGATTCGATCGTCTTCATTGGCGCAGATTCTACCGTGGGGGCACCGGGAGCAGGGGCAGCAGGATCGCCAGCAGCGGCGCGGCCAGGAGGGTGGACAGCACCACGGCCGCCGCGACCGGGGCGCCGTCGGACCGGTAGCGCTCGGCGAAGAGGAACACGTTCGCGCCGATCGGCAGCGCCGCGGTCAGCACGACCACCGTCAGCTCGAGCGGCGCCAGCCCGAAGACCCAGCGGCCGACGACCGCGGAGACCGCCGGCAGCGCGACGAGCTTGAGCGCGCTCATTGCCAGCGCCGGGCGCAGAGCCGCGGCGAGCCCGTCGCGGCCGAGCGAGGCGCCCAGCAGCACCAGGCACAGCGGCGAGGACGCGGCGGCGAGCAGCGACAGTGTCGCGTCGGCGACGGCCGGCAGCGGCGGGCCGAGCGCGCTCCACGAGCCGCCGAGCAGGATGGGCAGGATCACCGGGTGGGTGAGCGACGCGCGCAGCGCCCGCAGCGCGCCGGCCAGCGGCGCGCCGCTCGCGGCCGCGACCTCGAAGACGAAGGTCGCGGTCGACAGCAGCAGCAGCGAATGCAGCGCGACGATCGACAGCAGCATCGCGAGCGCCGCGTCGCCCCAGCCGAGCTTGACCAGCGGGATGCCGATCATCACCGTGTTGCCGAACGCACCGGCGAGGCCCTCGACCGCAGCGCGCAGCATCGGCACGCGGCGCCGGCGCACCGCCACCACCAGCCCGAACAGGGTCAGCGCCGAGACGAAGTAGGCGGCCGGCACGCCGGGCGCGAGCGTGCGGAAGTCGGTCCGTGCCATCGCGAGGAAGAGCTGCGCCGGCACGAAGACCGTGAAGGTGAAGTCGGTGCAGCGGCGCACGCCGTCGGCGTCGAGGGCGCCGGCGCGCAGCGCCGCCCAGCCGACGGCGATCAGCGCGTAGACCGGGAGCACGACGTCCAGCACCGGTCCGGCGAGTTCCACCGCGCCGATCCTAGCAGCGGCGGGGCCGATCGACGGCGCGTTACCATCGCCCTCCGGAACGCGCGCACCGCACGAGTGCGCCCCGATCGACAGAGGAGATCCGCATGCTCACCCTGGTCGGCTTCGCCGTCAGCAACTACTACAACAAGGTCAAGATCCAGCTGCTCGAGAAAGGCGTGCCGTTCGAGGAGGCGCTGAACTGGGCGACGAAGGACGAGGCGACGCTCGCCTGCAGCCCGCTCGGCAAGGTGCCGTTCGTGCGCACGCCGCAGGGCTCGCTGTGCGAGTCGCAGGTGATCGTCGAGTACGTCGAGGACGCGTACCCGCAGAGCCCGCTGATGCCCTCGGACCCGTTCGCCCGCGCGAAGGTTCGCGAGCTGACGACCTTCGTCGAGCTGCACCTCGAGCTGGTCGCGCGGCGGCTCTATCCGCAGGCGTACTTCGGCGGCACGCTCGAGCAGTCGGTGATCGACGCGACCCGCAAGGAGCTCGAGCGCAACGTCGCCGCGTTCGCGAAGCTCGCGAAATGGTCGCCGTACGTTGCGGGCGATGCGTTCACCGTCGCGGACTGTGCGGCGATCGTGCACCTGCCGTTGATCTCGGGTGCGTCGAAGGCAGTGTGGGGCGAAGACGTGCTCGCGGCCACGCCTGCACGCGACTACGTGAAGCGGATGAGCGAGCGCGCAAGCGTGCAGAAGGTCAACGCCGACCGCAAGGCGAACCTGGAGCTGCGTGCGCAGATGGCCGCGAAGAAGTGAGCGGCGCGCCGGCCCGGGAAGACGCGGTCGCCGACCCCGCGGGCGGCGCGCCGCTCGCGTGGACCGACGCCTTCGTGCTCGGCCACGAGCCGATCGATGCGACGCACCGCGAGTTCGTCGCGCTCGTCGGGGCGCTGCAGGCCGCGCCCGACGAGCAGCTGCCGGCGCTGCTCGCCGAGCTCGAGGCCCACGCCCGCCGGCATTTCGGCGACGAGGACCGCTGGATGCGCGAGACCGCCTTCCCGCCGCGCGACTGCCACATCGACGAGCACGCGGCGGTGCTGCGCTCGATCGGGGAGGTCCGTGCGCACGTCGCCGAGACCGGCGACGCCCGCGAGGCGAGGCGGCTCGCCGACGCGCTCGCCGGCTGGTTCCCCGGGCACGCCGACTGGCTCGACTCGGCGCTCGCCCACTGGCTGTGCAAACGCGCGTACGGCGGCAAGCCGGTGATCGTCAGGCGGGACCTGGTGGGGCGGCGGGCGGAGGAAGGCGCGGATCCGGACTCCGGCGCGCACGGCGCACGCTGATGGGGGAGGGGCGCTGGCGGGATCGTTCCGGGCAGGCCGCGCGCGACCGCTCGACCGACCTGGCGCAGGCTCAACCGGCCGTGTCGGCGTCGAGCGCCTCGAGCTCGGCGGACAGCTCGAGCCAACGCTCCTCGGCGACATCGCGGGCCTTCTGCAGCATGCCGCGCTCGCGGCCGAGCTCGGCCGCGGCCGCGCCGTCGCGGTAGGCATCGGGCTCGGCGAGGCGCGCGTCGATCTCGCCGATCCGCGCCTCGAGCCGAGCGAGCTCGCGCTCGATCTCGTCGACCTGCTTCTGGAGCGGGCGGCGTTGCGCCGCGCGCTGCGCGCGCTGTTCGGCTGCTGCGCGACGCTCGTCCCGGCGCGACACGCCGGGCACGGCGGGCTCGGCCGGGGCGGCACCGTGCGCACCCGGTCCGACCGGGCCCGTGACGGGCTTGTGCAGCAGCCACGCGGCATAGTCGTCGAGGTCGCCATCGAACGGCGCGGCGGCGCCGTCGGCGACGCGCACGAACGCATCGACCGTCGCGCGCAGCAGGTAGCGGTCGTGCGAGACCAGCAGCAGCGCGCCGTCGAACTCGGCGAGCGCGTCGGCGAGGGCGTCGCGGGTCGCCGCATCGAGGTGATTGGTCGGCTCGTCGAGCACCAGCAGCTGGGGCTTGCGCCAGACCAGCATCGCGAGCGCGAGCCGCGCGCGCTCGCCGCCGGACATCGGGCCGACCGGGCGCGTCGCGTCGTCGCCGCGGAACGCGAAGCGACCGAGCCAGTCGCGCAGCACCTGCTCGCGCTCCTCGGGGGCGAGCCGCTGCATGTGCGCGAGCGCGGTGTCGCCGGCACGCAGCGCGTCGACCTGCTGCTGCGCGAAGTAGCCGATCCGCACGGTGCGCGAGCGCTGCAGCTCGCCCGCGAGCGAAGCGAGCTCTCCGACCGCGGTGCGGATCAGCGTCGTCTTGCCCGCACCGTTGCGCCCGAGCACGCCGATCCGCGAGCCGCGGCCGACGGTCAGCGACACGTCGCGCAGCACCGGGCGCGCCTCGCCGTCGGGCCCCGCGGGGTAGCCGCAGGCCACGTCCTCCATCCGCACCAGCGGGTCCGGGCAGTCGCCGACCGGTGCGAACTCGAAGTCGATGCCGCGCGTCGCGCGCAGCGGGGCGAGCACCTCGATGCGCTCGAGCGCCTTCAGCCGGCTCTGCGCTTGCTTCGCCTTGGTCGCCTTCGCGCGGAAGCGCTCGACGAAGGCATGCAGGTGCGCGATCCGTACCTGCTGCGCGACGATTGCCCGCTGGCGCTGCGCTGCGCGCTCGGCGCGCGCCTGCTCGCAGGCCGAGTAGCCGCCCGCGTAGCGCACCAGCCGGCGGTCCTCGATCGCGAGCGTCACCTGCGCGACGCGGTCGAGGAAATCGCGGTCGTGCGAGACGACCACGATCGTCGCGGGCGAGCGCATCAGCCGGCGCTCGAGCCACAGCACCGCATCGAGGTCGAGGTGGTTGGTCGGCTCGTCGAGCAGCAGCAGCTCGGCCGGGGCCATCAGCACGCGCGCGAGGTTCAGGCGCATCTTCCAGCCGCCGCTGAACGCGTCGACCGGGCGCTCGGCCTCGTCGGGACCGAAGCCGAGGCCATCGAGCAGCTCGCGCGCGCGCGCCGGGGCGGAGGGTCCGTCGCAATCGATGAAGTCGTCGTGCGCCTGCGCGATCGCCCGGCCGTCGCCACCCGCCTCGGCGGCGGCGAGCGCGACTTCGGCCCGCATCAGCGCGGCGTCGGCCTCGAGCACGAAACGCCAGGCGGGCTGCGCGCCGCGCGGCATCGCCTGCTCGAGCCGTGCGATGCGCATCGGCGGCACGTCGACGTCCCCGGCGTCGGGCGACAGGTCGCCGGCGATCGCCGCGAGCAGCGTCGACTTGCCGCTGCCGTTGTCGCCGATCAGTGCGATGCGCTCGCCCGGCGCGATCGCCGCATCCGCGTCCTCGAGCAGCGTGCGCGCACCGCGGCCGAGGGTCAGCCCGCGGATCCGGATCACGGCAGCGCGTCGCGTTCGAGCAGCACGATCCGGTCGTCGCCGCCCTCGGTGGGCAGGTAGGTGAACTCCAGGCCCTCGAACGCGGCCTCGAAGTGCGGCGCCTCGTGGCCGATCTCGAGCACCAGCAGGCCGCCCGGGGCGAGACGCGCGCGGGCGCCGGCGACGATGCGCCGCACGAGGTCCATGCCGTCCGAGCCGCCGCCGAGCGCGCCCTGCGGCTCGGCGAGGTACTCGGGCGGCAGCGCGGCCATCGACTCCGCGTTCACGTAGGGCGGGTTGCAGACGACGAGATCGAAGGCCTCGTCCGCGACCGGCGCCCACAGGTCGCCGCGCCGCAGCGCGATGCGCGCGCCGAGCCCGTGCAGCGCGACGTTCTCGGCCGCGAGCGCGAGCGCGTCGGCGGACAGGTCGGCGCCGACGACCGTCGCGGCCGGGTAGCGCCGTGCTGCCAGGATCGCGAGACCCCCGCCGCCGGTGCACAGGTCGAGCACACGCCCGACCGCGAGCGGGTCGGGCAGCCACGGGTCGAGCGCGTCGGTGTCGAGCAGCTCGGCGATCGGCGAGCGCGGCACCAGCGCGCGCGGGTCCGACAGGAAGCGCACGCCGCGCAGCCAGGCCTCGCCGGTCAGGTAGGCGGCGGGCAGCCGCTCGACGCAGCGCCGCTCGATCAGGGCGACCGCGGACGCCACCTCGGACGGCGCGAGCCGTGCATCGAGCACCGGCTCGAGCCGCTCGGGCGGCAGCCGCAGCGACCACAGCACCAACCACGCGGCCTCGTCCCAGGCGTCGGCCGTACCGTGCCCGAACGCGACGTCGGCCGCGGCCATCCGCGTGACCGACCAGCGCAGCACGTCGCGCACGGTCCGCAGCGCCTCGCGCGCCTCGAACGCGTTCGGCGTCGGCCGCTCGAAGCGCGGACCCGCGCTCACGACGTGCGGCCGCCGGCCGCGGCGGGCAGGCTGCCGTCGACTCCGGGAGGCCGGCTGCCGCAGACCCAAGCAGGCAGCAGCGCCTCGAGCGTGCGGCGGTAGACGTTCTTCATCGGCTGGAGCCACTCGATCGCGATGCACTCGTTGGACTTGTGGATCGTCGCGTTCGGTGGGCCGAACTCGACCACCTCGCGGCACACCGACGAGATGAAGCGGCCGTCGGACGTGCCGCCGGTCGTCGACAGCTCGGTCTCGATGCCGCGCTCGGCCCGGATCGCGCCGGCGAGCGCGTCGGACAGCGTGCCGCGCGGCGTCAGGAACGGCAGGCCGGAGACGGTCCAGTCGAGCGCGTAGTCGAGCCGGTGCGTGTCGAGGATCGCGTGCACGCGCGCCTTCAACCCGTCGACGGTGCTCGCGGTGGAGAAGCGGAAGTTGAAGTCGACGACCGCCTCGCCCGGGATCACGTTGCCCGCGCCGGTACCCGCGTTCAGGTTCGACACCTGCCAGGTCGTCGGCGGGAAGTACGCGTTGCCGTCGTCCCAGCGCTCGGCGACAAGCGCGGCGAGGACGGGTGCGAATTCATGGATCGGGTTGCGCGCGAGGTGCGGGTAGGCGACGTGCCCCTGCACGCCACGCACCGTGAGGCGCCCCGACAGCGAGCCGCGGCGGCCGTTCTTGACCATGTCGCCGAGCGTGCGCACCGAGGTCGGCTCGCCGACGATGCAGTAGTCGAGCGTCTCGCCGCGCGCGCGCAGCGCCTCGACGACGCGTACCGTGCCGTCGATCGACGGGCCTTCCTCGTCGGAGGTCAGCAGCAGCGCGATCGCGCCGATGTGGTCGGGACGCGCGACGACGAACTCCTCGATCGCGACGACGATCGCCGCGAGCGAGGCCTTCATGTCGGAGGCGCCGCGGCCGTAGAGCAGGCCGTCGCGCTCGGTCGGCTCGAACGGGTCGGCGTGCCACCACTGGCGCGGGCCTGCGGGCACGACGTCGGTGTGGCCGGCGAAGAGCAGCGTCGGGCCGGGCCGCGGGCTGCGCCGCACCGCCCACAGGTTGTCCACCTGGCCGAAGCGCATCGGCTCGCAGTCGAAGCCGAGCGGGGCGAGCCGGGCGGCGAGCGTCGCCTGGCAGCCGGCGTCCTCGGGCGTCACCGAACGACGGCGGATCAGGTCTTCGAGCAGGGAGCGGACGGGGCAGGCGGACATGGGGCGGGCTTTGCGACGGGGTGCGCCGGCGCGGACACCCGGACAGATGCGACCGGGGTCCGCGGCAGTGCGCGGAAAGCGGGGATTGTAGGGGAGTCGCCCAGGCGCCGCGGGACGGCGCCGCCGCGCTAGGCCGCGGAGGTCTCGCGACCGGGGAACAGATTGCGGTAGATCGGCTCGGAGAACCCGACGACGATCCGGTCGCCGGCCTCGAGGACCGGGCGCTTGACCAGCGTCGGGTTCTCGAGCATCAGCTCGCTCGCGCTCGACTGGTCGACGACGCTCGCCTTGCGCTGCGCGTCGAGCTGGCGCCAGCTCGTGCCGCGGCGGTTCAGCAGCGCGTCCCAGGGCAGGTGCCCCATCCAGCGGGCGAGCAGCGCGGCGTCGAGGCCGTCGGCGCGGAAGTCGTGGAAGCGGAACGCGACGCCCTGCGCCCGCAGCCAGGCGCGCGCCTTGCGGACCTGGTCGCAGGTGTCGATCCCGTAGACGACGACCGGCTGAGGCATCAGATGTTCAGCATGAATTCGGAGAAGGTCGGCCCTTCGGTCGCCTTCTGGCCTTCGGCCGCCGAGGGCGGCTCGGGTCCGCGCAGCGGCGGCGGCGCGCCTTCGGCACCGGCGTCCTTGGTGTTCTCGAGCAGCCAGAGCAGGTTGGTCGGCGAGTCGGACTGCGCGAGCGCGTCCTCCTTGGAGACCTTGTTCGCGCGGACCAGGTCCACAAGCGCGCGCTCGAAGGTCTGCGAGCCGGGTGCCATGCTCTTCTCCATCGCCTCCTTGACCTCGGAGAGGCGCCCCTGCTCGATCAGCTCGGCGACGAAGGTGGTGTTCAGCAGGATCTCGACCACCGGCAGCCGCCCGCCCGCGGCCGAGCGGATCAGCCGCTGCGAGACCACACAGCGCAGCGTCGTCGCGAGGTCGGCGAGCAGGGCGCGCCGGTTATCGGGCGTATAGAAGCTGAGGATCCGGGTCAGCGCGTGCGATGCGTTGTTCGCGTGGAGCGTCGACAGGACGAGGTGGCCCGACTGCGCGTACGCGATCGCGGCGCTCATCGTCTCGACGTCGCGGATCTCGCCGATCATCAGGCAGTCGGGCGCCTGACGCAGCGCATTCTTCAGCGCGATGCCGAGCGAGACCGCGTCGGTTCCGATCTGGCGCTGGTTCACCACCGCGCGCTTGTGCCGGAACGTGAACTCGATCGGGTCCTCGAGCGTGAGGATGTGTCCACTGCGATGGGTGTTGCGGTGGTCGAGCAGGGACGCGAGCGTCGTCGTCTTGCCCGAGCCGGTCGAGCCCACGACGAGCAGCAGGCCGCGCTTCTCCATGATCAGCTCGGACAGCACCGGCGGCAGGTTCAGCGACTCGAACGGCGGCACGTCGCCCGGGATGTAGCGCACGACCGCGGCCGGGGTGCCGCGCTGCTTGAACAGCGAGAAGCGGAAGCTGCCGACTTCGTGCAGGCCGTAGCCGAAGTTGAGCTCGCTGTCGTGCTCGAACTGGGCCCACTGCCGGTCGGTCAGCACCTCGCGCAGCAGCGACTCGATCGTCGGCGGGTCGAGTCGCTGCTGGTTGATCGGAACCGTCGTGCCGTTGATCTTGATCTGCACCGCCGTGCCGGCCGCGATGAACATGTCCGAGGCCTTCTTCTCGGCCATCAGCGCCAGCAGTCGTTCCATCGCCATCGGTCGGTGCCTTTCGGGAGCGGTCGCGCGGCGCGACCTCAGTCGCCGCGCAGCAGCTCGTTGATGCCGGTCTTCGCGCGGGTTCTGGCGTCGACCCGCTTCACGATGACCGCGCAGTACAGGTTGCAGCCGGCCGAGGGCAGCGAGCCCGCCACCACGACCGACCCTGCCGGGACCCGGCCGTAGGTGATCTCGCCGGTCTCCCGGTTGAAGATCTTGGTGCTCTGGCCGATGAACACGCCCATGCCGAGCACGGAGTTCTCCTCGACGATCACGCCCTCGACCACCTCGGAGCGCGCGCCGACGAAGCAGTTGTCCTCGATGATCGTCGGGTTGGCCTGCAGCGGCTCGAGCACGCCGCCGATCCCGACCCCTCCGGACAGGTGCACGTTCTTGCCGATCTGCGCGCACGACCCGACGGTGGCCCAGGTGTCGACCATCGTGCCTTCGTCCACATACGCGCCGATGTTGACGTAAGACGGCATCAGCACGACGTTGCGGCCGATGAAACTGCCGCGTCGGGCGACCGCCGGCGGGACCACGCGGTAGCCGCCGGCCGCGAAGTCCTGCGCGGTGAAGCCCTCGAACTTGGTCGGCACCTTGTCGTAGAAGCGCAGGCCGCCGGATTCGATCGGGCGGTTGTCCTCCAGCCGGAACGACAGCAGCACCGCCTTCTTGACCCACTGGTGGACGACCCAGTCGCCGCCGTGCTTCTCGGCGACGCGCAGCCGCCCGGTGTTCAGCTCGGCGATCACGTGCCCGACCGCTTCGCGGACGGCTGCGGGGGCGGTGGAGGGACTCAGCTCGGCGCGCTGGTCCCAGGCCTGTTCGATCGTGCTCTGGAGGGTCATCGTGTGTGGGTGGGTCGCGAGGCTTGGAGGGAGGGGGACGGCGCGGCGGCGGACGGGGCGGCAAAGGCCTGGATGCGCTCCGCCGCCTCGACGCAGGCGGCGAGGCCGTCGACGAGCGCGAGCCGCACGAAGCCGGCCCCGGGATTGCGGCCGGACGCGCCGCGGGCGAGGAAGCTGCCCGGCAGCACGAGCACATTATATTGGGCGTGGAGGTCGCGGGCGAACGCGGCGTCGTCGCCGCCGGGGACGCCGGCCCACAGGAAGAAGCCGCCCTCGGGCCGGTACACGCGCAGCACCCCGTCCAGCCGCGGCAGCACCGCGTCGAACTTCGCGCGGTACAGCCGACGGTTCTCGACAACGTGCGCCTCGTCGGTCCAGGCGGCGAGCGACGCGGCCTGCACGGTGGCGCTCATCGCGCCGCCGTTGTAGGAGCGCAGCAGCAGGTAGCGGGCGATCAGCGCGGCGTCGCCCGCCACGAAGCCCGAGCGCAGCCCGGGCACGCTCGAGCGCTTCGACAGGCTGGAGAACACCAGCAGGCGCTCGAAACCGTGCAGGCCGACCGCATGCGCCGCGGCGAGCGCGCCCTCGGGCGGCGTCGCCTCGTCCGTGTAGATCTCGGAGTAGCACTCGTCGGAGGCGATGACGAAGCCGTGGCGGGCCGACAGCTCGAAGAGCCGGGCCCACTGCGCGCGGGTGACCACCGTGCCGGTCGGGTTGCCGGGCGAGCAGACGTACACCAGCTGCACGCGCGCCCAGGTCGCCTCGGGGACCGCGTCCCAGTCGAGCGCGAAGCCGTTCGCCTCCGACTGCTCCAGGTAGACCGCCTCGGCGCCGGCGAGCAGCGCCGCACCCTCGTAGACCTGGTAGCACGGGTCAGGCAGCACCACCCCGGGACGCGGCGCACCCGGGCGCGCGTCGATGACCAGCTGCGCGATCGAGAACAGCGCCTCCTTCGACCCGTTGACCGGCAGGACCTGGGTCGCCGGGTCGATCCGCGGCAGCGCGTAGCGACGCTGCAGCCACGCGGCGATCGCCTCGCGCAGCGGCGCGCCGCCGGCCGTGGGCGGGTACGAGGACAGGCCGTCGAGCGCGGCGACCAACGCGTCGCGCACCCGCTGGGGTGCGGCATGCTTGGGCTCGCCGATGGACATCGCGATCGGCGCGAGGTGCGCGGCCGGCTCGACGCCCTTCAGCAGGGACCGCAGACGCTCGAACGGGTAGGGCTGGAGAGAATCGAGAAATCGGTTCAAGAAATGCCACCAGACCTTTGAATAATAACGGTTCTTTCGGTGCTCATCCGCGCGTGCTCGACTCGGCCGGAAAGCTGCCGAGGTCCACCCTCGGGGCCGGTGTCCAGCCGCGCTTGCGGTGCTCGGCGACCACGGTCGTGAAGATGCCGCCCCGCACGTACCAGCGCGCGGTCAGCCGCATGAAGCGCGGCTTCGTCGCCGCGGCCAGCTCGTCGAGGATGCGGTTGGTGACCGCCTCGTGGAACGCGCCCTCGTCCCGGAACGACCACATGTAGAGCTTCAGCGCCTTCAGCTCGAGGTTCTTCCTGTCGGGCACGTAGTCGACGACGATCGTCGCGAAGTCGGGCTGGCCGGTCAGCGGGCACAGGCAGGTGAACTCCGGGACCTCGATGTGCACGAGGTAGTCGCGACCGGGGGAGGGGTTCGGGAAGGTGTCGAGCTGCTTGGACGGTGCGCTGGGCATCGGGGGTCTCCGGGGCGTCGGCGTGCGGGCCGGTGGGGGCGCGCGGCGTCCGCGGGGCGTCCGGCACGGGGACGCGTGGGGCACGAAAAGAAGGGCCCGAGAGGGCCTGGTCCGGGGTCCCGGCGCCCCGCGCGCGGCAGGCCCGGGGCCCGCCGGCGCCAGCGGAACCGCCGGAACTGGAGTGGTATTATAGGTGTGGCCCGGCATCGAGCCCGCGCCATCCGTGGACGCCGCCGCCGCCCGCCCTGCGGGCCCCGCGTCCGGTCCGGTCACCGACGATCCGATCGACCCCTCCTGCCGAGGGTAGCCAGGGCATTTCCCGTGCGTCTGAAACAGATCAAGCTCGCCGGCTTCAAGTCGTTCGTCGACCCCACCGCGTTCGAGGCGCCGAGCCAACTCGTCGGCGTGGTCGGCCCGAACGGCTGCGGCAAGTCGAACATCATGGATGCCGTCCGCTGGGTACTCGGCGAGTCGAAGGCCTCCGAGCTGCGCGGCGAGTCGATGCAGGACGTGATCTTCAACGGCTCGTCCGATCGCAAGCCCTCGGTGCGCGCGAGCGTCGAGCTGATCTTCGACAATGCGTCGTCGCGGCTGGGCGGCGCCTGGGCCGGCTACGCCGAGATCTCGGTCAAGCGGGTGCTGAGCCGGGACGGGCAGTCGACCTACCTGATCAACAACCAGGTGGTCCGGCGCAAGGACGTGCACGACATGTTCCTCGGCACCGGCCTCGGCCCTCGTGCCTACGCGATCATCGGGCAGGGCACGGTGTCGCGGATCATCGAGGCCAGGCCCGAGGAGCTGCGGGTGTTCCTCGAGGAAGCGGCGGGCGTCTCGAAGTACAAGGAGCGCCGCCGTGAGACCGAGAACCGGCTGTCCGACACCCGCGAGAACCTGACGCGCGTCGAGGACATCCTGCGCGAGCTCGTCGGCCAGATCGAGAAGCTCGAGCGGCAGGCCGAGGTGGCGCGAGAGTACCGCGAGTTCGAGGCCGACCGCGAAGCCAAGCAGCGCATGCTCTGGATCGTGCGGCGCGACGAGGCGCTCGGCGAGCGGCAGAAGGTCGCGCGCCAGCTCGACGAGGTGGCCAACGCGATCGAGGCCGAACTGGCGAAGCAGCGCGCGGTCGAGGCCGAGCTCGAGCACGCGCGCGCGGCGCACTACGACTCGAGCGACGCGGTGCATCGCGCGCAGGGGGCCTTCTACGAGGCCAACGGCGAGGTCACGCGCCTCGAGAACCAGATCCGCTTCGTCGCCGACTCGCAGGCGCAGCTTCGCGAGCGGCTCGCCGGCCTGCAGTCGCAGGTCGAGGCGGCCCGCGAGCGCGACGCCGCCGCGGCCGACGGGCTGGGCCGCAGCGACGAGGACCTGGCCGCTGCCGAGGAGCGCGAGGCAGTGCTCGCGCAGCGGCTCGAGGACGCGGGCGCCGGGCTGCCGGCGGTCGAGGAGGCGCTGCGCGACGCGCGCGATGCGCTCGACGCTGCGCGCGCGCGCGCGGCCGAGACCTCGCAGGCGATCCAGGTCGCGGCCACCCGGCAGCGCGGCATCGAGGACGCGCTGCGCGGCCTGCGCGACCGCGAGACGCGGCTGCGCGACGAGCTCGGACGGCTCGGCGAGGCGCCACACGCGCAGCTCGACGCACTGCGCGAGCGGCTCGCCGAGGCCGAGGCGGTCGAGCAGGCGGCCGGCGAGCGGGTCGCCGAGGGCGAGGCGCGATGGGGCGAGCTCGACGCGCGCCGCGGCCCGTCGCAGGACGCACTGCGCGAGGGGCTCGCGAAGGTCGCGCAGGTCGACGCGAGGATCGCGGCGCTGCGCCAGATCCAGGAGCGCGTGCGCACCGAGGGCAAGACCGCGCCGTGGCTGAAGCAGCATGGCCTGGACGGCATGAAGCGCCTCTGGCAGCGGCTGCGCATCGAAGAGGGCTGGGAGACCGCGGTCGAGGCGGTACTGCGCGAGCGGGTGCAGGCGCTCGAGGTCGGTCGGATCGAGTCGCTCGCGGGCCTGCTCGAAGAGCGGCCGCCGGCGAAGGTCGGCTTCTACGCGACCGCGTCGCGCGCGCCGGCGGAGCCCGGCCCGGCGCCGGCGGGACGGGTCGCGCTCGCGACGCAGGTCCGCACCACCGACCCGCAGGTGCGCACGCTCCTCGACGAGTGGCTGCACGGCAGCTGGTGCGCCGAGACCGCCGCCCAGGCGATGGCGGGCCGCGACGCGCTGCCGCCCGGCGGGCAGTACGTGCTGCGCAGCGGGCACGCGGTCGGCCGCTTCGGCGTGCAGCTCTACGCGCTCGACGCCGAGCAGGACGGCGTGCTCGCCCGCCAGCAGGAGCTGGAGAACCTGACCCGCGAGCATCGCGCGCTCGAACTCATCGCCGACGAGGCCCGCGCGACCGCGGCCCGCACCGAGGCGGCCGCGAGCGAGGCGCGGACCACGGTCGCCGCCGACCGCGACGCGCTGTCGCAGGCGGTGCGCGCGGCCGCCGCGTTGCGGCTCGACACCGAGCGCTGCGCGCAGCAGGTGCTGCGCGCGAGCGCCGACCGTGCGCGGCTGGACGCCGACCTCGCCGAGGTCGAGGGCCAGCTCGCCGGGCGCGAGGCCGCGCTCGAGGAGGAGGCCGTGCGCTTCGAGTCGCTCGACCTGGAGCTCGCCGAGCGGCAGGAGGAGGTGGAGGCCCGGCGCGTCGCGTGGGAGGACGCCGACTCGGCGCTGGGCGCTGCCCGGGACCGGCAGCGCGAGCTCGAGCGCGAGGAGCGCGAGGCGGCGTTCTCGGTCCGCGAGATCGAGGCGCAGCGCCAGTCGCTGCGCGAGCAGATCGAGCAGGCGCGGATCGCGATCGAGCAGGGGCTCGGCGAGTCGGAGGCACTGAACGCCCGGCTCGCGGAGCTGTCGGACGAGGCGGCGCGCGCCGGACTGCAGGACGCGCTTGACGCCCGGGTGCGCGCCGAGCGGGCGCTCGCCGAGGTGCGGGCCCAGCTCGACGCGCTGACCGCGCGGATGCGCGAGCTCGACGAGGCGCGGCTCGGCCACGAGCGCGCGCAGGCGCCGCTGCGGACGCGCCTGACCGAGCTGCAGCTCAAGGAGCAGGCCGCACGGATCGGCGCCGAGCAGTTCGCCGAGCTGCTCGCGCAGGCCGAGGTCGACGAGACCGAGGTTCGCGCGCGCTTCGAGCAGGCGCCGAAGCCGTCCTGGCTGCAGGGCGAGGTCACCCGACTGTCGAATGCGATCGCCGCGCTCGGTGCGGTCAACCTCGCGGCGCTCGACGAGCTGACCGCGTCGCGCGAGCGCCGCGACTTCCTGGACGCCCAGTCGAAGGACCTGAACGAGGCGATCACGACGCTCGAGGACGCGATCCGCAAGATCGACCGCGAGACCCGTGCGCTGCTGCAGGAGACCTTCGACACCGTCAACACGCACTTCGGCACGCTGTTCCCCGAGCTCTTCGGCGGCGGCGAGGCACGGCTCGTGCTGACCGGCGACGAGATCCTCGACTCGGGCGTCACCGTCGTCGCGCAGCCGCCCGGCAAGCGCAACCAGTCGGTGCACCTGCTGTCCGGCGGCGAGAAGGCGCTGACCGCGATCGCGCTGGTGTTCGCGCTCTTCCAGCTGAACCCGGCGCCGTTCTGCCTGCTCGACGAGGTCGACGCGCCGCTCGACGACGCGAACACCGAACGATATTGCGCGATGGTCCGACGGATGTCCGGGCAGACGCAGTTCCTGTTCATCACCCACAACAAGATCGCGATGGAGCTCGCCCAGCAGCTGGTCGGCGTGACGATGCAGGAGCGCGGCGTGTCGCGGATCGTCGCGGTCGACCTCGAGGCGGCGGCGGGTTTCGCGGAGGCGGCCTGATGGACACGCTCTGGGCGAGCCTGATCGGGCTGTTCGTCATCGCGATCGCGGTCGTGCTCGCGTTCAACCTGCTGCAGGGGCGCCAGACGCGGCTGCGCGATGCGTTCCGCGAGAAGCTCGCCGGCGCTGGCACGCCGGCCGCGCGCGTATCCGCGGCGTCGCGCGCCGAGCCGACGGTCGGCGGCGGCACGGGCGGGTCCACCTCGTCCGCCTCGTCGGTCGCGCCGGCGTCGCCGCCCGCAGCGACGCCGGGGCAGCGGGTCGAGCCGACCCTCGGCCCCTCCGGACCGCGACCGGCCCCGTCCGCGGCCACCGCCCCGTCCGAGCCGCGCGCGACGACGCCGCGGGCCGCCCCGAGCGTCCCCGAGCCGATCCGGGACGACGAGGCCGTCCCCACCCTCTGGCACGCGTCGGCCGACGCCGACGAGCCCGGGTTCGACGACGATGCCGCGACGCCCGCGCTGGACGGCGTGGCCGGGCCGATCCTCGACCCGCGCCTCGACTGTGTCGTGGTCTTCGGCCTCGGGGCCCCGATCGCGCCCGAGCGGCTGCTCGGCGCCGTGTCGACGCTGCGCCGCGCCGGCTCCAAGCCGATCGCGGTCGAGGCCGACGCCGGCGACGGTCGCTGGTCGGTGCCGCAGGCCTCCTTCGGCGCGGTGCGCCGTGCGCGCGCCGGGGTGCTGCTCGCTAACCGCCACGGCCCGCTCAACGCGATGGAGTTCTCCGAGTTCGCGAACGCGATGCAGGCACTCGGACGTTCGATCGGCGCCGGCGGCGCAATCGTGCCCGACATGGCGCCGGTGCTCGACCACGCTCGCCAGCTCGACGAGGCCTGCGCGCAGCTCGATGCGGTGATCGGCCTGAACATCGAGACGCCGACCGCGTTGTCTCCGGGCGAGCTGGCCGCGCTCGCCGGCGGCCTCGGCCTGCAGGAGCGCGGCAACACCCGGTTCGCCGCGCTCGGCGAAGAGGGCGAGATCCTCTTCTCGCTCGCGCTCGGCGAGCGCGCCGAGCAGCTGACGCTGCTGCTCGACGTGCCACGCGCGCCCGAGCACCTCGAGCCGTGGCAGCGGATGGTCGAGGTCGCGCGCGCCTGCGCCGAGCGCACCGGCGGCCAGGTCGTCGACGACGCGAACCGTCCGCTGACCGACGCCGCCGCGGCCGAGGTCGAGCGCCAGCTCGCGATGCGCTACCGCACGCTGCACGAGGCTGGCCTCGACGCCGGCTCGCCCGCGGCGCTGCGGGTCTTCAACTAGGCGCGCGCGGGGATGAGTCCGTCTGGCGCCTCTGGTCCCGGCGACGCCCGGACTCGCATCGAGGCGCTGCGCGCCGAGCTCGCTCGGCACAACCACGCGTACTACGTGCACGACGCGCCGACGGTGCCCGACGCCGAGTACGACCGGCTGTTCCTTGCGCTGCAGCGGCTCGAAGCCGAGCACCCTGAATTCGACTCGCCCGAGTCGCCGACGCGCCGTGTCGGCGGCCAGGCGGTCGCGGCGTTCGGCCAGGTCGTGCACGCGCTGCCGATGCTGTCGCTGCAGAACGCGTTCGCCGACGACGACGTCCGCGGCTTCGACCGCCGCGTTCGCGAGGCGCTGCAGGCCGCCGGGATCGACGCGGCCGGGCTGCGCTACTGCGCCGAACTCAAGTTCGACGGCCTCGCGATCAGCCTGCGCTACGAGGACGGCCGCTTCGTGCAGGGCGCGACCCGCGGCGACGGCGTGGTCGGCGAGGACGTGACCGCGAACCTGCGGACCGTCCGTGCGATCCCGCTCAAGCTCGACGGCCCGGCGCCGCGGCGGCTCGAGGTCCGCGGCGAGGTGCTGATGTTCCGCCGCGATTTCGAGCGGATGAACGCCCGGCAGGCCGCGCGCGGCGAGAAGACCTTCGTGAACCCGCGCAACGCCGCCGCCGGCAGCCTGCGCCAGCTCGACCCGGCGCTGACCGCGCAGCGCCCGCTGCGCTTTTTCGCCTACGGCCTCGGCGAGGTCTCGGACGAGGTCGAGGCGCCCACGTCCCACGCCGGACTGCTCGACTGGTTCGCGACGCTCGGCTTCCCGGTCGGCCCGCACCGTTGCACCGTGGCCGACGCCGAGGGCCTGCTCGCGTTCTACCGGGAGGTGGGCGCGAAGCGCCCGACCTTGCCCTTCGACATCGACGGCGTCGTCTACAAGGTCGACCAGCGGGCGTGGCACGAGGCGATCGGCTACGTGGCGCGGGCGCCGCGCTTCGCGGTCGCCCACAAGTTCCCGGCCGAGGAGGCGCTGACCGAGCTGCTGGCGATCGACATCCAGGTCGGCCGCACCGGCGTGCTGACGCCGGTCGCGCGACTGAAGCCGGTCTTCGTCGGCGGCGTCACCGTCACCAACGCGACGCTGCACAACGAGGACGAACTCGCGCGCAAGGGCCTGATGATCGGCGACACCGTGGTCGTGCGCCGCGCCGGCGACGTCATCCCTGAGGTCGTGCGCGCGGTGCCTGAGCGTCGGCCGCCCGACGCGCGCCGCTTCGCGATGCCCGCGCACTGCCCGGTCTGCGGCTCGGCCGCGGTGCGGGAGGAGGGCGAGGTCGCGTGGCGCTGCGTCGGCGGCCTCTACTGCACGGCGCAGCGCAGGCAGGCGCTGCTGCACTTCGCGCAACGTCGGGCGATGGACATCGACGGGCTCGGCGAGCGGATCGTCGAGCAGTTGGTCGAACGAGACCTGGTGCAGACCCCGGCCGACCTGTATCGGCTCGACGCCGGCATGCTTGCCGGGCTCGACCGGATGGGCGAGAAGTCTGCGGCGAACCTGGTCGCGTCGATCGACGGCTCGCGGCGGGTCGCGCTCGAGCGCTTCCTGTTCGCGCTCGGCATCCGCCACGTCGGCGAGGAGGTGGCGCGGATCCTCGCGGCCGAGCTCGGCAGCGTCGAGGCGGTGCTCGACGCCGACTGGGCGGCGATGATCGAGGCCAAGGCGGCGGCCCAGAAGCACAACGCGAAGGCGCGGCCCAAGGGCGAGCCGCTCGTGCCGGTACCGCTGGAGGGCGTCGGCCCCGAGATCATGCGCGCCATCGAGGCGTTCGCCGCCGAGCCGCACAACCGCGAGGTGGTGGCGGCGCTGCGGGCAGCGGGCGTCGAGCCGTCCCCGCCGGCGCGACGGCGCAACGCCCCTACCGCCTCCGAGGGGGTCGGCGTCGGCCAGCCGTCGGCCGACTCAGCGGGCGGGGCGCTCGCCGGTCGCACCATTGTCGTCACCGGCACCCTGCCTGGGCTGGCCCGCGACGAGGCCGAGAACCTGATCCGCCGCCACGGAGGCGCCGCGACCGGGTCGGTCTCGAGGAAGACGAGCTTCGTGCTCGCCGGCGACAACCCCGGCAGCAAGGTCGCCAAGGCGCGGGAATTGGGCATTGCGGTGATCGACCTCGACCAACTGCTTCGGATGATCGGACACGATGGCTAAGAGAATCAGGAAGGCGGTCTTCCCCGTCGCGGGCCTCGGCACGCGGTTCCTCCCGGCGACGAAGGCCTCGCCGAAGGAGATGCTGCCGGTCGTCGACAAGCCGCTGATCCAGTACGCCGTCGAGGAGGCCGCGGCCGCCGGGATCACCGACATGATCTTCATCACCGGCCGCAACAAGCGCAGCATCGAGGATCACTTCGACAAGGCCTACGAGCTCGAGTCCGAGCTCGAGGCCAAGGGCAAGAAGGCGTTGCTCGAGGTCGTCCAGGGCATCACCCCCAAGGGCATCAACTGCGTCTACATCCGCCAGGCCGAGCCGCTCGGGCTGGGCCACGCGGTGCTGTGCGCGCGTTCCGTCGTCGGCGACGAGCCGTTCGCGGTGCTGCTCGCCGACGACCTGATGCAGCCGGGCGCGGAGGGCATGGCGGTGCTCGCGCAGATGGTCGAGCAGTACGGCAAGCACCACTCGAGCGTGCTCGCCGTGCAGGAGGTGGCCCGCGAGGAGACCTCGTCCTACGGCATCGTGTCGAGCTCGCCGTGGGGCGAGCGCACCGCGCGCGTGACCGGCATCGTCGAGAAGCCGAAGCCCGAGGCCGCACCGTCGACGCTCGCCGTCGTCGGCCGTTACGTGCTGACGCCGCTGGTGTTCGACCACCTCGCCAACATCAAGCCCGGCGCGGGCGGCGAGATCCAGCTCACCGATGCGCTCGCGAAGCTGATCAACGACGAGCCGGTGCTCGCCTACCGCTTCGACGGCACCCGCTACGATTGCGGCTCGAAGATCGGGTATCTTCAGGCAACGGTGGAGCTGGCGCTGCGCCATCCCGAGGTCGGCAAGGACTTCGCCGCCTTCCTCGCGAAGCGCCAGGCCCGCTGAGCCACCGGCCGTGCGTCGTCGTCGACGCCGCGGCGGCCGGCCCCGATCGAGTTCCCCCGTCCAGCCCCACCGCGGGCTCCGGAGTCCTCACGCATGCACGCGATCATCGGCGGCAGCGGGCTGGCCAAGCTCGCCGACCTCAAGCTCGAGCGCCGCGAGGTGGTGCGCACGCCGTACGGCGATCCCTCGTGCGCGTTGTCCTTCGGCGCCATCGACGGCGCGGAGGTCGTGTTCCTCGCGCGGCACGGCTACGGCCACACCATCGCGCCGCATCAGATCAACTACCGCGCCAACCTCTGGGCACTGCACCACGTGGGCGCGACCGAGGTGGTCGCGATCGCGACCGTCGGCGGCATCCGCGCCGACTTCGGGCCGGGTGCGCTCGTGGTGCCCGACCAGATCGTCGACTACACCCACGGACGCAAGGGCACCTTCTTCGAGGGCGACGCACCGGTCACCCACGTCGACTTCACGGAGCCCTACGCCGAGCCGATCCGCGCGCGGTTGCTTGCCGCCGCGGCGGCCGCCGGCGAGCCGGTCGCGGCCGGCGCCTGCTACGGCTGCACCCAGGGCCCGCGCCTCGAGACCGCCGCCGAGATCCGGCGCATGGAGCGCGACGGCTGCGACCTGGTCGGCATGACCGGCATGCCGGAGGCGGCGCTCGCCCGCGAACTGTCGCTCCCGTACGGGGTGCTCGCGGTCGTCGCCAATCACGCCGCCGGCCTCGGTGACAGCCGCCGCGCGATCTCGATGGCGGCGATGGGCGTGGTGATGGAAGCGGCGATGGTCCGCGCACGCCGCGTACTCGCCGCCTACCTGCGTGCGTCGATCGCGGCCGGGGCGGCGCGATGATCCGCGAGGTGCTGAGGATGGGCGATCCGCGGCTGCTGCGGGTCGCGAAGCCGGTCGAGCGGCTCGACACGCCCGAGTTGCACGCGCTGGTCGCCGACCTGTTCGACACGATGGCCGCGCGCAACGGCGCCGGCATCGCCGCGCCGCAGATCGGCGTCGACCTGCGCGTCGTCATCTTCGGCTTCGAGTCGAACCCGCGCTATCCGGACGCCGAGCCGGTACCGCCGACGGTGCTGGTGAATCCGGTGATCGAGGCGCTCGGTGCCGAGCAGGAGGAGGGCTGGGAGGGCTGCCTGTCGGTGCCCGGCATGCGCGGCTGGGTGCCGCGCATCGCCCGCATCCGCTACCGCGGCTTCGACGCGCACGGCGCGCCGATCCAGCGTGAGGCGGGAGGCTTTCACGCGCGCGTGGTTCAGCACGAGTGCGACCACCTCGACGGGATCCTCTATCCGCGCCGGATCCGCGACCTGACGCGCTTCGGGTTCATCGAGGCGCTGTTCCCGGGCGAGACGATCCCGGACGACTGACGCGAGCCCGGCGAGACGCGCTCCCGAGGCCCGAACGCCTACCCCCCCTGCGCTCCCACCGCCTCCAGCACCTCGTTCTCCAGCTGGATCTGCTGGCGCGCGTTGGCGAGCGCAGGCCCGTCGATCAGGAACACGTCCTCCACCCGTTCGCCGAGCGTCATGATCCGCGCGGCCTGCAGGTTGATGCCGTGCTTCGCGAGCGTGCGCGCGATGCCGTAGAGCAGCCCGGTGCGGTCGTTCGCGACCACGGACAGCAAGTAGCGGTTGCCGCGCTCGTCCGGCCGCAGGTCGACCTGCGGCGCGATCGGGAAGTAGCGCGAGCGCCGCGACGGGCGGCCGCGCACCGGCGCGTCCAGCGGATGCCGGCGGGCGAGCCGCTCGGCGAGCTCGACCTCGACCAGCGTCAGGATGTCCCGATACTGCTGGGAATGGTTCGGGTCGACGACGAGGAAGCTGTCGAGCGCCCGGCCGTTGCGCGTGGTGTGGATCCGCGCATCGAGCACCGACAGGTTCTTGCTGTCGAAGTAGCCGCAGATCCGCGCGAACAGGTCGGGCTGGTCGGGCAGGTAGACCACCACCTGGAAGCCTTCGCCGATCGGCGCGAGCCGGGTGCGCACGATCGGCTGCTCGGTGTCCGGGAACCGGAACAGCACGCGGGTCTGCCAGGCGATGTCCTGCGCGTCGTTGCGCAGGAAGTAGCCGATGTCGAGCTGCGACCAGAAGGGCGCGTAGACGTCGGGCGCGAGACCGTGCAGGTTCAGCAGCCGCACCGCCTCGGCGCGGCGCGCGTCGAAGCGCGCGTCGGTGCTCGCCGCCTCGCCGCCCAGCACGCGCTTGGCGCCGCGGTACAGGTCCTCGAGCAGCTTGCCCTTCCAGGCGTTCCAGACCTTCGGACTGGTGCCGCGGATGTCGGCGACGGTGAGCAGGTAGAGCGCGGTCAGCCGCCGCGCGTCGCCGACCAGCGCGGCGAAGCGGGAGATCGTCTCAGGGTCGCTCAGGTCCTGCTTCTGCGCGACCGAGGACATCGTCAGGTGGTGCTCGACCAGGAACTCGACCAGCTCGCGGTCGGTGCGTTCCAGCCCGTGCGCGCGGCAGAAGCGGCGCGCGTCGACGAGCCCGAGCGTCGAGTGGTCGCCACCCCGGCCCTTGGCGATGTCGTGGAAGAGCGCGGCGATCACCAGCAGCCAGGGCTTGTCGAACTCCGACATCAGCTGGCTGCAGAACGGGTACTCGTGCGCGTGCTCGGCCATCGCGAAGCGCCGCAGGTTGCGCACGACCATCAGGATGTGCTGGTCGACGGTGTAGACGTGGAACAGGTCGTGCTGCATCCGCCCGACGATGCGCCGGAAAGCGGGCAGGTAGCGGCCGAGCACCGACCATTGGTTCATCCGCCGCAGCTCGTGGGTCACGCCCCGCGGCGCCTGCAGGATCGCGAGGAACTCGGCCCGGTTCGCCGGGTCGCGGCGGAAGGCGGCGTCGATCCGCGTTCGGGCGCGCCAGATCGCCCGCAGCGTCGGCGCGGCGATCCCGTCGAGCTCGGGGTGGCGCTGCATGGTGCGGAACGCACGCAGGATCGCGCCCGGGTCGCGCTCGAAGAGGCCCTCGTCGACCGCGTCGAGCCGCCCGCGCACGTTGCGGAACTCGGCATCGATCGGCTCGGGGACGCCGGCGTTCTCCGGGAAGAGCTCGGCCTCGAGGTTCTGGATCAGCATCGTCGACAGCTGCGTGACCGACTTCGCCGTCCAGTAGTAGCGCTGCATCAGCTGCTCGCTGGCAAGCCGCGCGTCTTCGGCGCAGAAGCCCTTCGCGCGCGCGACCTGCGCCTGCAGGTCGAACACCAGCCGGTCCTCCCGCCGTCCGGCGACGATGTGCAGCCACGCCCGCGTGACCTTGAGCTTGCGCTCGTAGCCGGCAAGCAGCGACGCCTCGTCGCGCGTGACGATGCCGCGCGCCGCGAGCTCGCCCCAGCCGGCGCCGAGCCCCGCCGCCCGCGCGATCCAGAGGATGGACTGCAGGTCGCGCAGCCCGCCCGGACTCTCCTTGACGTTCGGCTCGAGGCTGTAGGGCGTATCCTGGAACTTCACGTGCCGCTGGCGCAGCTCGAAGAGCTTCGCGTGGAAGAACGAGCGGCCGTCGATCGCCGCGTCCAGGCCGTCGCCGAGGTGCTGCCACAGCGTCCGGCTGCCCGCCATGAAGCGGCGCTCGAGCAGGCTGGTGCGCACGGTGATGTCGGCCGCCGACTCGGCGAGGCACTGCTCGACGGTGCGCACGCTGTGGCCGATCTCCAGCCCGACGTCCCAGCAGGCGCCGATGAAGCGCTCGACGCACGCGGCGCGCGCGGCGTCGTCGCCCGCGGGCACCATCAGCAGCAGGTCGACGTCGGAATGCGGCAGCAGCTCGCCGCGCCCGTAGCCGCCGACCGCGACGAGCGCGCACTCGGGAGCGAGGCCGGCGTCGCGCCACAGTTCGAGCAGCACGCGGTCGGTCTCGCGGACGATCGCGCGCAGCAGCCGGCGCACGTCGCCGCGAGCCTTGAACGCGTCGATCGCCTCGGTTCGCCGGGCACGCAGCGCCGTGCGCAGTGCCGCGACGTCGACCGGGGTGGCGTGCGGCGCCCGCCGGCCGGTGCGCGAGCGCGCGCGCGCCGCGTCAGGGGCCTCGGTCGGCGCGATCTGCAGCGGTGCGGCGGTGGGATCCTGCATCGGGCCGGGGGCGGACGCGGTCGCGCGCGGCGGGACGCGTCTCAGGCGGCCGCCGGCAGCGGCGCGGGCCGTGCGGGCGCGCCGGCCGACGTGGTCAGCACGTCGTAGCCGGTCTCGGTGACCAGCACGGTGTGCTCCCACTGCGCCGACAGGCTGTGATCCTTGGTGACGATCGTCCAGCCGTCGGCGAGTTCGCGGACCTCGCGGCGGCCGGCGTTCACCATCGGCTCGATCGTGAAGATCATGCCCGGCACGAGCTTCTCGCCGACCCCGGGGCGGCCGTAGTGCAGCACCTGCGGTTCCTCGTGGAAGCGCCGCCCGATGCCGTGCCCGCAGAACTCGCGCACGATCGAGTAGCCCGAGGCCTCGGCGTGCCGCTGGATCACGTGCCCGATGTCGCCGAGCGTCGCGCCCGGGCGCACCTGTTCGATGCCCAGCCACATGCACTCGTGGGTGACCTGGCACAGCCGCCGGGCTGCGATGGAGGGTTCGCCGACGAAGAACATCCGGCTGGTGTCGCCGTGGAAGCCGTCCTTGATGACCGTCACGTCGATGTTCAGCACGTCGCCGTTCTTCAGCACCTTGTCGCCCGGGATCCCGTGGCAGACCTGGTGGTTGACCGACGTGCAGACGGACTTGGGGAACGGGCGGTAGCCGGGCGGGGCGTAGTTCAGCGGGGCGGGGATCGTCTTCTGGACACTCACCATGTACTGGTGGCACAGCGTGTCGAGGTGGCCCGTCGTGACGCCGGGCTTCACGTGCGGTGCGATGAAGTCCAGCACCTCGGACGCCAGGCGCCCGGCCAGCCTCATCGCCGCGATCTCGGCGTCTGACTTGATGACGATCGACATCGAACTTGTCGGTAACTCGTTGTTCGGGCTATGATTATAGGCTTGCCCGGGCGCTTGCGCTCAACGAGACTCGGTCGAGCCTCAGGGTCCGGGCAAACCCACCGCGGCAACGCCTCCGCGTCGGTGCCTCAGTGTGCCGGTGCGGTGGGGACGATTCAAGGACGGACTCCGGAACCTCCGGGCCGGCCGGCGATCGACCGGGATGCCTCCTCGGGTGCGCGTACCGCCTTGCGTGCGAGGCGTGCGCGTTCGGGGGCCCCAGCGGCCGCGAAACGCAACCCTGAAAGGAGTACTCATGACGACCATGCGTCAGATGCTGGAGGCGGGTGTCCATTTCGGTCACCAGACCCGCTTCTGGAACCCCAAGATGGCTCCGTACATCTTCGGACATCGCAACAAGATCCACATCGTCAACCTGGAAAAGACCCTGGTCATGTACCAGGAGGCGATGAAGTACATGCGCCAGCTCGCGGCCAACCGCGGCACGGTGATGTTCGTCGGCACCAAGCGCCAGGCCCGCGAGATCGTCGCGGCCGAGGCCCGCCGGGCCGGCATGCCCTACGTCGACGAGCGCTGGCTCGGCGGCATGCTGACCAACTTCAAGACCGTCAAGACCTCGATCAAGCGCCTGCGCGACATGGAGACGACGATCGCCGAGGGCGGCGTCGAGCGGATGTCGAAGAAGGAGGCGCTGCTGTTCAGCCGCGAGCTTGAGAAGCTGAACAAGTCGATCGGCGGCATCAAGGACATGAACGGCCTGCCGGACGCGCTGTTCGTCATCGACGTCGGTTACCACAAGATCGCGGTCACCGAGGCGGTCAAGCTCGGCGTGCCGGTGGTCGGCGTCGTCGACACCAACCACTCGCCCGACGGCATCGACTACGTGATCCCGGGCAACGACGACTCGGGCAAGGCGATCCAGCTGTACGCGGCGGGCGCCGCCGACGCGATCCTCGAGGGCCGCGCGGCGTCGCTGCAGGAAGCGGCCAAGGGCGGCGGCGACGAGTTCGTCGAGCTCGCCTCGGAAGAGGCCTGAGGCCTCCGCACGGCACGAGAGTCCGCCGGCCGGGGGCCGGCGGGCTGCAACGAACGGAACCAGGAGCACGGGTATGGCTGAGATCACCGCCGGGATGGTCAAGGAGCTGCGCGAGAAGACCGACGCGCCGATGATGGAGTGCAAGAAGGCGCTGACCGAGGCGGGCGGCGACCTGGCGAAGGCCGAGGAGATCCTGCGGGTCAAGCTCGGAAACAAGGCCGGCAAGGCCGCCTCGCGCGTGACCGCCGAGGGCATCGTCGGCGTGCACCTCGCCGCCGACGGCAAGACCGCCGCGATGGTCGAGATCAACTGCGAGACCGATTTCGTCGCGAAGAACGACGACTTCCAGGCGTTCGCGAAGGCGTTGGCGGCGTTGGTCGCCCAGGGCTCGCCGGCCGACGTCGCGGCGCTGTCCGCGCTGACGCTCGACGGCCAACCGGTCGAGACCCGGCGCACCGCGCTGATCGGCAAGATCGGCGAGAACATGACCATCCGCCGCTTCGTGCGGATCGCCGCACAGGGCAAGGTCGCGAGCTACGTGCACGGCGGCTCGAAGATCGGCGTGCTGGTCGACGTCGAGGGTGGTGACGAGGCGCTCGCGAAGGACCTGGCGATGCAGATCGCCGCCTCCAAGCCGGTCTCGCTCGACCGCACCGGCGTGCCGGCCGACCTGATCGAGAAGGAGCGCTCGATCGCGACCCAGAAGGCGGCCGAGTCGGGCAAGCCGGCCGAGATCGTCGCCAAGATGGTCGAGGGCACGGTGCAGAAGTACCTCAAGGAGGTCACCCTCCTCGGGCAACCGTTCGTCAAGGACGACAAGCAGACCGTCGAGCAGCTGCTGAAGGCACGGGGCGCGAAGGTGCATGCGTTCACCCTGTACGTCGTCGGCGAGGGTATCGAGAAGAAGCAGACCGACTTCGCGGCCGAGGTCGCCGCGCAGGCGGCCGCCGCCGCGGCGCGCTGACGCCCGGTGCCGGCGGGCCCGGCGCCGCGTGCCGGGCCTGTTCGCGTCGCCTCCGCCTCGGCCCCCCGGCCGCGACGATGGTGCCCCCGACCGATCCGCTCACCGACCACCGACCCGCCGCCCGATGACCGAGACCGCCGCGCCCGCCCCGCACTACCGCCGTGTCCTGCTGAAGCTCTCGGGCGAGGCCCTGATGGGCGAAGACGCCTACGGCATCAACGCCGCGACGATCGAGGGGATGGTCAGGCAGGTGGCCGGCGCCGTCTCGATGGGCGTCGAGCTCGCGGTGGTGATCGGAGGCGGCAACATCTTCCGCGGCATGGCGGGTGTGTCCGCCGGCATGGATCGTGCGACCGCCGACTACATGGGCATGCTCGCGACCGTGATGAACGCGCTTGCGCTGCAGGACGCGATGCGCGTCGCCGGCGTCACCGCGCGCACGATGTCGGCGCTGCGCATCGACCAGGTGGTGGAGCCCTACATCCGCCCGAAGGCGCTGCAGTACCTCGAGGAGGGCAAGGTCGTGATCTTCGCGGCCGGCACCGGCAACCCGTTCTTCACCACCGACACCGCGGCGGCGCTGCGCGGCGCCGAGATCGGCGCGCAGGTCGTGCTCAAGGCCACCAAGGTGGACGGGGTGTACAGTGCCGATCCGATGAAGGACAAGACCGCGACGCGCTACCGCACGATCAGCTTCGACGAGGCGATCGGCCGGGACCTGAAGGTCATGGACGCGACCGCGTTCGCGCTGTGCCGCGACCAGAAGCTGCCGATCAAGGTGTTCTCGATCTTCAAGGAAGGCGCGCTGCGCCGCGTGCTGCTCGGCGAGGACGAAGGCACGCTGGTGCACGTCTGACGAGCTCCGGAGAGACCCCCCATGGCCACCACGATTCCCGAGATCCGCAGCTCCACCGAGCAGAAGATGCGCAAGTCGGTCGAGTCGCTCGGCGCGAACCTCGCAAAGGTCCGCACCGGGCGAGCGCATGCCGGCCTGCTCGACCACGTACAGGTCGAGTATTACGGCAGCATGGTGCCGATCAGCCAGGTCGCGAACGTGACGCTGGTCGACGCGCGCACGATCGGCGTCTCGCCCTGGGAGAAGAAGATGGCCCAGGCGATCGACAAGGCGATCCGCGAGTCCGACCTCGGCCTGAACCCGACGGTGATCGGCGAGCTGATCCGCGTGCCGATGCCGCCGCTGTCCGAGGAGCGCCGCAAGCAGCTCGTCAAGGTCGTCAAGGGCGAAGGCGAGGACGCGAAGGTCGCGGTCCGCAACACGCGCCGCGACGCGAACACGCACCTGAAGGAGCTGCTCAAGGCCAAGGGCATCTCCGAGGACGAGGAGCGGCGCGCGCAGGACGACATCCAGAAGCTCACCGACCGGTTCGTCGTCGAGATCGACAAGCTGCTCCAGGCCAAGGAGCAGGAGATCATGACGGTCTGAGGGAAGTCGGCCCGCCCGCGGGGCCAGGAAACCGCGCCCGATGAGCCACCACGCCAGCTCCACCCTCACGGTCCCCGACGCGGGCGACGTGCCCCGGCACGTCGCGATCATCATGGACGGCAACGGCCGCTGGGCGACGACACGCCGGCTCCCGCGGGTGGCCGGCCACTCGAAGGGCGTCGAGGCGGTCCGCGCGATCGTCGAGGCCTGCGTGCTGCGGGGCGTCGAGTACCTCACCCTGTTCGCCTTCAGTTCCGAGAACTGGCGCCGCCCGCCCGACGAGGTGTCGCTGCTGATGCGGCTGTTCATCGTCGCGCTGGAGCGCGAGGTCGCGCAGCTGCGGGCCAACGGTATCCGCCTGAAGATCGTCGGCGACCTGTCGGCGTTCGAGCCCCGGCTGCAGACGCTGATCCGCAACGCCGAGCACCGCACCGCGCAGAACACCAAGATGACACTGACCGTCTGTGCGAACTATGGCGGTCGCTGGGACATCCTGCAGGCGACCCGGGCGATGCTCGAGGCCCGCCCGGACCTCGCCGCCGACCCGTCGCGGATCGACGAGACCGACCTTGCGCCGCACCTGGCGATGCGCCACGCGCCGGAGCCAGACCTGTTCATCCGCACCGGCGGCGAGCAGCGCATCAGCAACTTCATGCTCTGGCAGCTCGCCTACTCCGAGCTCTACTTCACAGACGCGTTCTGGCCCGACTTCGGTGCCGCCGAACTCGACCGCGCGTTCGAGTCGTACCGGGCGCGCGAGCGCCGCTTCGGCCGCACCAGTGCGCAGGTCGCCACCCCGGCCGAGCTGCCGGGGCCCTGAGGCCCGGGGCGCCACGTGCTCGGCCAGCGCGTCGTCACCGCCGTCGTCCTGCTGGCGATCCTCGTCCCGGCGATCTTCCTCGCGCCGCCCTGGGTCTGGGGGCTGGTGTCCCTGGCGATGCTCGCGATCGCCGCTACCGAGTGGGGCCGGCTGCTCGGTGCGCCGGCCGGCGGCCGGACGCTGGGCGCCGCGCTCGCGGTGGCGGGCGTCGGCTACGTCGCGTGGCGCAGCGGGGTGGCCGGAGACGCGCCGCCGGCGATCGTCGCGGTGCTGGCCGCCGCGAGCCTCGCATTCTGGCTGTCGATCGCACCGATATCGCTGTCGCGGGTGCACCGGGTCGGCCCGGCCTGGGGCGTCGCGGCACTGGTGCTGCCCGCCTGCTGGATCGCGCTCTACGAGCTTCGGCTGATCGGTGCCTCGATGCTGGTGTCGGCGATGGCGATCGTCTGGCTCGCCGACATCGGCGCGTACTTCGCCGGCCGGACGTTCGGGCGGCACAAGCTCGCGCCGCGGGTGAGCCCCGGCAAGACCTGGGAAGGCGTCGCGGGCGGCGTCGCTGCCGTCCTCGCGGTCGCGGTCGGGGTGGCGCTCGCCTGGCCGGGCACCGCCGCGGAGGGCGGGGCGACGGTCTTCTCGAGCTGGCTCGCGGCCCGGGCCGGCTGGCCGGTCGCGCTGGCGGTGCTCGCCGGGGTCGCCGGGCTCAGCGTGGTCGGCGACCTCTACGAGTCGATGCTCAAGCGCCTTGCCGGCGTCAAGGACAGCGGCACGCTGCTGCCCGGGCACGGTGGGGTGCTCGACCGGATCGACGCCCTGATCCCGACGATGCCCGGCTGCCTGCTGCTGGTGCAACTGCTGCGATAATCCCGGGATGCAGCGGATCACGATCCTCGGGGCGACCGGCTCGATCGGCGAGAGCACACTCGACGTCGTCGGCCGCCACCCCGACCGCTTCAGCGTCTTCGCGTTGACCGCCCGCCGCAGCCACGCCCGGCTGCTCGAGCAGTGCCTCGTCCACGAGCCGGCCTACGCGGTGCTCGCCGAGCGCGACGCGGCCGCGACGCTGCGCGCGTCGCTCGCCGAGCGCGGCTCGCGCACCGAGGTGCTCGACGGGCCGCACGCAGCCGCCGAGGTCGCCGCCGCCTCCGAGACCGACCTGGTGATGGCCGCGATCGTCGGCGCCGCGGGGCTCGAGCCGACGCTGGCCGCCGCGCGCGCCGGCAAGACCATCCTGCTCGCCAACAAGGAGGCGATCGTGATGGCCGGACAGGTGTTCCTCGGCGCCGTCCGGGACGGCGGCGCGACCGTGCTGCCGATCGACAGCGAGCACAACGCGGTGTTCCAGTGCCTACCCGCCGGTGGCCGGCGCGACGGCGTGCGCCGCATCGTGCTGACCGCCTCGGGCGGGCCGTTCCGCTCGTTCGATGTCGCGCGGATGGCCGCGGTGACGCCGGAGCAGGCGGTCGCCCATCCCAACTGGAGCATGGGGCGAAAGATCTCGGTCGATTCCGCGACCATGATGAACAAGGGCCTCGAGCTCATCGAGGCGCACTTCCTGTTCGACATGCCCGCCGACCGTCTCGACGTGGTCATTCACCCGCAGAGCATCGTGCACTCGATGGTCGAGTACGTCGACGGCTCGATCCTCGCCCAGCTCGGCAACCCCGACATGCGCACCCCGATCGCCCACGCGCTCGCGTTCCCTGGGCGGATCGACAGCGGCGTGTCGATGCTCGACCTAGCCACCCACGGGCGGCTCGACTTCGAGCGCCCGGACCCGGGCCGCTTTCCCTGCCTGCGGCTCGCCCGCGAGGCGCTGTCCGCGGGCGCGGCGGCGCCCTGCGTGCTGAACGCGGCCAACGAGATGACCGTCGACGCGTTCCTCGAGCGCCGGATCCGCTTCACCGACATCGCGCGGATCAACGAGGCGGTGCTCGACGCGCTCGGCGCCGCGCGCGCGCCGTCCGACACCGCCGAGGTGCTGGCGCTCGACGCCCGCGCGCGCGAATGCGCGGGGGTGAGGCTGGCGGAGGCCGCTGCATGACCACCCTGATTGCATTCCTGTTCGCGCTCGCGCTGCTGATCTTCGTCCACGAACTCGGCCACTATTCGGTCGCGCGCTGGTGCGGCGTCAAGGTGCTGCGCTTCTCGATCGGCTTCGGCACGCCGCTGCTGCGCTGGACGGTCGGCGCCGACCGCACCGAGTGGACGATCTCGCCGATCCCGCTCGGCGGCTACGTGCGCATGCTCGACGAGCGCGAGGGCGGACCGGGCTCGGTCGCGGAGAACGAGTTGCACCGCGCGTTCAACCGCCAGAGCCTCGGCAAGCGCGCCGCCATCGTCGTCGCCGGCCCGCTCGCGAACTTCGCGCTCGCGATCGCGCTGTACGCGAGCCTCGGGATGGTGGGCATCGAGGAGCCGGCAGCGGTCCTGGCCCGGCCGGCCGCCGGCACGCAGGCTGACGCCGCCGGAATCGCCGCCGGCGACCGGGTGGTCTCGATCGACGGCCGCGAAGTGCGCTCGCTGCCCGACCTGCGGCTGCGGCTGATCGACGCGGTGGTCGAGCAACGCGCGGCGCGCCTCGTCGTGCGGCGCGACGGTGCGCCGCTGCAGATCGCGCTCGACACCCGCGGGCTCGCGTCGGGGGAGATCGAGAAGGACTTCATGCGCACGCTCGGCCTGGAGCTCGCCGGCGGGAGCGTGTCGATCGGCTCGGTGCTGCCCGACGGCAGCGCCGCGAAGGCGGGCCTGCTCGCGGGGGACGAGGTGGTCTCGGTCGAGGGCCGGGCGGTGACGCGCGCCACCGACCTGATCGACGTGCTGCGCGTGAGCGCGGACCGCGAGGTGCCGCTCACGATCCGCCGCGCGGGCGTCGAGCAGCGCATCGTCGTGGTGCCGCAGGCCCAGCGCTCCGACCGGGCGGAGGACGGCGGCCGCAGCGTCGGGCGCATCGGCGCGGCCCTGCAGAACAAGGTCGAGATGGTTCGGGTCGTCCACGGCCCGATTGACGCCATCGGCTACGGCGCGCGCCAGACCTGGGACATGTAGTGGTTCTCGCTGCGCATGCTCGGCAAGATGCTGACCGGCGACCTGTCGTGGCGCAACCTCAGCGGACCGGTCGCGATCGCGGACTACGCGGGGCAGTCCGCGAAGGTCGGCGTGTTCGCGTACGTCGCGTTCCTCGCGCTGATCAGCGTGAGCCTCGGCGTGCTCAACCTGCTGCCGGTCCCCGTCCTCGACGGAGGCCATTTGGTATATTACGGCCTCGAGGCGATCAAGGGTCGACCGCTGTCCGAGCGCTTCATGCAGGTCACCCAGAAGGCAGGTCTCGCGGCAATCGTCGGGTTGATGGCCGTGGCCCTGTTCAACGATCTGAGCAGGCTGTTCGGCGGCTGAGTCCCCGGTGGCCGGCCGGCCAACCGGGAGTTCCATGCGTCCGTTCGTTTCAGCCATGTTCGCGGTCGTCGCGAGCATGTTCGGCCCGCTCGCGTGGGCCTTCGATCCCTTCACCGTCCGCGACATCCGACTCGTCGGCGTCCAGCGTGTCGAGCCGGGCACGGTGTTCGGCTACCTGCCGGTGAAGGTCGGCGAGCGGATCGACGACCAGCGCGCCGCGCAGGCGATTCGCGCGCTCTATGCGACCGGCCTCTTCAACGACGTTCGGCTAGAGGTCGAGAACGACGTGCTCGTCGTCTACCTCGAGGAGCGCCCGTCGATCGCGTCGGTCGAGATCAGTGGCGCCAAGGACATCCCGGCCGAGACGATGCTGAAGGCGCTGAGCGCGCTCGGGCTCGCCGAGTCGCGGATCTTCGACCGCTCGTTGCTCGACCGTGCGGAGCAGGAGATCAAGCGCCAGTACCTCGCGCGCGGCAAGTACGCGGCGCGCGTGACGGCGACGGTGACGCCGCAGGAGCGCAACCGCGTCGGCATCGCGCTCGCGATCGACGAGGGGGGCGACGCACGGATCACGGAGATCCGCATCGTCGGCAACCAGGTGTTCAGCGAGCGCACGCTGCTCGATCAGCTGTCGCTGACGACGCCGACCTGGCTGTCCTGGTACACCAAGACCGACCAGTACGCGCGCGAGAAGCTGGCGGGCGACCTGGAGCGGCTCCGCTCCTTCTACCTGAACCGCGGCTACCTCGAGTTCGCTGTCATCTCGACGCAGGTCTCGATCGACCCGGACCGCGAGGGCGTCTACATCACCATCAACATCTCCGAGGGCGAGCGCTTCACGGTCTCGGGGTTCCGCTTCAGCGGCAACACGCTCGGGCGCGAGAAGGAGCTCGACGCGCTGATGCTGGTCCGGGAGGGCGACGTCTTCAACGGACAGCGGCTCGCCGACTCGACGCGCGCGATGACCGAGCTGTACGGATCGATCGGCTACGCGTTCGCCAACGTCAACGCGATTCCCGAGGTCGACCGCGACAAGCGGACCGTCTTCTTCAACGTCAACGTCGACGTCGGCCGCCGGGCCTACGTGCGCCGGATCAACATCTCGGGCAATGCCCGCAGCCGAGACGAGGTGATCCGCCGCGAGCTGCGCCAGTTCGAGGGCGCCTGGTACGACACCGACAAGATCCGGCTGTCGCGCCAGCGGCTGACGCGGCTCGGCTTCTTCACCGACGTGACGATCGACACCGTGCCGGTGCCCGACGCGCCCGACCAGGTCGACCTGAACGTCAACGTCACCGAGCGCTCGACCGGCACCTTCCTGGTCGGCGTGGGCTTCTCGAGCACCGACAGCCTGATCCTCACCGCATCGGTCAACCAGCAGAACTTCCTCGGTACCGGCAAGTCGCTCGCACTCAACGTCAACACCGGGCGCACGCAGCAGACGATCGACCTGCGAAGCACCGACCCGTACTTCACCGCCGACGGCGTGTCGCGGACCTTCGAGCTGTACAGCCGCCGCTTCAACGCCGACCAGCTCGGGCTGGGCGACTACCGCACGCTGACGCAGGGCGTCGGGCTGCGCTTCGGCCTGCCGTACACCGAGGTCGACCGGGTGAACTTCGGTGTCATCTACGAGCGCAACACGCTGTCGCTCGGGACGAACGCGCCCGTGCGCTTCAGGGAGTACGTCGAGGCGTTCGGCGAGTCGAGCTGGGCGGTGCTCGGCACGCTCGGCTGGCTGCGCGACGAGCGCGACAGCCCGCTGACCCCGACCCGAGGCCTGCTGATGTCCTCGAACGTCGAGTTCACTCTGCCGGTCGGCGACCTGCGCTACGTGCGCGCGAACTTCGACACGCAGTACTACAAGCCGCTGACCAAGGACTACACGATCGGACTCTACGGTTCGGTCGCGCGCGGCTTGTCCTGGGGCGACAATCTCTACCCGATCTTCAAGAACTACTACGCGGGCGGCATCGGTTCGGTGCGCGGCTTCGAGGCGGCGAGCCTGGGCCCTCGCGACAGCGACGGGTTCCCGCGCGGCGGCCAGTCGAAGCTGGTCGGCAGCTTCGAGTTCCTGTTCCCGTTGCCCGGCACCGGCAACGAGCAGATCGTCCGGATGTTCACCTTCGTGGACGTGGGCAACGTCTTCGCCGACACCATCAACATCGGCGACCTGCGCTATTCGGCCGGCTTCGGCCTCAACTGGCTGTCGCCGCTCGGTCCGCTGAAGCTGTCGCTCGGCTACCCGATCAACAGGCAGCCCGGCGACCGTACGCAGCGCTTCCAGTTCCAGATCGGGACGGGCTTCTGAGCGGGGCCTCGCCGTGCCGCAGGTGTGCGAGAATGCGGCCGCCCCGCCCCGGCTCGCCCACCGGAAGCCGCTCCATGGAACCGATCCGATGACCTCCACCGTCCGGCCCGCCCGGCTCGCCCGGTTCGTCGCAGCGGGCGCGCTCTGCGCGGCGTCGGCGTTCGCCGTCGCGCAGGACGCGCCGCCGAAGATCGGCTACGTCAGTCTGGAGCGGATCATCCGCGAGTCGAGCGCCGCGAAGTCCGCGCAGGAGCGGATCCAGCAGGAGTTCTCTCGCCGGGACAAGGACCTGCAGGACCTCGCCGCCCGCCTGAAGCAGATGTCGGAGAAGCTCGAGCGCGACGCGCCGGTCACCGCCGAGGGCGAGCGGCTGCGCCGCCAGCGCGAGCTCGCCGACCTCGATCGCGAGTTCCAGCGCAAGCAGCGCGAATTCCGCGAGGACATCAACCAGCGCCGCAACGAGGAACTCGCCACGGTGATCGACCGCGCGAACCGCGTGATCCGGCAGATCGCCGAGCAGGAGCGCTACGACATGATCATCCAGGACGCGGTGCACGTCTCGCCCCGGATCGACATGACCGAGAAGGTGCTGCGCCAGCTCAACGCCGCGAAGTAGGGACGCCGGTGCGACGTCCGCTGCCCGAGCCGGTCACGGTCGATGCGATCGCGGCGCGCATCGGCGGCACGGTCCGCGGCGACGGCGCGCGCGTCGTTGCGAGGCTCGCGTCGCTGGAGTCGGCGGGTCCCGATGCAGTGTCGTTCCTGTCGGGCCGCCGCCACGGCAAGGCCGCTGCGTCGAGCCGCGCCGGCGCTCTGATCGTGTCCCCGGCGCTCGAGGCCCACGCTGCCGAGGGCACCGCCCGGATCGTCGTCGCCGACCCGTACGTGGCCTACGCGCAGGTGTCCCGGTGGTTCGAGGCGCTGCTCTCGCCGCCGCCGAGGGCCACGGGCATCGACCCGACGGCGCGCGTCGACGCGGCCGCACGGCTCGGCGCCGGCGTCGAGGTCGGGCCCGGCGCGAGCGTCGCGGCTGGCGCCTGCATCGACGCGGGCACCCGTATCGGCGCGGGCTGCGCGATCGGCGAGGGCGCCTCGATCGGCCCCGGCTCGACACTGCACCCGAACGTCGTGGTCTACGCCGGCGTCACGATCGGCGCGCGCGCGACGATCCATTCCGGCACGGTCGTCGGGGCCGACGGCTTCGGCTTCGCACCCTCGTCCGAGGGCTTCGTCAAGATCGCCCAGCTCGGCTCGGTGACGATCGGCGACGACGTCGAGATCGGCGCGAATTGCGCGATCGACCGCGGCGCGCTCGACGACACCGTCATCGCCGACGGCGTGAAGATCGACAACCTGGTGCAGGTGGGCCACAACGTGCGGATCGGCGCGCACACCGTGATCGCCGGCTGCGTCGGTATCGCCGGCAGCGCCACGATCGGCGCACGCTGCATGATAGGCGGCGGCGTGGGCATCGCCGGGCACATCGAGCTCTGCGACGGCGCGGTGATCGGCGGCTTCTCGCTGGTCGAGCGCAGCGTCGACGAACCGGGCTTCTACACCGGCGCGTGGCCGCTGCAGGGGCACGCGCAGTGGGAACGGACGGCCGCGACGCTCAAGCAGCTGCCCGAGCTGCGCAAGCGGATCCGCGCGCTGGCCTCGCGGGGCGACGGCTCCAAGGACGACGAATGACCTCCATCGACATCCGCGGCATCCTCGAATACCTGCCGCACCGCTATCCGTTCCTGCTGATCGACCGCGTGCTCGAGCTCGAGCCCGGCAAGCGCATCGTCGCGATCAAGAACGTGACGATCAACGAGCCGTTCTTCGTCGGCCACTTCCCGCACATCCCGGTGATGCCGGGCGTGCTGATGATCGAGGCGCTCGCGCAGGCGGCCGGCGTGCTGTCGTTCGAGACCCTCGGGCGCAAGTCCGACGCCTCGTCGGTGTTCTACTTCGTCGGCATCGACGGCGCGCGCTTCAAGCGGCCGGTCGGCCCCGGCGACCAGCTGCGCCTGGAGGTGGAGATCATGCGCTTCGCGAAGTCGATCTCGAAGTTCCGCGGCGTCGCGACCGTCGACGGGGCACTCGCGGCGGAGGCCGAGCTGATGTGCACGCTGCGCGAGGTCGCGCCGCCGCAGACGGGCGCGGCGAAGGCGGGTGGCGCCTCCGAAGCGGGGCACTGACCGTGGCGCGCATCCACCGGAGCGCGTGCGTCGATCCGGGCGCGTCGCTCGACGACGACGTCGAGGTCGGCCCGTTCGCGGTCGTCGGCGCCGGCGTGCGGATCGGCGCGGGTACGCGGATCCTCGCGCACGCGACCGTCGAGGGACCGACCACGCTCGGCCGCAACAACGTCGTGCATCCGCACGCGACGATCGGCGGGCCGCCACAGGACAAGAAGTACCGCGGCGAGCCGACCACGCTCGAGATCGGTGACGGCAACACCTTCCGCGAGTGCGTGACGGTCAACCGCGGCACGGTGCAGGACGCGGGCGTCACGCGGATCGGCGACGACAACTGGATCATGGCCTACGTGCACGTCGCGCACGACTGCCGGATCGGCTCGCACGCCATCCTCGCGAACACCACCAACCTCGGCGGCCACGTCGAGCTCGGCGACTGGGTGATCCTCGGCGGCTGCACGCAGGTCCACCAGTTCTGCAAGGTCGGCGCGCACGCGATGACCGGCACCGGCACGATCGTCCTGCACGACGTGCCGCCGTACGTGATGGCCTCGGGCAACCCGTCGGCACCGCACGGGCTGAACAGCGAGGGCCTGAAGCGGCGGGGCTTCGATGCGGACACCGTCGCGCTGCTGCGGCGCGCCTACCGCACGCTGTACCGCTCGGAGCTGACGCTCGCGCAGGCGCGCGGTCAGCTCGAGGCGCAACTCGCCGAGCTCGATGCAGCCGGGGCGGCGCCCGCGACCCCGCTGCCCCCGTCCGCGCTCGGACAGGCGGATGCGCTGCGGCTGCTGACCGCGTTCCTCGCGCGGGTCGAGCGCGGCCTCGTGCGCTGAGGGCGGCGAAGCGCGTGGCGCAGCGCCGGACCGCGGGCCGCCGACCTTGAAGCCGACCGTCCCCGATGCGACTGCCGCGGGCACCGCGGTCGCCATGCCGGACGCCGGGCCGTTCCGCCTCGGCATGGTCGCCGGCGAAACCTCGGGCGACCTGCTCGCTTCCGCGGTGCTCGGCGGGCTGCAGTCGCGGCTCGGCAGCGCGCAGGGGCTGCAGGCGGCGGGCATCGGCGGGCCGGCGATGGTCGCGCGCGGCTTCGACGCCTGGTGGCCGTCCGAGCGCCTCGCGGTGCACGGCTACGCGGAAGTGCTGCGCGAGTACCCGGCGTTGCGCGCGATGCGCTCGCGTCTGCACGACCGGCTGCTCGCCTGGAAGCCCGACGTGTTCGTCGGCGTCGACGCACCCGACTTCAACCTCGGCCTGGAACGCCGGCTGCGCGAGCGCGGCGTGCGCGTCGCCCACTTCATCGGGCCGTCGATCTGGGCATGGCGCGGGGGCCGCATCGAGGGCATCAAGCGCTCGGTCGACCGGATGCTGCTGGTGTTCCCGTTCGAGCCGAAGCTGTACGAGGCGGCCGGCGTGCCGGCGACCTACGTCGGGCACCCGCTCGCCGACGCGATCCCGCTCGAGGCCGACGTCGCGGGGGCGCGTCGCGCGCTCGCGCTGTCCGAGGGGCGCCCGGTCGTCGCGGTGCTGCCGGGCAGCCGGAGCGGCGAGATCACGCACCTCGGGCCGACCTTCGTGCGCACGATCGCGTGGCTCGCGGCGCGCCGCCCCGAGCTGGTCTTCGTGGTGCCCGCGGCGACCGAGACGCTGTACGCGCGGCTGCGCAGGATGCTGGCCGGCGGCGCGCTGCCCGAGGGCGTCGACTGCCGGCTGGTGATGGGGCGCTCGCACGACGCGATCGCCGCGTCCGACGCGGTGCTGGTCGCGAGCGGCACCGCGACGCTCGAGGTGGCGCTCTACCGCAAGCCGATGGTGATCGCCTACCGGGTGGCCTGGCTCAGCTACCGGATCATGAGGAACATGGGCTACCTGCCGTGGGTCGGGCTGCCGAACATCCTGTGCAACGAGTCGGTGGTGCCGGAATTCATCCAGGACGCGGCGCAGCCCGAGGCGCTGGGCACCGCGCTGCTCGCGCAGCTCGACGACCCGGCGCACGCGGCGCGCCTCGCCGAGCGCTTCGCGGCGCTGCATGACTCCTT